>CAYTRV010000064.1:4201-12241 GCA_964440285.1 uncultured Bifidobacteriaceae bacterium
CGGCGATCTCGACGTTGGTGGCCCCCTCGCAGACGATGCACAGCACCTCGTGCTGCGGGGGTCAGGTCGAGTGGGCTCTCGCCCGTCGCGCGGCGCGGATCGCGCGGAACCCCGGTGGCGCCGCGGCGGCGCAGCTGGGCGCGCAGGCGCGCTGCCGGTCGGAGCGCACCCAGGTCGTCGTCGGCGTGCGAGAGCGCCTCAGCCGTCTGGAAAGGACACCCTCGTCGCTCCCACTCGCGCGCGGCGCCGGCCCAGTCGCCGGCGATCGAGCGGCGGTAGGGCTCCTCCATCCCGTCCCGGAGGCTCGTCCAGCGCCCCGGCCCCGCCACAGCCGGAACGCCGATTCCCCGAGGAGCTGCGGGTGACGGGTGGGCAGGCTCGAGTCGCGGGGAAGGGCCGGCCTCCCCCGCCACCAGCACCACACGCCCCTGGCCGGCCGCCGACTCGGCGAGCGCGGCCTCCAGATCGGCCAGCGCCACCTCGCGCTCGAGCAACTCCGTGCGGCGATCGTACCCTCGCGCGCCCACGCTGCCTGCCCGTGTCGGGCGGCACGAGTCGTACGTCGCGCCGTTAAGCGCTTCAGGGGGCGACGCGGACCGGCGCCCGCTCGAGCACGGCATCCGCCACCTTCGACAGCGCAATCGCTGCGGCCGCCTGGGGCCGTGCGAGCACGACCGGCGTGCCCTCGTCACCGGCCTGCGCGACGTCGGACTCGAGCGGCACCTGGCCGAGAAGCGGTACGCGAAGCTCGTCGGCCAGCGCCGCACCCCCGCCGCCGGCGAAGATCTCGTGGCGCGTGCCGGTGTCGGGCGCGACGAACCAGCTCATGTTCTCGACGACGCCGAGCACCTCGAGGTCGACCCGCTGCGCCATCCCCGCCGCGCGCCGGGCGACGCGTTGCGCAGCGAGCTGCGGGGTCGTCACGATCACAAGCCTCGCGGTGGGCGCGAGGGACGCGAGCGACAGCGACACGTCGCCCGTCCCCGGCGGCAGGTCGACGAGCAGGTAGTCGGGGTCGTCCCAGAACACCTCGGTGACGAAGCTCGTGAGGGCCTTGTGCAGCATCGGTCCCCGCCAGATCACCGGCTGGTCGTCACTCGCCATGAACCCAACCGACATGAGCCGCACCCCGTGGGCCTCCACCGGCAGGATCAGGTCGTCGCCCAGCATGACGGGGGCCCGGCTCGCGCCCATCATCCGCGGTATGGAGTAGCCGTAGACATCGGCGTCCAGCAGGCCGACGCTGTGGCCGCGGGCCGCGAACGCGCATGCCAGATTGGCGGTGATGCTCGACTTGCCGACGCCGCCCTTCCCCGATGCCACCAGGATCACGTTGGTCCGGGCGCCGTGGGCAAACGGGGATTCCCGGGTCTCGGTGCCGGTGATCCCGGAGCGAAGCTCGCGGCGCTCGTCGTCGCTCATGGTGTCCAGGGTCACGTGGACCCCGTCGACGCCGGGGAGGGGGGTGACCGCCTCGGCCACGCGCCGCTGGATCTCGGCCTTGAGCGGGCAGCCGGCGACGGTGAGCTTGATGCTGATCGTGACGCGGCCGCCGTCCACGGCGACGTCGCCGACCATGCCGAGGTCGACGATGCTGCGGTGCAGTTCCGGGTCGAGCACCGTCCGGAGCGCCGTCACGACGTCGTCCCGCGAGGCTGAGGCGGCGCTCATCACATGAACATGCGGGCGTACGGCTCCGCCTGCGCGAGCGTGACGCTCCAGGGGCCGTGTCCGGGGTAGATCATTGTGTCGCCGGAGATCTCGGCGAAGGTGCGGTCCAGGCTGCGGAGCATCGCGGCGGGGTCGCTGCGCGGGAAGTCGGTCCGGCCGATGCCCTGTGCGAAGACGAGGTCGCCCACGAGGGCGTGGCCCTCGGCGGCCTCGTGGGCGACCATGCAGCCGGGCGAGTGTCCCGGTGTCGCCAGCATCCGGAACCGCAGGTCGCCCAGCTCGAGCACGTCGCCGTCCTGGAGGATCCGGGCGGGGGTGACGCCGGGCGTCGGTGGCGGGTACCCGAACATCGCCGGGTTGAACGGGGACGGCGCCTCCAGCCAGTCCTCGTCGCCGGCTCCCACCCAAACCGGCAGGCCGCGTGCGGCCCAGACGTGATTCTCGACGACGTGGTCCCAGTGGCCATGGGTGTCCAGCACGAGCACCGGCTCCGCCTCCAGCCGGGCGAGCGTGTCGAGCACCCAGGCCTCGCTGCCCGCCGCCGGGTCGACGATCCATGCCTGTCCGCCGATCCCGGTCGCGACGACGTACGTGTTGGTAGCCACCGGCCCGAAGGTTCCGCCCTTTATGATCACGTGAGCCAGCCTATCGAAGCCCTACCAGCGCGGGTCTCAGCCCCCGGAGTCGGCCGTCCAGGGCCCGAGGCCGCCGAAGCGCAGGGCCTCCACACGGATGACGTGTCCGGGCGGGGGGTCGGACATGGGCGGGAACACGGAGTCCGGGCCCACGTACGTGTGGGCCAATCGCTGAAGGCGCTCCGGGCCGCCGCCGGCCTCGATGCGGGCATGGCCGTGCAGCACGCAGTACTCCTCCATCCCGACCGGGTTGCGTGAGCCGGCGGGCATGACGAGTACCACGCGCGGGTTCCGGCGAAGGTTCCGGACCTTGCGGTTCTCCGGGAGCGAGACGAAGAAGACCTCCCCCTCCTCGACCCCGACCCAGACGCAGCTCACCTGCGGGCCGCCGTCGGGGTTGCGGGTGATGCACGTGGTGAGCGGCCCGCGCTCGATCAAGGCAATCACCGTGTCGGGCAACCTCAAGGGGCCTCCATGGGGCGTCGGCAAGCGCGCGCTCACCCTAACAGTCCTTTGCGTGAGGACGGTCGCCGCAAACCCGAGCAGGGAGGGCGGCTGTCACGTACAGCATCCGAGCTATCCTGGCGGCATGAGAGTGGCTGTGGGATCGGACGAGCGCACCGGACTGACCGACTCCGTCGTCGAGGCGCTTCATGCGGCGGGGCACTCGGTCGACCTGATCGGCCCGCTCGCCGACGGGGCGCAGGAGTGGGCGGAGGTCGGTGCCGACGTCGGCCGGCGCGTCGCCGAGGGCGCGGCCGACTGCGGCGTGTTGTTCTGCTGGTCGGGGACCGGTGTTTCGATCGCGGCGAACAAGGTGCCCGGTGCACGCGCCGCGCTCTGCGCGGATGCCGAAACCGCCCGCCTCGCCCGCAAGTACAACCACGCCAACGTCCTGGTGATGTCGCTCCGCGCCACGAGCGATCAAGTCGGCCGAGAGATCCTCGACGCGTTCCTCGCCGAGCCCGCGGGCAGCGACGACTTCGATCTGCGCAACGTCCAGGCCGTGGATGCGCTGGAGGGTCTAGCCTCCGGCGAGTGACCGGAGACGGCCGAGGTCGAGCACCTCGGTCGTCACTGGGGCGGTGATGTCGGTCGCCTCCCCGACCTTCGACAGGCGCGCGTCGAGGTCGAGCGATCCGGAGCGCACCTGCGGGAGCGCGTCGACTTTCCCGTCGAAGCGCAGACGGGCGGTCACGCGCCGCGGGATGAGATCGTCGATGCCGATCCACAGGTCGAGCTTCTGCCCCGTGAGGGCCGCCCGCAGCTGCGTCGCCGACCGTCGCAGGGTCGCCGCCGGTACGTCGCTCCCGCCGATGGCCGACACGGCGCCGGAGATCGCGCCGAGCGCGCGCTCGACGTCGACGGCCGCGGTGAGGTGGACGGTCCTGGTGCCGTCGATCGTCTCGCGTCCGACTTCCGCCGGTGCGGTGGCCCAGGCGAGCAGCCCGCCGGGGAGCTCGGCCGGCACCACCGATTCGACCTGCTCGGCGGGCAGCGCGACCTTGTAGTCGGTGCCGAGCACGCCGACGTAGAGGGCGCCGTCCACCTTCGTGATGTTGCCCTGGATGGCCGGCAGGCCGGTGAGCCGCGCGTCGAAGTCGAACGACGCGGATCCCCCGTTGACCGGTCCGGTGCCCTGGAGCCCGATCGAACCGGTGAGCGCCTGCGCGACCAGCTTCGGCAGGGAGCCGGCGGCGACGTCCGCCTGCACGGCCGCCTCGGCGGTGAGCGTGAACGCGGTCAGGCCGTCCGCAGCGGCGGAGCTCTGCCGGAGGATCTCGTCGGGCGTCAGCCCCGACACCCGATCGGTCGACCCGCCGCCCCCGCAGCCGGCAGTGGCGAGCAACCCGCCGGCCAGCGCGATCAGTCCGAGCGTGCGAAGGCGGCTCATGCCACCCGGTATACCATCCCTGCGTGGCGGATTCACTCACGTTGATCCCGATCGGGGTCGGCGGCGCGTACGGGCGACCCGATGAGGTCCAGAGCGCGTACCTGGTGCGCGCGGGCGACGCGGCCGTCTGCCTGGACCTTGGCGCGGGGTCGCTCAACCGCCTGCAGGACCAGCTTGCTCCGGAGCGCCTGTCGGCGATCGTCATCTCGCATCTGCATCCCGACCACTGCGCCGACCTCTTCAGCCTTCGGGTGTACATGTCGTGGGGACCCGGGCGCGGACGCCGCCTGCGGGTCCTCGGGCCGCCCGGCCTGCGGGAGCGGCTCGTGGGGTTCGCCGGGGCGGAGGGGTGGGACGACGCGTTCGCGTTCGAGGTCATCGAGGGGCCGACCGGGAGGGTGGACGTCGACGGGTGCCGGATCAGCTGGGCGGAGGTGCCGCACAGCCCGCCGACCTTCGCGATCCGCGTCGATGCGGGCGGGGAATCGGTGACCTACGGGGCCGACTGCGCCCCCAACGACGCCCTCGTCACCCTGGCCCGCGGGACACAGCTGCTCGTCGCCGAGTGCTCGCACGGGGCGCAGCCGCTGCCGCCGGCGCCGATCCACCTCTCGGGCCGCGAGGCGGGGGAGATCGCCGCGCGTGCCGGGGCGCTGCGCCTGCTCCTGACGCACTGTTACCCCGAGCACGACCGCGACGCCGCCATCGATCTCGCCCGGGCCAGCTTCGCCGGCCCGGTCGACTGGGCGCGCCAGGGCGAGGCGGTGGCCGTATCCGCTTCCTGAAGAACCTCGTCGCGCGGCTTTCGCTGCCCGCCCGTGCCGGCATCCTGAGCTTCCTCATCCCCGGGCTCGGGCACGTCTACGTCGGCCGGTTCCCCCGCGGGCTGATCTGGTTCATCGGGCTGATCCTCGTCGCCCAGATCGCGGGCGCCGAGAGGGCCGCCGGGTGGATCGCCCCGGTCGTCGGCGCCGCCCTCGCCGTGTTCTCCGCCGCGGATGCCGTGATCGTCGCGAGGAACGTCGCACGGCGGTCATAGCCGAGCAATCGCGTCATAGGCGCCGGTGGTGCGCGTACACTTCCGCCGGATGAGTGCCGCTGACGATGACGCGACGAACGGTGACGATGCCGGCACCGCTCGGGCGCCGGGGAAGCTGTCGGACCGCGATCTGCAGTCGCTGTGGCGGCGGCTCAAGGAGTACGACGATCAGGGATCGCGCGACCAGCTCATCCTGAACTACGCGCCGCTGGTCAAGTACGTGGCCGGGCGGATGAGCGCGGCGCTGCCGTCGCACGTCGACGAGGCGGACCTCATCTCATACGGGCTCCTCGGGTTGATCAACGCCGTCGAGCGGTTCGACCCGAAGCGGCGGATCAAGTTCGAGACGTACGCGGTCACTCGGATCAAGGGCGCGATCATCGATGAGCTGCGGTCGCTCGACTGGGTGCCCAGGTCCGTGCGCGCGCGCGCACGCGAGATCGAGCGCACCTCCGCGCAGCTCGAGCACAAGCTCCACCGCGCGCCGACCGACGCCGAGATGGCCGACGCGCTCGGTGTGAGCCCGTCGGACTTCCAGGACAGCATCACCCAGATCGCGAACTCGTCGCTGGTCGCGCTCGACGAGATGTGGAGCACCTCGAGCGGCGGCGAGACGTTCGCCCTGATCGACACCATCGGCGACGGCGACCTCAACGACCCCGCCTCCGTCGTCGGCGAGATGGAGACGCGCATCAGCCTCGCCGACGCGATCTCGGGTCTGCCCGAGCGGGAGAAGATCGTCGTCACCCTCTACTACTACGAGGGTTTGACGCTCCGTGAGATCGGCGAGGTGCTCGGCGTGACCGAGAGCCGCGTGAGCCAGCTGCACACGAAGGCGGTGCTTCGCCTGCGCGGCCGGCTCTCCGACGACCCCTCGTAGCGCCGCCCTGCGCCGTCTTATCGTCCGCCCAGTCCTGAAGGTTCGTCTCCGGTTGTCTCGAGGGCGAGCTCCCGGAGGTCTGGCGACCCTCCGGCGGCCAATTGGCCATCGGTGCGACGGCCAATTGGCAGCGGGCGCCGCGGTTTGCTTGACTCCGCGGCCGAACTGACTGGCACTGCGACGAGGATCCCCGCGGGGATGCGCTCCCCAACGCGACGCGTGAGCCTCGGTAAACTTCGGCCCCCGGAACGTTCGTAACGAAAGGTACGACATGGCCCACCAGGACCCCTCGAAGATCCGGAACGTCGCGGTGTTGGGACACCGCGGGACGGGGAAGACGAGCCTGGTGGAGGCGATGCTCTTCGCCGCCGGCGCGACCAACCGGTTCGGCAACGTCGCCGAGGGCACGACCGTCAGCGACCACGACGACGAGGAGAAACGCCGCGGGATGAGCATCTCAGCGTCCCTCTGCCACCTCCCATGGCGGGGCGTGGAAATCAACCTGATCGACGCGCCGGGCGAGTCGTCGTTCCTCGCCGACGCCCTCACCTCGATCCGGGCGTCCGACTGCGCGCTCATGGTCGTCAACGGGCAGGCCGGGGTCGAGGTGTCAACGGAGCGCCTGTGGGAGCGGTGCGAGGAGGCCGGGGTCGCCCGCGCCGTCGTCGTCAACATGCTCGACCGGGAGCGCGCCGACTTCGAGGCGTCACTCGACGCCCTGCGCGAGATGGCGCCCGGCTGTGTGGCCGTCGAGGTCCCGATCGGCGCGGACGCCGGCTTCCGCGGGGTCATCGATCTCGTCTCCATGACTGCGACCACCTACGCCGGCGGCCCGAAGGGCACGACCGGCGAGATCCCGGCCGACCACATCGAGGTGGCGCAGGCGGCGCGGGAGAAGCTCATCGACATCGTCGCCGAGGCCGACGACGAGCTCATCGAGAAGTACCTCGGCGGCGAAGAGATCACCACCGAGGAGCTCATCGAGGGCATCCACAAGGGCATCCTGGAGCGGCGGATCTTCCCGGTCGTGTGCGCTGCCGGGGGGAAAGACGGCCTCGGCGCCGACCGCATCCTCGACCTCATCGTCGATGAGCTCCCGGCGCCGCCGGAGCTCGGGGCGTGGACGGGCATCGACACGACCAGCGGCGAGGAGACCGAGATTCCCCTCGCGGAGGACGGCCCCGCCATCGTCTACTGCTTCAAGACGCTCGCCGACCCGTTCAGCGGGAAGGTCAACCTGCTGCGCGTGATCTCCGGCGTGCTCGGGTCCGACAGCCAGGTCATCGACACCCGCACCGGGGCGAAGGAGCGCGTCGGCCAGCTCATGCGGCTGCAGGGCAAGGACCACGAGTCGGTCACCGAGCTCGGGCCGGGCGACATCGGCGCCGTCGCCAAGCTGAAGGACGTCACCACCGGCGATGTGCTCACGACCGGCACCGCAACGGTAGTGCTGCGCCCCGTCTCGTTCCCGCCGGCCGTCATGAGCTTCGCGGTGACCCCCAAGACGCAGGGCGAGGAGGACAAGGTCTCCCAGGCCCTGCGGCGTCTCCAGGAGGAGGACCCGTCGCTCGATGTGCACCGCGACGAGCAGACCGCCGACCTCATCGTCGGGGGTCTCTCCCAGATGCACGTCGAGTCGGTGCTCGAACGCATGAAGCGCAGGTTCGGCGTGGAGGTGGACCTCCACACGCCCCACGTGCCGTACCGCGAGACGATCACCCAAGAGGCCAAGGCCGAGGGGAAACACAAGAAGCAGAGCGGCGGCCGCGGCCAGTACGGCGACTGCTGGATCCGCATCGAGCCGCTCCCGCGAGGCGCCGGATTCGAGTTCGTCGACAAGATCGTCGGCGGCGCGATCCCGCGCCAGTTCATCCCTGCGGTCGAGAAGGGCGTTCACGAGGCAATGGCGAAGGGCGACATC
>CAYTRV010000065.1:0-11333 GCA_964440285.1 uncultured Bifidobacteriaceae bacterium
GGGTCGCGGTGGTGGTGCCGTCACCGGCGACGTCGTTGGTCGCGGTGGCGACCTCGCGCACGAGCTGCGCGCCCTGGTTCTCGAACGGATCGTCGACGTCGATCTCGCGGGCGATGGTCACGCCGTCGTTGGTGACGGTCGGGGCGCCGAACGGCCGGTTGATCACCACGTAGCGGCCCTTGGGGCCGAGCGTGACCTTCACCGCGTCGGCGAGGATGTTCACGCCGCGCTCGAGCGCCTTGCGTGCGTCCTCGTTGAACTTGAGCTCCTTGTGCGGCATTACTTGACCGCCTTTGCGAGGACGTCGGACTCACGGAGGATGAGGAGATCCTCATCGTCGATCGTCACCTCGGTCCCACCGTACTTCGAATAGATCACTTCGTCGCCGACCTGAACGTCGAGAGGTACCCGCTCGCCGTCGTCGTACCGCCCGTCACCGACCGCGAGAACCTCGCCGCGCTGCGGCTTCTCCTGGGCGGTGTCGGGAAGCACGATCCCGCTTGCGGTGACCTCTTCGGCCGCGATCTGGCGAACGACGATCCTGTCGCCGAGTGGCTTCAGCTTCATCGGGTCTCCTTTTTGGCACTCGTCACCTATGAGTGCCAAGACTCTAACCGGAGGCGGCGCAGCACACAAGCCATTGTCGCCGGATCGACAACTTCGGCCGCATCGCGCCCGACACGCCGGAGCGGTCCGCTCACCCGGGGTCCGCGACCGCGGACGGACGCGTCAGCCTATTTGAGCGAGGGGTACTCGATGATCTCGCTGAAATGGATCACCGAGATCTCGTCGTCGAGGTTGACCTCACGCGCGTAGATGTGCGAGAGGAAGTGGAGGGTGTCCTCGACGAGGCGGAACTCCGGGTTGTCGCGCTCGATCTCCCGCTGGGTCAGCTCGCGGATGGGTTTGACGTCTACCTGGTCGATGATCGCGGTGAAGATCTTCTGGCGCGGACCGTGGCGGTGGCCGACGGTGACCCACACGAGCTGACCCTTCCGGTACTTGTGCCCTTTGTCGCCGAGGCGAATGGTCGCGGTCTTGCGGCCCTTGCGGAGCTGGTCGATGAAGAGCGGGGAGTAGAAGTTGAGGGCGAACACGGCGACTCCGGCGGTCAGTGCGGCACGGCGGCGCTCACTGCGCCAGCGGTTTCCTTCGCCACGGGTTTGGTCGTACCTGCCTTGCCGAGCAGGTACGCCTGGGCGCGCTCCAGCACGTCCCGCTCGCCGGGGTACGAGACGATCGACGCGGCGCGGTGCAATGAGACCAACTGCACGCCGTCGACCTCGTCGTTGTGGCGTGCCGGCGACCCCGAGAGGTACTCCAACAGGAAGAACTCCACGCGCTTCGAGATCCGCGCACGCTGACGACGCGAGTAGAACCAGTAGGAGATCTCACCGAGCGGCGCGAGATGGCGGGTGCGAATGCCGGTCTCCTCCCAGACCTCCCGGATGGCGGTGTCGAGGGCCTGCTCGCCGTCCTCGAGGTGTCCTTTGGGCAGCGCCAGAACGCGGTTGTCCTGCACCGCGATCAGCGCGACGAACGTCTGACGCCCGATGGGCACCAGCACCACCCCGCCCGCCGAGTGCTCGTGAATGACGCGCGCCATCGGGGGGAGCCTACTTTAGGGCCCCGCCCGGCGACGTCGGGCGCTACTTGCCGCTGAAGAACCGCCGCAATGCGCCGAGGAGGCCCTTGCCCGCGGTCTGCAGCTCCTTGGCGTCGGGGAGCTCCTCACGAAGCTTGGCGAGGTCCTCCTTGAGCTCGGCGGCGCGCTCCTGGACGGTGTCGATCACCTTCTCGACCTTCTCTCCGCCGCCGGGGACCCACTTCTCGAGGGCCTCCCACCCCGTCTTGCCGGACGGAGCGGCCGCCGCGGCGCCATCGGCTGCGCCGCCAGGCGAGCCCCCGCCACCGCCGACCCACTTCTCGAGTGCTTCCCACCCGGTCTTACCGGACGGAGCGGCCGCCGCAGCGCCACCACCGGACCCGCCGACCCACTTCTCCAGCGCCTCCCACCCGGTCTTACCGGACGGAGCGGCCGCCGCAGCGCCACCACCGGACCCGCCGACCCACTTCTCCAGCGCCTCCCACCCGGTCTTACCGGACGGAGCGGCTGCCGCACCCGCATCGGCGGCGGCATTGCTCGCTCCAGCTGGAGAGACCCACTTTTCGAGCGCTTCCCAGCCGGTCGGCGGAGCGCCGCCGGCAATCGGGGGGAGGAAACGCCTGGGTCGGTTCGGGCTGGTCATCGGCACCTCTCGGCGGTGAACGTGTTTGCACCAGATGGCACGCACGGGCGTGTCAGACCGAACCTACGCCTGGCTTATGCAAGGGTCAAGGATTTCCCACGAGGAGTTCGTATGTTTCACGTCGCGTCGGCGCGATGCGGCCGGGGAGCGCGCATCCTGGCTCACCGAGGTGCCGGCAATCGCGAAACTGGCACCGTCCCGCGATCCCCCGGATCTCCGGAAAGGCGTCGCCCAGGTCGGCCGGGTCGAGCCTCGGCAGGAACAGCGTCCTGACCCCGGCGGTGTCGACGATCGCGCCCTGTCCCGGTAGCGGGATGAGCCGCGGGTCGCTCGTGGTGTGCCGTCCGGTGCCGGCCCGGTCGCTGACATCACCGACGGCCCGCTCCACCCCGGTGAGGCCGCGCGTGAGTGTTGACTTGCCGACACCGGACTGGCCGACCAACGCGGCCACCCGCCCGTCGACGAGGCGCAGGACCTCGCCGACGAACGCCGGGTCCTTCGCCGACCCGAGGAGCACCAGGTACCCCAGGTCCCGGTACATGCCGGCGAGCGAGTCACCCGGCCGGGGGTCATCACAGAGGTCTGCTTTCGTGAGCACGAGGGCGGCTTCGAGATTCCCGACCCACGCCGCGATCAGGTAGCGGTCGATGAGGTGCGGACGCGGCACCGGCCGTGTGAGCGACTCGACGACGACGAGCAGGTCGGCGTTGGCGACCACGACGCGCCGGGGACCGTCGGGCCCCGCGGCCCGCTCGAGTTGGGTCTCGCGCGGAAGGATTGCGGTGATGACGATGTCGTCGCCGGACTCACGCACCTCGACTCGGTCGCCCACAACGAGCGGCCGGCCGGAAAGGCGCGGAGCGACCCGCGCCTCGCGCACGGTCACTCCCGTTTGCACGGTCGCGGTCGGCCCGGCGACCCGCAGCACGCGCGACGGGTCGATTGCGGGCACGACCTGAGTGCTACGGCAGACGCGTTCCCGGAGTCATGTCGGGCACTTCGACGGTGGACGGAACGAGGGCGCGGAGGGTCTCCGGCGTCCCAGCGAGAACCGGGAACGTGCCGAAATGGCCGGAGATGACTTGCTTGACGCCAAGCAGACGGACGGCGTGCGCGGCCTGGCGCGGCCCCATCGTGAAATGCCCACCGATTGGCAGCACCGCGACGTCGGGCTTGTAGATCTCGCCGATGAGCGCCATGTCGCCGAACACGTCGGTGTCACCGGCCTGGTAGACCACGAGCCCATCCGGGAACTCGATGACGAAGCCGGCCGGGTCGCCGCCCTCGACGATGTTGTCGCCCACCAGCATGCCGCATGAGTGGACTGCGGTGACCATCGTCACGCTGCAGCCGGCGACCTCGACGGTGCCGCCCATGTTCATCTGGATGATGTTCTGACAGCCTTCCGACTCCAGCCACGCGCCGACCTCGAAGATCGAGACGGCATGCGCGCCCGTCTGCTTGATCGTGTGGACGGCGTCGCCCACGTGGTCGAAGTGGCCGTGCGTGATCAGCACCGCATCGAGCGGCCAGGGATTGTGGAGCTCCGCCGGCGCGGACGGATTCCCCTCGAGCCACGGGTCGACCATGATCCGGCCGCCCTCCGAGGTCTCCCATATCCAGGTTCCGTGCCCAACCCAGGTGACGCTGTTGCCCTTGAGATCCATCTGCTCCCCCCAAAGAAGGACGGTTGACTGTGCCGCTTGCGCTAACCCTTATCGGCGAGCAGGTCCGATGCCGTGAACAGCGCGGAGAACTCGGCATCAGGAGCAGCCGCCTCGACCGCCTCTTTCCCGCCTTCCTCGCGATCCACGACGACCATGACAGCGCGAATAATCGCTCCCTGCGCCCGGGCCCTGTCGATTGCATGCAGCAGGCTTGATCCGGTCGTCAGGACGTCATCCACGATGCAGACTGGTGTGCCCTCTCCGATGAAGGGGCCCTCAATCCAGTTCTGCAGACCGTGCTTCCTGGGTTCCTTGCGAACGAAGAACGCCGTCCAATGATCGCCCGCGGCCCAGGCAGCCGCGGTGATAGCGCAAACGATCGGATCCGCGCCCATCGTGAGACCGCCGACTGCTCGAGGCTCGTAAGAGCGAAGCTGGCGATATCCAAGCAGTCCTGCCAGCTCAGCCCCCTCGGGATCGAGAAGAACCTGCTTCGAGTCGAAGTAGTAGGGAGAGCGCTTCCCTGACGAGAGAACTACGGATTCCCAGGTAAGAGCGCGCTCCCTCATGAGCTGCGCCAGGCGCTCTCTCTCGGTGGCGATGGCCGTGTTCCGCGACATGGGCCGATCCTAGTCGAAGGTTCGGCGTACGTGTGAGACGACTAGCCCAGGCGGCGTCGGCCCGTACCCTCGCAGCTGGCACACATGACCGGGAGGTACTCGTGCGGACGGTCGCCGTCGAGCGCCTCCAGGTAGCTTCCCGATCCGAGGCACCACAAGCACAGATCTGGGGCTTGCAGCGCGACGGTGCGGGGGGCAGCTGGGCGTCGGGTCTTCGGATCGTTGGGGATCGCCATCGCGTTCCCTCCTGCAACTGGGGGCCCCGGTCTGGGACCCTGTACAACTCCTATCGGCAGCACCCGAGGCAAACTTATGCTTAATGTGACGAACTTCTCTGAGAGGAACCCGTGGTCGAAGTCACCCCGCAACCAACACCCAATCCAAACGCCGTGAAGTTCACGCTCGATCGCTACGCAACGGACAAGCGCAGCGAGACGTTCCGGGACGGGTCCGACCCCGCCGACTCTCCGCTCGGCGCGGCGATCTTCGCCCTGGGCGGCGTCACCAACGTGTTCCTTGCCGCCGACTTCGTCAGCGTCACCAAGGACGATCTCGTCGCCTGGGAAACGCTCATGCCCCAGGTCATCGGCGCCATCGAGGGGCATTTCGGGGAGTGAGCAGCACGACCGGGCTCATCCTGAGCTACGCGCTCGGCGTGATCTTCGCGGTCGGGGGCCTCGCCTTCCTCATCCTCCTGGACGAGCGGCGGTTCCTGTTCGGCGTGCCGTATCTCGTCCTCGGACTCCTGCTGATCGGGGGCGTCCGGGCCAGCCAGCGGCGCAGAGGCAGGCGCGCCGGCGGGGGCACGGACAGCGCCGAGCCGCCCGAGCCCCCGAGGTAGCCGGGCTCTCCGTCTACTTCTTCATCACGACGCCCGCGGCACCGGCGGAGACGACCTCCCAGCCGTCGGCCGAGCGTGCGTTGATCGCAGCGGGGTCGTACGTCTCGACGACGTACTCAGCCGGCTCGGCGGGCTTCTCCGCGAAGATGCGGAGTGCGGCCTTGACGACGACGAACATCACGAGCGCGACGATCAGGAACGTGATGACGGCGTTGATGAACGCGCCGTATCTGAACGTCGAGCCGTTGATCTGGAAGTCGAGGGCCGAGAAGTCCGGTTGACCGCCGATTGCGGCGATGATCGGCGTCACGAGGCTCGCGGTGAAGCTCTTGACGAGGTCGGCGAAGGCGAGGGCGATGATCAACCCGACCGCGATCGCGATCAGGTTGCCCTTCATGATCCAGTCCTTGAACTCCTTTACCCAGTTCATGCGGTCACACTCCTCTGCGAGTGTTTGCGGGACCACGAGCATGCACCCCGGCCCGGGAGGGCGACAAGCCACCCAGACGGTGAAACTCGTCGCTATCCGACGGCCCGGGTGGCGCCGAGCTCGTGGGCGCACTCGCGCCGGAAGCACGCGAGGACCTGCGCGACCGCATCGGATGCCCGGTCCACCACCGCGAGCAGGTCGAGGTCCTCGTGCTCGACGTAGACCCCCACCATCGCCCGGTTGACCCATTCGACCAGCGGGGCCCAGTAGGCGCTCCCGGCGAGCACCACGGGGAAATGCCCGACCTTGCCGGTCTGGACGAGCGTGAGCGACTCGAACAGCTCGTCCATGGTCCCGAACCCGCCCGGGTAGATGACGAACCCCTCGGCGGCCTTCACCAGCATGACCTTCCGGGCGAAGAAGTGCCTGAAGTCGAAGGAGATGTCGACGAACGGGTTGATGGCCTGCTCGTGCGGCAGTTCGATGTTGAAGCCGACGGAGAGGCCGCCCTCCTCGCGGCAGCCGCGGTTCGCGGCCTCCATCACGCCCGGCCCGCCGCCGGTGACGACCGCGAAGCCCGCACGCGCCAGCAACCGGCCGCATTCCCGCGCGCCGTCGTAGACCGGGTCGCCGTCGCGGACGCGCGCGGAACCGAACACGGTGACGGCCGGCCGGTCGATCTGCTCGACCGCCTCGAACCCGCGCCGGAACTCCTCGGCGATGAAGGCCACCTCCTCGTCGACATGGTCCTTGCGGCTGGAGAGCACATTCCGGTCCTCCATCGCGTTTCCCTCGCTCATGCCGGTGGAGCGCCGATCGCTGCGCCCGCCCCCCGCGCGGCGGCCGCCTCGACGTCCACGGGAAGGCGAACGGTGAAGGTCGCGCCCTCACCGGGTGCGCTCACCACCGAGACCTCGCCTCCGAGCAGGTCGGCCAACCGCTTGACGATCGCGAGGCCAAGGCCGGCGCCGCCGTGCTCGCGCGAGCGGGCGGTGTCGACGCGGTACAGCCGGTCGAAGATGTGCGGCAGGTGCTCGGACGCGATCCCGCTGCCCCCATCCGCCACCTCCAACCACGCGGTGGCCGCGTCACGACCGCCACGAACGTCCACCCGCCCGCCCCGCGGCGTCGCGGCGATCGCGTTCGTGATGAGGTTGGCCAGGATCGTCTGGATGTACGCCGGGTCGCTCTCGACCGCGACGGCGCCGCCGGGGCCGGTGAGCTCGACGCCCGCGTCGACTGCCTCGGCGGACAGCCGCGCGACCGTGTCCCGGGCGGTCGCCGCGAGATCGATGCGGGTGCGCCGGGGAGGGGGATCCAGATCGAGCCAGGTGAGCTCCCGGAGGTCGCCGATCAGGGCGCGCAGCCGGGCGGCCTCGTCGCGAATGAACCCGACCGCCTCCCGCTGATCGGCGGGGTCGGTCGCGGTCCCCTCCGCCAGGGCCTCGGCGAACCCGTCGATGGCAGTCACGGGCGTGCGAAGCTCATGGGCGACATCGGCCAAGAACCGTCGCTGCCGTTCGTCGGCGGCAGCCAACCGCTCCGCCATCTGGTTGAACGCGCCGGCTGCCCGTCCGAGCTCGTCATCGGTGACCTCGGCGCGGACCGCGAGATCACCCGCCGCGACGGCCTCGGCCGAGGCTGCGAGGTCGGCGGCCTGGTGCCGTAGCCGCCGGGCGAGGGCACTGGCCAGACCCCAGATCAGCGCCGCGGTGAGCCCGAGCCCCACGACGAACAGGCCGACGACGAGCCAGTCGGACAGCCCCGCAAGCCGGGTGCCGCGCTGCAGCTTCACCACCACCTCGCCTGACGTCGCGGTGGCCTCGGCATCCTGCTCGACCAGTGGGACCAGGTTGTAGTAGACGCCCCCGGGCGACGGCCACGTCACGAGGATGCGGGTGTCGGGGAGGTAGCGGGCGGCGTCGGCGGCGCGGTCGCGTTTGACCGCTTCCGGCGCAGCGTCGACGGCGACCGCGATCGCCCCGGCCTGATCCTGCAGCGTCTGCTGCGCTTCGGCGCGGACCCGCTCGTTGACGACGCCGCGGACGACGCCTTGCACGCCGATCGTGACCACCAGCAGCGCGACCGCGATGACCAGGGCGATGCGACCCCGGTAGCTCGACGGCCAGCTCAGGCGTCGGAGCCAGATCTTCGGCGTCACTCGGCACCCGGGTCGAGCTTGTAGCCGACGCCGCGGACGGCGACGACGCCGTTCCAGCCGTCGAGCTTCTTGCGGAGGTTCGCGACGTGCACGTCGATCGTCTTCCCGCCGACGGGGTTCTGGTGGCCCCAGACCTTCTCGAGGAGCCGCTCACGGGTGTAGACGGTGCGGGGGTGGGCGAACAGCTCCACCAGGAGGTCGAACTCGAGGCGTGTCAACTCGACCTCGTCGCCCGCGAACAGGCACTGGCGGCTCCCCGGGATCAGCGTGACGCGACCGGCGGTGAGCGTCGCCTCGGGATCGTCAGGCAACGCGATCCGGCGGAGCACGGCGCGTACGCGGGCGACGACCTCACGACCGGAGAACGGCTTGGTCACGTAGTCGTCGGCGCCGAGCTCGAGGCCGGCGACGCGGCTCGCCTCGTCGTCCCGGGCGGTGACCATGATGATGGGGACGTAGCCGTTCGACTCGCGGAGGCGCCGGCACACGGCGAGGCCGTCGATGCCCGGAAGCATGAGGTCGAGGAGCACCAGGTCGATGCCGCCGCGACGCACCTGGTCGAGCGCCGCGGGGCCGTCGGCGGCCTCCGCGACGGTATAGCCGGCATCGGTCAGGTACAGCCGCAGGAGGCGGCGGATGGCGCGTTCGTCGTCGACGACCAGGATGTGACCGCGACTCGCCATTCCAGCCATGAAGTATGTCACCACCCCCGGTGGGGGAGTTGAATCGCGGGCCGCGACCCCCTACCGTTCCGAGGCCCTGGCGGGATAGCTCAGTTGGTAGAGCACACGACTGAAAATCGTGGTGTCCCCAGTTCGAATCTGGGTCCCGCCATTTCCTGTCGCTGGCGAGCGTGACGTCATGGCCCCGTCCGCGGTCGTTTGCGAGCGGCGCGGGTGGACCTCCGCGAGCGCGGGATCTCGGGGACGCGGGCGCGCCCCGGCTCACCCGGCGGCAATGGTGATCCAGTCGCCCGGACCCGCACCGAGGTATTGAGCCGCGCTCGCTCCGTTGACGGCGACGGCGACGTGGCCGTGGCCGTCGACGTGCACGAGCACCTCACGGTGCGGAACGTCGGCGAACACGCTCCCGACGCGCGCGCGCGCCATTGACCTGCCAGCGGCGACGGTGACGCCATCCCCGTCGGCCAGACCGGCCCCGGCGAGATCGGACTGCGCGGCCAACAGTTGCAGGTTGCCGAAGCGATCCACGCCGAGGACCATGGCCGCCACGACGGCTCGACGCACGCGGGCCATGGGGAGATCGGGCTGCGCGATGGAGCCCGCCGGCACCGCCGGACCGAGATCGGTGAGGCGACCGCCCGCTGCCAGGTGGGCGACGGCGGGCGCGAAGACGTCGCGCCCGTGGAACGTCGCCGCAACCGGCTCCCGGCGGTGATCGGCCGAGGCCAGCTCAACGGCCTCCTGCGCACCGAACGCGCGGCAGGCCGGTCCGAGCAGACCGTTGTCCGGTCCCACCACGAAGCGCCCCTCCGGGGTGGCCACGGCGATCGCCCGTCGCTCGGTCCCCACGCCGGGGTCGACGACGGCGAGGTGCACTCCCCGCGGCGCCAGCGGCGCCAACCTGGCCAGCATGACGGCGCCGAACCGGATGTCCCCCGGCGGGATGTCGTGCGCGAGGCCGATCCGGTCCGCGCCCGGGCAGCGGTCGGCGAGCACCGCGTGCAGGGCCCCAACGTGCTCACTGCCGGGGCCATAGTCGGTGAGCAACGTGATGGTCGCCATGCTGCGAGTTCTTAGCAGTCTGTAAGAGCTCACGGCGGGGACTTGCGCTCCCTCGCGGATTGGCCGATAAAGCGTAGTGACGCTCCATGGAGGGAGATCCCGCACGTGAAGACCCGCACGCTCCTCGCCAGCATCGCCGGTTCGGCGCTCGTTGCCGTCCCGGTCGCGCTCGCCGTTGACGGGCAGCCGCTGCCAAAGCGGGAAGGCGTCGTCGTCGCGTGGCAACCGAGATCGACGACCGCGGTCGTGGTCACCGGCGACCAGCGCGTCTACGCGATTCATACGCTGCGGAGAGCGACCCCCGGAACACGCGTGAGGGTCGAGGGGATCAAGTGGGGCACGCCCACGTCGGGGATCAAATGGACGGTTGCCCCGTCCGGAATCAAGTGGGGCATCGGGCGCGCGAGAAACGGCTCATTCCAATCCCGGCTCACGAGGCTGGGTGCCGCCACGACGATGAGCCTCCGCGGCACCGTGGTCCGGCGCTTCGGTACGCGCGGGGTGGCTGTATCGATCCGTGGCGCCACCTTCGTGATCCCTTTGACGCGCGGCGCAGTTTGGCTCCCGGGCGGCAAGCGCCAGAACGCGACGGCTCCGCTCGGTCAGTTCGGATCGACGGTCAGCATCCAGATCTCCTTCAGCCGCACCGGTCGCGCGTCAACCCGGCGCCTCACCGAGCTGCAACCCCCGGTCGCGAACCGGCGGGTTCCGATCTCCGGCCGCGTGATCGCGGTGGACGCCGCGGCCCACACCATCACGATCCAGGCCGGGACGACGGTCTTCCCCTTGCCGCTGCTGATCGACGGTCCCGCCACCGTCGATCTCGCGGCGTACCCGGTGGGGTCCCAGCTCGCGGGGCTGATCGTGCAGGCCCCGGCCCCCCAGGCCACGCTCCACGCGGTCGAGCTCTCGCGGAACGAGACGTTCGGACGAGCCGACTCGCCGACCACCACGATCCAGGTCCCTGTCCCCAACCCGGCACAGGTGGCCGCTTCCAACGGGCTGCTCGCTCGCTGGACGGCGGCGCGGGCGGGCGGGCTGATCCCGAACGACGGGCTCTTCACCTCGCAGCGCAACCGGCTTCAGCGGGTGGCGTTCCTCATAAGGGTCAGCGACAAGGCCAAGGCGATCGACGAGCTCGAGAACTTCGGCAAGCGATTCAAGAACGTGTCGTCTCCGGATGACATCGACGCATCCCTCAGGGACGCGATCGTGACGGAAGCGGATGCGCTTCGATCGCAGCTCGTGCAGGGCTGAACCCTCACCCCTCTCCATCAGGCGGTGGCGGGAAGCGTGATCTGAGGATCGCGGCCACGAGGCCGTCGACGGACTGCTCCTTCGATTCGGCGACGACGGTGAGGCCCGCGTCCCTCGCCGCAATGCTCGTGGTCGGCCCGATCGAAACCACGCGGATCGCGTTCGCCCGTTCCCTGCCGATCAGGTCGCCGAGGGCCCCGACGGCCGACGGGGCGGTGAGCACGACCATGTCGCCGGCCAGCATCCGATCGACAGCCTCCGGCGACGGGGTAACGCCGACGGTGTCGTAGAAGGCCACGTCGTCGACGATGGCGCCCGCCTGCCGGAGACCCGCCGTAAGCTCGGGGCGCCCATCGCGTGCCC
>CAYTRV010000066.1:0-3126 GCA_964440285.1 uncultured Bifidobacteriaceae bacterium
AGCGCGCGCCGAAGCCGATCGCCCACGACGTGTCGGTGTAGACCTTGTAGCCGTCCTTCACCCACTGCAGGAACTTCGGCACCAGCTTGATGTGGCCACTGACGCCGCCGCCGAAGTGCACCAGGTGGATCTTCACCCGCTTGCCGTACTCCTCCACGAGCGGGATGAAGTTGTTGATGTCGCTGTTGCCCCCGGCCGAGGTGTGGAAGTGGAAGACGTAGTCGTGCTTCTCGCAGACGTCCATGCACATGTTCGCGAGCTCGCGGGTCTCGTCGTCCCACTCCGCCGGGTTCGGGTTCCCGCCGAGAAGGAACGTCGTCTTGAGCCCGAGGATCCCCGACTCGCCCGCGTGCTTGAGCGACTCGACCGTGTGCTCACGGTCGCGGGGAAGGAACGACACCCACAGCAGGCCGCGGATGCGGTCGGTGGTGTCGGCGGCCTCCATGACCAGCGGGTTGAGGCTGAACGGCTGCTCCGGCTTCGGGATGCCGTAGTTCGACATCACGAGGCTGCGCTCGATGCCGTACTGGTCCATGAACTTGATGAAGTCCTTCGTCTTCGGGAAGTCGTAGACGATGGGCTTGACGGGATAGTCGATGCCGTAGAACGGCCAGGCCTCGATCTCGCCGATGTGGCTGTGGCCGTCGATCACGTAGCGCTTCATGCCGTCGGGAAGTGGCATCGGATCTCCTTTAGGGGGTCAGCAGAGCCTGGCGGAGGTCCGCGGCGGCGGAGCGCCAGGCGTTGGGATCGGTGAACTCGCGCCGGGGGGCCACGGGTCCTTCGGCGACCACGTCGCCGGTGTCGGGGTCGAGCTGGAGGCCTTCGAGGACGAACATGGCCGCCATTGTGTCCGGGTTGAGCTCGGTGGAAATCGAGACGGCGAACCCGGTCGCGAGGGACATCTCGATCCGCCGGTACGGCGGCCACAGCTCGTTCTCGCCATCGCTCCACACCGTCACCGCGGGTTCACCGGCGCGGCGGGCCCGCTCGATCGCGCGCTGCGCCTGCTCGAGCGACGCCCGCTGCACGAGCTCTCGCGACCGCAGCTGGTACGCGGCGTCGCGCGCCATGCCCGGGTCGATCTCGGGTGGGAGCGAACCCCGCTCGATCCCGGCCGCCTCGAGGTCGGCGGCCGGGGTCGATGCGAGGTAGCTCGTGACGAGCGCGTCCATGTCGGGCACGCCGTCGAGGTGGTCGGCCAGCGAGCGCACGATGCCGATCACGGCCTCGTACAGGTCGGTGCGGACGGTGACGACCGGGTACAAGCGGTCCTCTGCCTCGCGCCAGCGCCGAAACGCCTCCTCACGCTCGCTCATTGGCCGGCCCCTACCTAGACCGTCCAGGTGTTGAGCTGGAAGGCCCCGGTCTTCCACGCGGTGAGCGCCGAGTCGAGCACGTCGAGCGGGTTGAACGCCGTGACCCCCTCGATCAGGTCGTCCTCGCGGAAACCGTAGAGGGCGCCCATCGCGAACCGACAGGCGTAGATCGTCGCGCCTTCCTTGAGAAGGGTCTTGATCTGGTTGTTGATGGCCATGTGGCCCGGGAAGGCCTCGGCGCCGACGCTCGGGTAGCCGCGGGTGCCGGATGCCATGAGCACGCCGGGTCCGTAAAGGACGAGGCTGACCTTGAAACCCTTCCGCCCGAGGCGGGTCGCGGTCAACAAGTTGACGAGGCCGACCGAGCCCTCGTAGGGGACGGTGTGCATGAAGATGTACGCCTCTTGGCCCGGCTCGGCCTTGACGTCCGGGAAAACCTTCTCTGCAACGTCGTACAGTTCTTGTCCTGCCTCGGGCTTCGGACCCTGGATCTTCGCCACGCTCTACCTCCGCAGACTTGGGGACGGGCATCCCTGGTTTTCAGGCAACCGGGAATGACGCGCACTATCTTCCCACTCAACGCTGGTTGCAAGGCCTCGGACAGGTGGAGAGCTCTTCTTTGAATGGAATTGTGGTCATGGCGGTGGGCGGCAACGCGCTGGCTCCCTCCGGGCTCGGCGAGGTTGCGGAGCAGATGGAGCGCGCACGGCATGTCGCCGGGCACGCGGTGTCGCTCCTCGACGGCGGGCGGCGGCTCGTGGTGGTCCACGGCAACGGACCGCAGGTGGGGGCGCTCGCGCTCGCGCAGGAGGCGGTGGCGAGGGAGGTTCCGCCACAGCCGCTGCATGTGCTGGGGGCGATGACGCAGGGGCAGCTCGGCTTCCTGCTCGGCCAGGCGATCGGCGACGAGATGGAGGCGCGGGGTCGTGACCGCACCGTCGCGGCCATCGTCACCCAGGTGGTCGTCGACCGCGCCGACCCCGGCTTCACGAACCCCACCAAGCCGATCGGCCCGTTCTTCTCGGCCGGCCGGGCCAAGCGGCTCGCGCAGGCCCGCGGCTGGGACGTCATCGACGACGCGGGCCGCGGCTGGCGCCGAGTGGTGGCGTCGCCAGTTCCGATCGAGGTCGTGGAGTGGCCGCAGATACGGGACCTGCTTCGCGCGAAGCAGGTCGTGATCGCGTGCGGAGGGGGCGGCATCCCGGTGGCACGCGAGGACCTCGGCTTCGCCGGGGTTGAGGCCGTGATCGACAAGGACCTCGCCGCGGCGCTCGTGGGCGGCCTCGTCGAGGCGGAGACGCTGCTGCTCCTGACCGCCGTCGAGCGGGTCGCAATCGAATTCGGCACGCCCCAGCAGCGGTGGCTCGACACGATGACCGTCGCAGAGGCGCGCGCGCACAGCGCGGACGGGCAGTTCCCACCGGGCAGCATGGGACCCAAGGTCGAGGCCGCGATCCGCTTCGTCGAGAACGGCGGACGCGAGGCGATCATCACCTCCCTCGAGAAGACGGCGGCGGCGCTGGCGGGGGAGACCGGAACGCGCGTCACCATATGAGCGGGACGCGACGTTCGATCCTCACCTGGCGGCCGCCGTCCGGCGGGGCCGGGTGGGCCGCGTCGGAGCGGGCGCAGGCGGTGCTCGCCGACCCCCAGGGGTTCGGCAACTACATGACGTACCGCGACGCGTACCGCATCCTCGGCTGGGACCCGGCCGAGATCTACCGCGACGGGCAGATCGCCCTGGACCGTGCCGAGTGGGCCGACCTCGGGTGGATGGCGAACCACATCGGGCCCTCGCCACGGGTCC
>CAYTRV010000066.1:3136-11161 GCA_964440285.1 uncultured Bifidobacteriaceae bacterium
GAGCGGGTCGGGCCCTACTCGCCGGATCTCGACGCCGGCCTGCGCGAGGCCGTCGCGGTCGGGCTGCTCGGCCGCGCGCGGGACGAGGGGTTCGAGGTCATCGGCACGGAAGGGGCCCAGGCGGGCGTCGGGTACGCGGCGCTGGCATGTCTCGACCCGGGTGACGAGGTCGTCGCGACCGACCCCGGCTACTTCCACTTCGTGCCGGCGTTCCGGCTCGCCGGGGCGTCGCCGGTGTTCGTGAAGCTGAGCGCCGCCAACGGGTGGCGGCTCG
Organism: uncultured Bifidobacteriaceae bacterium; assembly: GCA_964440285.1. GTDB lineage: Bacteria > Actinomycetota > Thermoleophilia > Miltoncostaeales > Miltoncostaeaceae > CALMEC01. The sequence goes on from CAYTRV010000066.1 coordinate 3,411, forward strand.
ATCCGGACGAGGTGGCCGCGGCGCTCACCGAGCGCACGAAGATGATCGTGGTGTGCGATCCCGTCAACCCGTTCGGGACGGTGCAGCTGCGCGAAGAACTGGAGGCCCTGCTGCGACTGTCGGCCGAGCGGCGGGTCGTGTTGCTCGCCGACTCGACCCACGCTGCGCACCGCATCGACCCCGGCGCGCAGCATCATCATCTCGCCGCGCTCGCCGCGGACCATCCGGACGCGACGGTGCTCGTCGCGAGCGGCTTCGCACACGGCTACGGCCTGGCGGGCGCGCGGATCGGGGCGCTGGGCGGCCCGCCCGACCTGGTGCGCGCGTGCCTGCAGGTGAAGATCGCGGTTGTGCGCCTCAACACCAACACCGTTGCGCAGGCCGGCGCGGCGGCGGCGCTGGAGGACCACGATTGGCTCCGCCACGGCGAGGAGGTTGTGCGGTCGAACCTCGCGCGGCTCAGGCAGATCGCCCCGCCGGTGATCGACCCGCAGTACGGCTTCTCGTGCGTGGCGGACTGCTCGCAATGGGGCGTGAGCGCCCAGGAGCTGACGGTGGCGCTGTGCAAGCGCAAGGTCGCCGTCTACCCGGGCGACGGCCTGGGCGAGGTCGGCGCGACCACCACCATCCGGCTCAACCTGAGCGACCCCAACCTGCAGGCGTACGCCCGCTTCGCGGAGGCGTTGCCCGAGGCGATCGAGGAGGCCCGAAGCGGCGTCTACCGCAAACCGGTGCGGGAGTTCTTCCTGTCGACCGGGACCGAACGGGGCCGGCGCTTGGCGGCGCTGATCTGAGCTACGTCGACGCCTCGTCCGTCTGCACGGATTCGCCGCGCAGGCGAAAGCCGCGGAGCTCGGAGTGACCGCCTAAATGCTCCCGTTCGCAAGTATCTCCTGACGTGACCCGGCCGGGATCGATCACCCGCCGGGTCGTCGTCGTCTTCGCGCGGCGCTCGCGGGTCAGTCGACGCGGCGCCGGAGTTGCGGACGGGCTGCGGGACGGCCTGCCGGGTATCGTCCCGCCGAGACACGGACCAGGGGAGGCGCAGGATGGATGTTGATGTCGCGGTGCTCGGCGGTGGCCCAGGCGGGTACCCCGCGGCGATCCGGGCGGCCCAGCTCGGACTGTCGGTCGCGCTCATCGAGAAGGGCGAGCTCGGCGGCACGTGCCTCAACGTCGGCTGCATCCCCACGAAGGCCTGGGTACAGAGTGCCCATGCGGTGAAAGACGCCCATCTCGCGTTCCCGCAGCTCGGAGTCAAGGTCGGGGAGGCGGTCATCGACTTCGAGCAGGTACAGGCGAACAAGGCGCAGATCGTCAAGACCAGCGTCGGCGGCGTCGGGCAGCTGCTCACGGCGAACGGCGTGACCGTCGTCAACGGCTACGGCCGGTTCGACGGGCCCAATGCGTTCGCGGTGGAGGGTGGCGAGACCGTCAACTTCAGGCACGCGGTCATCGCGACCGGCTCGCACTCGCTGCGGCCCCCGGTTGAGGGCATCGACCACCCGAAATGCGTCGACAGCACCGGCCTGCTGGAGGTGGAGACGATCCCGACGCGCCTCGTGGTCATCGGCGGCGGGGTGATCGGCGTGGAGTTCGCGTCGATCTTCAACCACTTCGGCACCGAGGTCGCGATCGTCGAGATGCTCGACTCGCTCATCCCGGTCGAGGACGACGACGCCATCAGGGCGCTCACACGCGCGTTCGAGAAGAACGGCATCGCGATCCACACCGGCGCGCGCGCCACGAAGGTCGAGGAGACGGCCGACGGGATGGTGCTGCACTTCGAGAAGGACGGGGAGGCGGCGACCGTCACGGGCGACCTCGTGCTCGTCGCGACCGGCCGCGGCGCAACCGTCGACGGCATCGGCCTCGAGGACGTGGGGATCGAGTTCGACCGCAAGGGCATCAAGACCGACGCGACCCGCAAGACCTCCCTCGCACACGTGTACGCCGTCGGCGACGTGGCCGGTTACTGGCAGCTTGCGCACACGGCCTTCCGCGAGGGCGAGGTCGCGGCCGAGAACATCGCCGGGCACCGCACCGAGATGAGCGGAGCGGTCCCGAACTGCATCTACACCGACCCGGAGGTCGCGAGCGTCGGCCTGTCCGAGCGTGAGGCGGTCGAGAAGTACGGCCGCGACAGCGTCGTGTCCGGCCAGTTCCCGTACCTGGCGATCGCCCGCGCGGCGATGTTCGCCGACAAGACCGGGTTCTTCAAGATGATCCACCACGCCACGACGGGCGAGGTGCTCGGGGTCGTGATCGTCGGCTTGCAGGCCACGGACCTCATCAATGCGGGGGTCATCGCGATCGACTCGGAGGCGGTCATCGAGACCGTGGGCGACTCGATCGCCGCACACCCCACCTTGTCGGAGGGATTCAAGGAGGCCGGGCTCGTCGCCCTCGGCCGCCCAATCCACGTCGCCCGGAAGCGCAAGCGGTAGTTGCAGTCAACGGTCGGCCCGGTTGGAGCGGTTAGCTCACCAGCCCCCAGGCCTGGTCGACGATGAGGTCGGCCTCGGCGTCGGCGCGTTCCCGCTGATCGGCGGGGACCGTCTGCTCGCTGTCCTCCAGCAGCCGTGAGGTGAACGACTGGCCGACCTCTCGCTCCGCGCGGGCGAGCCACTCCGCCGGGAGCTCGTCCGGGAGGCCGGCGCCCACCAGTTCGTCGAGCTGGAGCGCCCAGGCGCGGGCAAGCAGGTCGATGTTGTAGCCGCCGCCGGCGAGCACGATGTACCGGCCGCCCGCGGCGCTCACGGCGAGATCGTGCAGCAGTCGGTAGAGGCGTGGCAGCGCCTCGAGGTCGACGCAGAGGTGGGCGAGCGGGTCGGCGTGGTGGATGTCGGCGCCGAGGTGGGTGATCAGCACGTCCGGTTGGAACCGGGTGACGGCCGGTACGACGATCCGTTCCAAGGCGCGCAGGAACGGCTGGCTCCCGCTGAACGGGGGGAGCGGCACGTTGATGGACGTTCCGAGCCCCGCTCCGGTTCCACGTTCGGCCATGCCGCCGGTCCCGGGGAAGATGTACCTGCCGTCCTCGTGGACCGACACCGTCAGCACCCGCGGGTCGCCGTAGAAGAGCCACTGCACCCCGTCACCGTGGTGCGCGTCGACGTCAACGTACGCGACGCGCTCCGCGCCGTTGTCGAGCAGCGCACGGATCGCCAGCGCGCAGTCGTTGTAGACGCAGAACCCCGACGCGCGGTTCGCGAGGGCGTGGTGCAGTCCGGCGGGGGCGGGACAGTAGACCGCGCTTGCGCTCTGGCTGGTGATGAGCTCCGCGGCGGTGAGGGCCGCCCCGCAGACGCCGAGGGCCGCCTCGTGCATCCCCGCCCGGGCCGGTGTGTCGCCGCCCGGCGAGAGGCCCCATTGGCCCGCCTCCCACGATGCGGCGAGCTGCGGGTCGACGCTGTAGCGGCGCACCGCTCCGACGTACGCAGGGGCATGGACCCGTTCGACCTGCTCGACGTCGGCGGGCGCGGGCTCGACGATAGTCACGTCGTCGCGGTCGAGCAGCCCGTATGCCCCCAGCAGATCGATGCCGAGCTTCCGGCGAATCGGTCGTTCCACGTCGTCGCTCGGGTTGTACGACTGGAGGTGAGGTCCGTAGACGAAGGCGGTGGTCATGCGCCAATCATCTCAATCCGAGCCGTGCCGGGCCTGCCGGGGCCTCACTGCGCCGTTCGGGCCTCGGTGAGGAGGGCATCCAGGCTGATCTCGGTGAGCGACGTGATAAAGAGGTCGGGGTCGAGCGGCACGCCCGGCGTGGAGGGCACGCCGATATGGCCCGCATGCCCGCGGCGCGCTGGGCGACGATACCCGTGCGCGAGTCCTCAAGGGCGACCGCCGCCGACGGCCCTACGAATGCCGGTTGGCGGAGGTTTGGCCAATCGGCCGAACGTCGATCGGTCACTTGTGTCATCGATTGGTCGGCATGCGTGATTGATTGGCACGGGTCGGTGTAGCGCTGTGACGGGTGCCTCCGGTTGGATGAGGCCCATGACCGTTCTCGACCTCGGATCCTCGGCATCCTCCCAGCCGACCCCTCCCTGCGCCATCTGTGGGCACGGAGGGCTTGGACTGCGGGCGCCCCACCACCTCACCCACGGCGTGTCCGTCTGGCTATGCGCCACCCATCGCAGCGAAACGTTCCAGCGACGACGAGGCGGCCGGGAGTTCACGGAACGCCTCGGTGCCGTCTGGGCGGCCTCAGGTGCCACCAGCGCCCGCCGAACCGCCGCGCTCCGCAGCCACCTCAGGCGAGTGAGCCAGTCCCCGCCCGCCCGAATCCCGCCAGGCTCCTACTCCTGGCCCAGACTCCGCGTCGAAGCCGAACGCCGGTTCGCGGCCGGGGAACCGCCCCGCCGCGTCATCGCCGACCTCCGACGCCAGCACGTCCGCGGAACCGCCACCGTCCCGTCCGAACGGACGATGCGGCGATGGTTCGCCGACGCCCGATGGCTCAGGCCCTGCCCATCCGCCGGACACGCTGCCGCAGTCTGCAGCGAGCAGCGACCCGCCCGGGGCCAACGCCGGCCGGCCGTGCCGCTGCTGCCGCCGGGATTCAACCGGCGCCCGTTCTATCCGTGGGACGACTGGTGGCGCGGCAGTGGCTGACCGTCGACGGTCAGCCCAAGCCGGTCTGCAGCCGCGCGAACGGGACGGCGGGGTTCACGTCACGGGCGAGCTCCAGTAGGTCCGCCGGGTCGCCGGTCAGAACGAGCACGACAACCGCGTCGCGCTCCGGCCCCCACCCGAAGAAGTCCTCACGGTTCAGGTCGCGACACGCTCCGACGAGCGCATCCATCACCTCGCCTGGATCCCGCGGATCGACCGTCTCCGCGATCAGAGCGTTCGCCGCCGCGAAATGCTCCGCCCCGAGGGACCGGTACTCCCAGTCCGCAGTGCGCCACCTCAGCGAACCCGCCTCGTGCGACGCCAGCGCCTCGATCGAACCGTAGCCGTCCGCCGTGTAGCGGGCCGCTGCGCGCAACAGACCCTCCTCCGTGTTGGCGGACGCGGCCACCGTGGCGCCTCCGGGCGACAGCTCCAGCGCGAACCCGTAGCACGCCTCGTCCGGGTGCCCCTCCCGGAGCTCCCCGAACGCGGCCCGAGCGGCGTCGGTGAGAAGACCCCGAAGCTCGCTCACCCGTCAATCGACCTTCAGCTTGCGGATCTTCGGGTCGAGCTTCGGCCAGTCCATGTCGAGCCGCTCGATAGCGTCGACGAGGAGCTCCGAGACGACGAGGTTGCGCACCCACTTGCAGTCGGCAGGGATGACGTGCCACGGCGCCCATTCGGTGGAGGTCTCCTCGAGCATCACGCGGTACGCCTCCATGTACTCGTCCCACTTCTTGCGCTTGTCGAGGTCCTCCATGTTGAACTTCCAGTTCTTGGTGGGGTCGGCGAGGCGCTCCCGCACCTGGACCGCCTGCTCCTCCTTCGACATCTTGAGCCACAGCTTGACGATGACGGTGCCCTCGTTCACGAGGTTGCGTTCAAACGCGTTGATCGCCTCGTAGCGGCGGCTCCACACGTCCTCCGGCACCAGGCTCTCCACGCGCACGATGAGGACATCCTCGTAGTGGCTGCGGTTGAAGATCCCCACCTCACCGCGGCTCGGGCAGGCGGAATGGACCCGCCAGAGGAAGTCGTGCGAGAGCTCGGTCACCGTCGGCGCTTTGAACGACGTCACCTTCACCGCGGCGGGGTTGAGCGGTCCGATGCACTGCTTGACCGTGCCGTCCTTGCCCGAGGCGTCCATCCCCTGGACCACCACGAGCAGCGAATGGGCGTGGTTCGCCGCGAGGAGGGCTCCCAGCTCCGCGAGCCGTTCCCCGAGCTTCAGGGTGCTCGCCTGGGCCTTCTCCTTGTCGGCGAGCCCGAGCGTCGCGTCGGGCGGAAATTCCTCGAGCGAGACCCTTGACCCGGGCTTCACCATCACTCCGTCACGCATCGCAGCCTCCTGTCCGAGACGGCAGCCTACCCCGCCCCGCTAGTCTCTCGACGGGATGCTTGAGCTCGCTTGGTACTGCCCCTCCGAGGGCGACGGATATCACCTGGGCACCCTGGCGCCTGAGCGCCCACCCACGTTCGAGTACCTGCTACGTGTCACCCGGGCGGCGGAACGCGCCGGTGCGCGGGAGATCCTCGTTCCGACCGGCACCGTCAACGACTCGTTCGCACCGAACGCGCCGTTCGCGGAGAGCTGGACGACCGCTGTCGCGCTCGCCGCCCGAACCCGCGACATCCGCCTCATCGTCGCCCTGAACCCCGCCGGCATCTCGGCGCCGCTCGCCGTCCACCAGGCGGAGACGCTCGAACGGATCGCCCCCGGGCGCATCGCCATCAACCTCGTGGCGGGCGGAGGCCCCGATGACGGCTACGGCCACCGGCCGGTCGGCCACGACGAGCGATACGTCCGCCTCGAGCGCCTCGCCGACGCGCTCCACGAACGGTTCGGCGGGCCGCTCTACCTCGGCGGGGCGAGCGACGCCGCCCGGAGGCTGGCGGCACGCGTCGTCGACACCTACCTCATGTGGGGTGAGCCACCCGACGAGATCGCCGCCCGGGTCGAGGGCATGCGACGACTCGCCGGACGGCCGCTGCGGTTCGGCCTTCGCATCCACATCATCGCGCGGCGTTCGGAACGTGAGGCTCGGGTGGCGGCAGCGGAGCTGCTCGCCCAGGCGCGCGTCCAGTCCAGCCGCGCCGGCGAGTACGCCGCCTTCGACTCCGTGGGCCAGGCGCGGATGAACGCGATCCCCGCCGATCCCGACGCGTGGATCGCCCCCGGCCTGTGGGCGGGAATCCGGGCGGTTCGCGGGGGGGCGGGTACCGCGCTGGTCGGCAGCTACGGCCAGGTTGGGGAGTGGTTGCACCGGTACCGCGAGGCTGGCATCCGTCTGGTGATCGCGTCGGGGTATCCGCATCTCGAAGAGGTCGGCCGGGTCGCGACCCGGGTGTGGACGCGGCTTCGGGATCCGGTGCTCGCGTGATCCGTCGGATCGAGGCCCGTCCGCCGCGGAACGCGGCAGAGTTCGCCGAGCAGTTCGGGACCCCCCTCTACGTGTTCGACGGGACGCGACTCGCCGCCGAGGCGGAGGCGTTCCGCGCGGCGTGGGGCCCCGATGTGACCATCGGCTACTCCATGAAGAGCAACCCGCTCATGGGCATCGTCGCGCGTTTGCATCGTGCCGGGATGTGGGCGGAGGTCGCTTCGGGATTCGAGTACCGGGCGGCTCGCCGGGCTGGGGTTCCCGGCAGCGAGATCATCTTCAACGGCCCGCACAAGCCGCGCGACGACCTCAGGCAGGCGCTGCGTGAGGGGGCGACGATCGTCGCGGACGGCCCCGAGGAGATCCGCCGCATCGCCCACCTCGCGGGTGAGGCGGCGCCCGGGGCGCGGATCGGGATGCGGCTCTCCCCACCGGGGCGCGAGGGGGTCGACCGGTTCGGATTGACGCCCCGCCATGCCGCTGCGGCCTGCCGCGTGCTCGCCAAGGCCGGTTTGCGGCTCAGCGGCCTGCACACCCACCTCGGGGCGTACCAGCTTGGACCCCTGCCGCCGTCGGGGCCGCCGATTCACGGCGTGACCGTCGAGTATCCGGTCCCGGTCGAGCGCTTCGCGGCCGCTGCGGCGAACCTCGCCGCGACCGCCGACGCCACCGGTGGCATCGAGTGGCTCGACCTGGGCGGCGGGTGGCCGTCGGCAGCCGGCGTGGCGGGGCACGTTGCCGAAGTGCGCG
>CAYTRV010000067.1:0-10672 GCA_964440285.1 uncultured Bifidobacteriaceae bacterium
CGCCAGCGTGAACTGGCAGGCCTGCCTGGCTCCTCCCCGGCAGATCACCGGTGCGCCGCCCTTCGCCTTGGGCGCGCCGCGGGTCATCATGAAATGGAGTCGTCCGAGCACCGCCGGGATCGGCGCGCCGGCGCCGGGCCCCGTCATGTAGAGGGAGAACCGCCACGGGTACGCCGACCACTCGTAGGTGTTGAACGGCACGCGCGTCCGGCTCACGCGGTTGAAGTGGTACATCTCGAGCCAGACGCCGCCGGCGCGCTGCAGCGCGCCGCGCACACCCTCGTAGGAGCGGAAGTGCGGGCGGCGGTCCCGGCCGAGGTTCTGGTACGGCCCACGGCCGACGCCGAGGGACGAGACGACGCCGGGGGCAATGTAGAAATGGACTCGCTGGGCGTAGGTCCCCCCGCCCGGGAACGGCGCGCCGGCGAGGATCTCCATGGCCCGCTCCAGCTCGTAGCCGAGCTGGCCGGGGCGCGGGGCGGGGACGTAGTTCGGGAACGCCCGCTTCGGCTGGCTGCGGCTGGTCCGTCCCCGCCAGGCGGGTGTGTTCAGGTTCGGCGGTGGCTCGGAGAACCGGTGGTCGATCTCGTCCACGAAGACGAGGCGGCTGCGGCAGCCGAACCAGGCCGGCGCGTAGTAGCAGTTCGCCTGGTCGATGCTGGTCCGTAGCAAGCGGGCCATCGCGGGCGCGGTGCCGGCGGCCTGTAACTCGTCCTCGGTGACCCGGGCGAGTCGGAACGGCCGGTCGGCCTCGCCGCCGAACAAGTGGCCCCAGTTGGGCTCCTGGATGAAGAGCCGCCCGTCGCGCGGGAGCGCATCGGCGGAGCCGGGCCGGATGATCTTGCGGTTGGTCTCCGCGGGCCCGTACAGCACGATCATGGGGGAGGCGGATGCTGTCGCCGTGGCGGTCGCCACGGCGAACAACATCATCAACAATCGGAGTCGTGCACGGATGAGGTGACGCTCGCTGGTCGGGTGCGGGATGGCGCGTCCATGGGCCGGGACGGACCCTTGCATGACTCGCGCGAACCGAACAGGCAGGTTCTTGAAGAACCACGTCCGGCTTCACGAACCTCTTACAGTTGGCGGGCTACCAGTCCGCGCCGGTGAGCGTCTCGGACAGCGGCGCGATCGCTGCGACGGGGATGTCCAGACCGGCGCATCGCAACAGCCGGCTCGCCTCGCGGATCATCTCGTCATGGGCGTCGTCCGCGATCACGACGACCCGGGTTTCGAGCGCCCCGTCCACCAGCCGGCCCAGGCGGCGCACAGTCTCGCGCCGCACAAGCGTCTCGGGGAGCTCCACCTCGAACACGACGGGCGAGGCTTGCGCACCGCGATCGCACAGCACGTCCGGCGGGTGGCCCGCTCGCGGCTCCGGTGGGGTGAAGCCCGGCACCTCGGCACAAACCGTCCAGCTGGTGCGCAGGGCGAGGTCGCGGGCGAGCGCGGCGACGCCGTCGTCGTGCAGCGCCAGCCGTCGCTCGAAGTCCTTCAGCCAGTCCGAGTAGACGATGATCGATGATCCCTCAGGGCGAGTCTGGGCCGATCACGATGAACGGTAGCCTCGACAACGGACGGCCCGAGCTTGATAGGCTCGCTGCCGGATGCCAGATCTCCACCGCGATGACGGCTACGATCCCGACCGGTGGGACGCGCGGTTCATCATCGCGCGCGACGGGCCGCGGGAGCTCGAAGACGGCGTCTACCGCCGCACCCTTGCGTCGCTCAACTCAGGCTGGCTGGCCCGTGGAGGCCTACTCCGGTTGCACGACGACCACCTGTCGTTCTCGCCGACACCGATTGAGCGGCTGCTGCTCGCCAAGGCCCACCGCATCGACTTCGACGCAATCGAGTCCGTCGTCCGCGAGCCCGCCCGTGTGGAGCAAGCCCTCCCCGGGGGCAAGGCGGCGCGGATGCGCATCACGACGCGGGAACGCTCCTTCGAGTTCGTGTTCACCGCTGGGCTCGACGATTGGCTCGAAGCCGTCGGCGAGCGACGGCGCACCTGGGAGAACCGCGCGAGGATGGTGAATGGGAACGTCGAACCGTAAGCTGCCGCGAGGACCCCAGGCCGCCCGCCCACGCCCGGGCGAGACGGTCAGGAAGCAGGGCGGCGTCGACCTCCAGAACGGATGGCTCGGTCGCCACGGCACGCTCTACCTCGCCGACGAGCGGCTCGTGTTCGTCCCGACGGTCCTCGACACGCTGCTCCGGGCCAAGCGGCGGGAGATGCCGCTCGACCAGATCATCGAGGTGGAGCGATCCCCGACGAGCCCGGACGGGACGATTCCGGGAGGGCGGCGGCCACGGATGATCGTCCACACCGCGGAGTGCGGCTACGAGCTCATTGTGGGCGATATCGACGCCTGGATCGACGCCCTGGAGATCGTCTACTCGCATCGGAACAAGCTCGGGCAGGAGCACCGGCCCGTGTTCGTCCGGGACGGTTCGACCACCGCGATGCTCAGAGAGCTGTGATGCTCAGGTAAACTCCCGGAAATGCGCGGGACTTCCGAGGATTCAGTCGTTCGATGATCGCGGTCAGTGACAGAAGCCGCGCCGCGGTGAGCGCGCTCACGGAGCTCGCCCGTCGCGCCGAGCCGTCGCCGGTGCCGATCCTCGAGATCGCCGAGAACCGCAAGATCCCGCTGCACGTCCTGGAGCAGCTGTTCTCGTCGCTCCGGCGCGCCGGGCTGCTGCGAAGCCAGCGTGGCGTGAAGGGCGGGTACATGTTCCTCCGCCAGCCCCGGGAGATCACCGTCCTGGACGTCGTCGAATGCGTCGACGGTCCGGTGCGTCCCGCCGGCGACGGGGTCGTGACCGCCGGTGACGAGCTGTGGCACGACGTCCAGGTGCGCCTGGCGGAGGCCCTCGACGGCGTCTCCATCGCCGACATGGTCGAACGCGAGTCCCGGCACGCCGGCGCCCTCATGTTCCATATCTGAGACCGCTCGATCACCGGTGGTAGGGTCTCCGCCGGTGCCAATCGCCGAGTCCATCACGGATCTGATCGGTCGTACACCGCTCGTGCGACTCGGACGCCTCGACGAGGGCACCGGGGCCCGCATCCTCGGCAAGCTCGAGTCGTTCAACCCTGCGGGGAGCGTGAAGGACCGTATCGGGCTGGCGATGATCGAGGCCGCGGAGGCGGACGGCGGGCTCACGCCCGGCACGAGCGTGATCGTCGAGCCGACCTCGGGGAACACGGGCATCGCGCTCGCGTTCGTGGCCGCGGCGAAGGGCTACCGGTGCATCCTCACCATGCCCGAGACGATGAGCCTCGAACGGCGCAACCTGCTGCGCGCGTACGGGGCCGAACTGGTGCTGACTCCAGGCACCGAGGGGATGCGCGGCGCGATCGCGAGGGCGCAGGAGATCGCGGGCGAGATCGAGGGCGCGTTCATTCCGCAGCAGTTCGAGAACCCGGCCAACCCGGAGGTCCACCGGCGCACGACGGCCGAGGAGATCTGGCGCGACACCGACGGCGAGGTCGATGTGCTGGTCGCCGGTGTCGGGACCGGGGGCAGCATCACCGGAGTCGGCGAGATCCTGAGGGAGCGCCGCCCCGGGTTCCGCACCGTTGCGGTGGAGCCCACGGATTCGCCGGTTCTGTCCGGCGGGCAGCCCGGACCGCACCGCATCCAGGGAATCGGCGCCGGGTTCGTGCCCGCCGTGCTGAACACCGAGGTCTACGACGAGGTCGTGACCTGCCCGTCGGAGGAGGCCTTCGAAATGACGCGCCGCCTCGCCCGGGAACTCGGCATCCTCGTCGGGATCTCCGCGGGCGCGAACGTATGGTCGGCCGTGCAGGTCGCCAGCCGCCCCGAGAGCGCCGGGAAGACCGTCGTGACGTTCCTGTGTGACACCGGCGAGCGTTACCTCAGCACACCCGGTCTGTTCGACACGGAGTGACGAGCTGGCGCTGACGGCCGCGAGCAGCCTGCATCACGCGAGATGGACCCTCGAGTTGGCGGTCGCCCCAAAGCGGGGCGGGGATCAGATGAGTCGCGCGCGGTCGCTCCATCGGGTCCATCGTCGGCCTACGCCCGGCGGATGAGCGACACCTGGCGGGTGCGCTGGCGGAAGCCCTGCTTCTCCCAGAAGGCGAGGGCGTCGGGGGTGTCGTCGACCTCGGCCACGAGGTGGCTTCCGAGGGCGTCGCGGACCGCCATCGCGACCGCGCCGACGAGAGCCGTTGCGATGCCCTTGCGGCGCTCCGTGGGGATGACGCCGATCCAGTTGATCCACCCGGACGGGAGATCCGACTGGGCGAAGCCGACGACGGTGTCGCCCTGGCGGGCGGCGAAGAACGCGCCCCAGCCCGCCGCCGTCTCGAACCCGGTCGGCGCGCCGACCTCGCGGAAGAACGAGAACTCCGCCATCGCCGCGTCCTGCGCAGCGGCGAACGACTCGGCCCAGTCGTTCTTGTACGGCTCGATGGCCGTGCCATGCGGCGGCGGCTCTTTCCGGAACACGTCGAGGCGCCGCGCGACCACCACCGTGTTGGCGTACGGCTCGAACCCGGCGGCGGAGAGGATCCCGATGAGTGGGTCGTCCGGTGCGCACGCGAAGTCGTACGAACCGTCACCGACCGCGGCGAGCAGCGCCTCCACGGCGGCGGGTCCGTCCGCCTTGAGGCCGTCCAGGCGGGTCGCCTTGGCGCTCGGTGACGGCCCGGGACGGCAGGATGCGCCTGGGACGGTGACGGGGCCGGTGCTCACGGTGTCTCCGCTCGGCGCGTTTGCATAGGGCGGTGCAATACTAACGGCCTGCCATGGGACTTCCTGGTGTCGAGATGCTGAGACGAGCGGGGGCCACGCTACGGCGTGACGTCGCGGTTGCGCGCGAGCGCGACCCGGCGGCGCGGTCCACCATCGAGGTCGTGACCTCCTATCCCGGTGTGCACGCGCTGTGGATGCACCGGCTCGCCCACCGTCTCTACGGCCGCGGGATGCTCCTTCCGGCGCGGTGGGTCAGCCAGATCTCCCGGAGCCTCACGGGGGTCGAGATCCACCCGGGGGCGCGGATCGGGCCCGGCCTCTTCATCGACCACGGCATGGGCGTCGTCATCGGCGAGACCACCGAGATCGGCGAGGACGTCACGATCTACCAGGGCGTCACCCTCGGCGGCACGGGGAAGGAAACGGGGAAACGCCATCCCACCGTCCACGACGGCGTGACCATCGGCAGCGGAGCGAGCATCCTCGGGTCGGTGGAGATCGGGGAGGGTGCCAAGATCGGGGCCGGCTCGATCGTCATCAGGGACGTCCCCGCGAACTCGACGGTCGTTGGGAACCCGGGGCGCGCCGTCGTCGTCGACGGCCAGCGGGTCGACCCCGACACGCTGCACCACCCCACCCTCGAGCACACACGCCTGCCCGATCCCGTCGCCGAGGCGATGGCGTGCCTCGTGCGACGCGTCACTGAGCTGGAGCAGGACATCACCGACCTGCGCGAAGGCCGCACACCGCGTGTGCGGACGCGTGAGGACGGCGACTGCCTGCCGACCGCCCAGGAGGAGATCGCCGGGATCCTCGGCCTCAACGGCGGCAGCGGGATCTAGTGGACCGTCCGGTAACGTTGCCGGGCTCCCGAGCCCCCGCGAATCAGGGCAGCGGGAGGCTTTCTGGCGATTGAAACACCCGCCGGACGAGGACGCAGGGAGTGCCCATGTTGGACATATTGGGGTCGATGACGACGCCTGGAATCCGGCGGAGTGTTGCAGCCGCCAGAAACCGGTGAACGTTGCCGGACGGTCCACCAGCTCCGGCACGCCGTCGCGGGGTCGCCGACCGTCAGCTCATGGCGGCCGCCCGGCGGGCGATCTCGTCGGGTGCTACGTCCTCCACGTGCGTCGCGATGCTCCACCGGTGACCCCAGGGATCGAGGATCTGCCCCGAGCGGTCGCCGTAGAACTGGTCCTGCACAGGCCGGACCGCGGTGGCTCCCCGCTCGACGGCGCGGGCGATGACCGCGTCGACGTCATCGACGTACACCCCGATGGTGACGCCGTGCCGCCGTCAGCCCCGGGACCGCGGATGCCCATCTCCGGCCATTCGTCGGAGAGCATCAGCACCGAGTCGCCGATCTGTAGCTCCGCGTGGCCGATCTTGCCGTCGGGGCCGGAGAGTCGCATGCGTTCCGTCCCGCCGAGGATGTCGGAGTAGAACGCGATCGCGGCGTCGGCGCCGTCGACGCAGAGGTACGGGGACAGGCGGGGGTAGCCATCGGGGATCGGCTTGACCGTGCTCAGCGTGGCCTCCGGACGTGAACGATTGAGACGAACATATGTTCGATCAGCGTACGCCCGTCGCGGCGGGGCGTCAAGGGGGGCCGGGCGTCCGCTCCCCTTCGATACGCTGCATGGGTGGCCGACCTCCTCGCCGGGCTCAACCCGCCGCAACGCGACGCCGTCCTGCACGGTGACGGTCCGCTGCTCGTGCTGGCGGGCGCCGGAAGCGGCAAGACACGCGTCCTGACCCACCGCATCGCGCACCTCATCGGCGACCGCGGCGTGTCGCCCCGCGAGATCATCGCGATCACGTTCACCAACAAGGCGGCGGGGGAGATGCGGGAGCGCCTCGAGGGGCTCGTGGGGCCGCAGGTCCGGGCGATCTGGGCGGCGACGTTCCACTCCGCCTGCGTACGGATCCTGCGGCGGGACAGCCCCGAGGTCGGCTATGAGCGGAGCTTCGCGATCTTCGACGCGGCCGACCAGCAGCGCCTCCTGCGCCGCTGCTACGAGGACGAGAACCTCGACCAGAAGCGGGTCCCGCCGCGCGCGGTGCTCGGACGGATCTCCGACGCGAAGAACCGCCTGCAGGGTCCCGACGAGGTCGACATCGAATCGTTCGGCGACGAGATCGTCGTGCGGCTCTACCGCCGCTACCAGGACCGCCTCCGCGCGAACCAGGCCATGGACTTCGACGACCTGCTGATGCTCACCGTGCAACTCCTCGAAGGAAACGCCGAGGCCCGCGAGCGCTACCAGAGCCGCTTCCAGCATGTCCTCGTCGACGAGTATCAGGACACCAACCACGCCCAGTACCGCCTCGTGCGGGTGCTCGGCGAGCCGCAGCGCAACGTGATGGTGGTCGGCGACGACGACCAGGGCATCTACTCGTGGCGCGGCGCCGACGTCGGCAACATCCTCGACTTCGAGCGTGACTACCCCGACGCGACGGTTGTGGCCCTGGAGCAGAACTACCGGTCCACCGGCACCATCCTCCGGGCCGCGAACGCGGTCGTTTCCCGCAACCGGCACCGTCACCCGAAGGCACTGTGGACGGACGCCGCCGACGGCGACCTCATCGGCATGGTCGAGTGCCGTGACGAGCGGGAGGAGGCCCGAGTCGCCGTCGCAGAGGTGAACCGCGCGGTCGAGGACGGCGGGTCGCTTGCCGACGTGGCGGTCTTCTACCGCACCAACGCCCAGAGCCGCGCCATCGAGGACATGCTGGTTCGCTCGGCGATCCCGTACCAGATCGTCGGCGGGCCGCGGTTCTACGAGCGGGCGGAGGTCAAGGACCTCCTCGCGTATCTGCGGGTCGCGGCGAACCCGTCCGACGAGGTCAGCTTCAGCCGGATGGTCACGACCCCCAGGCGGGGCCTCGGGCCAGGCTCGGTCGCGAAGCTCGCGGCGTTCGCCGCCGAGAACGGCATGCCGCTGACGGACGCGCTGGCGGACGTCGAGCGGGTCGACGGCCTCCAGCACGCGCAGCGGATGGCCTTCGGGGTGCTCGCGTCGCTCATCGCCGACGTCCGCAACGCCGCGCGGGCGGGGGTGGGTATCGACCGGATCGTCGAGGACGTGCTCGAGCGGTCGGGGTTGCGGGCGTCGCTCGCGGGCGACAACTCCATCGAGGCGCAGGGACGGCTCGAGAACCTCGAGGAGCTCGTGCGTGTCGGGGCGGAGTACGACGCCCGCGCCGACGAGCCGTCGCTCGAGGGCTTCCTCGAGGAGATCGCGCTGTACACGGACGCCGACGCGGTCGACACCGGGGCGGGCAAGGTGACGCTCATGACCATCCACATCGCGAAGGGGCTGGAGTTCGACCGCGTGGTGATCGTCGGCCTCGAGGAGGGGCTCTTCCCGCACCAGCGGTCGGAAACGCCGGACCAGCTGGACGAGGAGCGGCGCCTGTTCTACGTCGGGATCACCCGGGCGCGGCGGCGCCTCACGCTGACCCATGCGCGGAGCCGGTCGTTCTTCGGGGGCCGCGACTGGCGTATCCCGAGCCGGTTCCTCGCGGAGATCCCGCCCGACTGCCTCGACGGCGGCGGCGTGCCCGCCCGCCCCGCGACCAGCGACGCAGCGGATATCGTTCCGGGGCTCTCGACGGGCGACGAAGTGGTGCACGCCACGTTCGGTGAGGGCGTGGTCACGGGAATCGAGCAGGGCGGGGAGCTGGTGCTGGTGCGATTCATGCGTGACGGGTCGGAGCGACGGCTCATCGCCGGGGCCGCCCCCATGCGCAAGGTCGCCGCCGGTTGAGCGAAAAAAAGGAGGGGCGAGTGGGGGCCACGATCATCGATGGCAAGGCGTCCGGCGCGCGCGTGCGCGAACGCGTCGCCGAGGGCGCGCGTGCGTTCACCCAGCGGTTCGGGCGGCCTCCCGGACTCGTCGGCATCCAGGTGGGCGACGATCCGGCGTCCGAGATCTACCAGTCGATGAAGGCGAAGAGCGCGGAGGAGGCCGGAATGCTCTCCAGGCGCGTCACGCTGCCCGCTGAGACGACGCAGGAGGAGCTGGAGGCCCTGATCGACGAGCTCAACGCCGATGACGCGGTCGACGGGATGCTCGTCCAGCTTCCGGTTCCCGACCATCTGTCGGAGCCGGCCATCGCCGCGCGCATCCACCCCGACAAAGACGTCGACGGGTTCGGCGCGGTCAGCCTCGGGCGGCTGATGCGCGGTGAGCCGACCCTCGTGGCCTGCACCCCCAGCGGCGTGATGCACCTGCTGAACGAGGCGGGCATCACGATGAAGGGCGCGCGCGCCGTCGTGGTGGGACGCAGCGTGATCGTCGGGAAGCCGATGTCCCTGCTGCTGCTCGCCGAGCACGCCACGGTGACCATCGCCCATTCACGCACGCTTGACCTGCCCGCGCTGTGCCGCGAGGCGGATATCCTTGTCGCCGCCGTCGGCCGCGCGGACATGATCCGTGGGGACTGGATCAAGCCGGGCGCGGCGGTGGTGGACGTGGGGATCAACCGAACGGACGCCGGTCTGCGGGGCGACGTCGCCCAGGAGGAGGCGGCCGAGGTGGCGGGGTGGCTCACCCCGGTGCCGGGCGGAGTGGGGCCCATGACCATCGCGTGTCTCCTTGCCAACACCCTCCAGGCCGCGCGACGGCGCGTGGGGGACACCACCGAGGGAGTCTGAAATTGAAGATCGCCATCTTCGGCGGAACCGGCGACCTGGGCCGCGGCCTCGCCGTGAACTTCGCCGCCGCGGGGCACGAGATCGTCGTCGGCTCGCGCAGCCAGGAACGTGCCGACCAGGCGGCGGACACCTTGCGCGCGGACCTGCCCGAGGGCAACTTCGTGCCGATGGAGAACGTCGCAGCAGCCGCGGCCGCCGAGATCGCGATCGTCTCGATACCGTGGGAGGGCGTCGAGTCGACCATCCCGCCGATGGCGGACGCCCTCGCCGGCAAGGTGGTGATCTCGGTCATCAACGCGCTCGAGTTCGGCAAGAACGGCGCGACCGCCATCGCCAACCTCCCGGGCGGCTCGATGGCCCAGCGCATCCAGGAACTCGCGCCTGAGGCGAAGGTCGCGATGGCGTTCAACAACCTCCCCGCCGGGCGCCTTCAGAAGCGTGAGACCATTGACGCTGACGTGCTCGTCTGCGGCCGCGGGAAAGACACCCGCGAGACGGTCATGGAGCTGACGAAGGCGCTTCCGGGCGTCCGTGCGCTCGACGCGGGAATCCTCGCGAACGCCCTCATCATCGAGGGGTCGACGGCGATCATCATCAACCTCAACCGTCGCTACGGCGGGGAGGCCTCGATCAAGATCGAAGGCCTGCACGACTAGGCGAGCCGGATGGCGATCAACCGTGGCTCACGTGTCGCGCCACTCGACGAACGTGCCGACCGGGCTCCGCTCGCGCGGGGGCGGCAGGACATCGGCGACGCCGAGGTAGACGAACGCGACGATTGCGTCTGAGGGTCCGAGTCCGAGGATCGTACGGACCTCGTCCTCGTCGACGATCTCACCCGTCCGCCACATCGTGGCGAGCCCGCGGGCATGGGCGGCCAGCAGGAGGTTCTGGATGGCCGCTGCGACCGCGTCGCGGTCCTCCCTCGCGCGCACGGGATCGGCGCCGTCGCCGGTGACGATGCAGGCGATCACGATCGGCGCGCGCTCCAGGCGGGCCGCTTCCCGGGCGATGACGTCGGCGCCGGCGTCGGGGCGTTTGCGGCGCACCGCCGCCGCGTGGGCCTGGCCGACGGACCGGCGGGCCGCGCCGGTGAGCACCACGAACCGCCATGGCTCGGTCAGGTGGTGGTTCGGCGCCTGGATCGCGGCGACGAGGATCTCCGCGACGACCTCCCGCGGCACCGGGTCGGCACGGATCTTGCCGACGCTCCGGCGGGTGAGCAGCAGGTCCATCGGGTCCTTCATCAGCGGGATGTTACGGGGCACCACTTCGCGCACTGCGG
>CAYTRV010000068.1:0-10660 GCA_964440285.1 uncultured Bifidobacteriaceae bacterium
TGTCGCCTCCGTCAAGCGTCCGCCGCGGACCTGCTCCGGGGCCATGTAGGCGGGCTGCGGCGGCGGCCGTTGTGTTCGTGTGACATTTGATGACTCCCCTTGGTTGGGTGGGTGGCTTGGTTGGTGTTCGGGTCAGAACGTCGCGCGGGCGGTGCACACCTCGCCGTTCGCCCGGCTCGCCCGGAACGTGATCCGGTCGGGTCCAGACGCATTGGAGATGACGCGGCGCACGCTGAACGATCCGCTCGGGGCCTTGGTGACTGCCCTGCCCGATGCGATCGTCCTGCCGTTGCGTGCCAGACCCCACTTCCAGGAGACGCCGTTGCGGTTCTGGTCGACCTCGAACTCCACTTCGATTCGGCCGTCCTCCGGGCTGAGCTTGATCTTCGCGCTGCTCGAGCCCGTGCAGGTGCCGGCGACACGAATGTCCCGGGGGTTCTTCGCGAGCGCTGCTGGCAGCGGCGCCACGACCCCGACTGCGATGACTGCTGCGATCATTCGAGTTGCCAACTTCATCATTCGCTCCTTGTGGTCTGGCAGGTGTTCTGCTCGAGATGAACGCTAGGGCGCCGTCGAACAGGCGCGGGCAAACGGGATGCCACTTTGGGCAAGCGAAGGGTTCGGTTTCGGTAAAGACCGGACGGATGGTCGGGCAGGGGCGCCACGTGGCGTTCTGCGAACGTCACATATCGTCCGTCGGCGCCACGAGGAGGCGCGCGAACGACGGGCGCGGGCGGGCGGTCAGGCCGGCTGGCGAAGCGCTGCAGGCAGCGCTTCGACGCAGACGCACACCAGATCGGCTCCCCGGTTGATCGACTCTCCGAGCTGCTCGTCGCCGACCCGGTCGAACGCGCTGGCCGTCACGGGCCCGTTCTCGAGGATCTCGTCGACCACGAGATCGACCGCCCGGGCGCTCCACTGGCGTCCGGCTTCCTCGTGGAGGATCGCGAGAGCCCGCTCCGGCGGCATGCCCTCCCGGTACGGGCGGAACGACGTCATCGCATCCCAGGCGTCGCAGACGCTGATGAGGCTGGCCTCCATCGGGATTCGATCGCCGGGCAGGCCGTCCGGGTATCCGCGGCCATCTGCCCGTTCATGGTGCCACCGTACGAGATGGGCGGCGGGCGCCAGCAGCGGAGAGCTCTCCATGAGCTGGGCGCCCCACACCGTGTGCCGCTTCATGTGGTCGAACTCGGCGTCGGTGAGCGCGTCGGGCTTCAGGAGGATCGCATCCGCGGCGTTGAGCTTCCCCACGTCGTGCAGAAGGGCGCCCAGCCCCAGCGGGCGAAGCCGTTCAGGAGGCAGGCCCGCGCGAACTCCGGTGCGCATGGCGAGCTCGGCGACCCGCACGACGTGATCGCGAGTGATCCGGTCCTTCTGGGCCAGAGCCGCGATGAAGCGGTGAACCACGGGGGTGAGACCCAACTCGAGCGCGACCAGGGGGTCGCGGTTGACGACCGGGGCGAGGGTGGAGGCCACATCGCGGTCGCCCCGATGCGCGATGAGCAGCCCCGCGACCGCTCCGAGCACACCGATCGCGTCGGCGGCGTGCGCCAGCCACCAGCCAAGGGAGAACGGACTGGTCCCGAGCCAGACGAGTGTCGAGAGCCCGAGGTAGGCGAAGCCAGCGGAGGCGACCAGCGACGCCCGCCGGCGCCCGATGCGGTAGAGGCGATGTTGCCGGGCGGCGAGCGTGAACCCTCCGGCGAGCGAGACCGCCATGGCGGTCAGCGCGATCGGCGTGCCGGGCGTCGGAGCGGGTATCGCCGCCGGCCAGATGAGGAGTGTCGCGCCGCAGGCGGCGCCCGTCCCGAGGGCGACCGCCGTCCACGTACGCCACGATCGGGCGATCGCCCGCGAGGGTGCGACCCCTGGGAGGATGAGCGGGGCGGCGACGACCAGTGCGAACGGAACCGCCGCGAACGCCGACACCATGACCGCCGGGTTCGGGCCGTAGAGCACCCCCGGGATGGTCAATCCGTGCACCATCGGGAGCAGGGATGCGACACCGAGCGAGCCGCCCAGCATGGCGATCTCGGCGAGCCGGCGCCGCCAGCCGACGATCACCACGGCGACCGCCCCGGCGAGGCAGAGGGCAGTGATCACGAGGATCGACACGAAGGCGAAGGTCGGGGCCTCCCACGTCACGCTCGACAGCGGCCCGCGCCAGACTGCCCCCGCGCCAACGACGCCGGGGATCACGAGCAGCAGCCACGACAACGCGGCTCGATTCAGCACACCGCTCACCACCGTGAACATCGACCGGTTCGGTGGGTTCCTTGACGTCCTCGATCAGCCGGAGTTCACGCCGGCATGATCGTCATGGCAACGTCGCTGACGTCGTACATCGCCTCAGTCGCCGTGCGCGGAAGCGGCAGGTCCGCGAAGGGGAGCGCTTACATCCCCGCGACGCGCGGACGGTCGAACGCGAGCCACAGCTCGGTGCCGCGTCCGTTCGCTCGGCACGTCATCGCGTCGGCCAGCCCCAGCATGAGGAGCAGGCCCCGACCGCAGGTTGCGTCGTCGGCTGGAAGGCCAGGGTCGAGCGTCGGAGGGCGCACGCCCGGGCGACCGTCATCGGCGATCCACAACTCCGCGCGCTCGGCGGTGATGTCGAACCGGACCGTCACCCGGCCGCCGCCGGCCGAGTCGTGTTCGACCGCGTTCACGAGGCCCTCCACGGCGGCGACGAGCACCCGCATCGCCTCGTCCTGCTCCCACCTCAGGTCGCTGAGCGCGTCGGCGATGGCGTGGCGCACGGGAAGCAGTGCCAGGAGGTTCGCCGGCACCTCCGCCCGGACCGGCATCCTGGTGACGATGGCGGGGGCGGCCGGCATCGGGTCGTCTACTTCCCGCGATCGGCGCTCATGGGCGCCGGATGGTTGACGCAGCCGGCGACGGTGCAGACTCCCACGGCGGGGGCGAGCCGGCTGAGGAGGGCGGCGGTCGCGTGATGGTCGATGGCGGGTCGCGGGCTCATGGTGATGCCTTTCAGTGTCGGGGTGAGCGCTGCCGTTACTCCCGACGCGCTAGGCTCGACGCGCCATGGCGAGCTACGCCGAGATCTACCGCCGCAGCCTCGAGCGGCCCGAAGAGTTCTGGCTCGAGGCCGCCGGGGCGATCGACTGGGTCCGGCCGCCGAGCGTCGCAATCGATCGCTCCAATGCCCCGTTCTACCGCTGGTTTCCCGACGGGCAGCTCAACACGTGCCACAACGCGCTCGACCGCCACGTTGCAGGCGGGCGCGCCGACCAGGCTGCGCTCATCTACGACAGCCCCGTCACCGGCCAGGTGCGTACGTTCACCTACCGCGAGCTTCGCGATGAGACCGCTCGCCTCGCGGGGGCGCTCGCCGGCCTGGGAGTGGGGAAGGGCGACCGGGTGGTCATCTACATGCCGATGGTGCCCGAGGCCGTCATGGCGATGCTGGCGTGCGCACGCCTCGGGGCGGTGCACTCGGTGGTGTTCGGCGGATTCGCGGCGCACGAGCTCGCAATCCGCATCGACGACGCCACCCCGAAGGTGATCCTGTCGGCGTCGTGCGGCATCGAGGGCGACCGTGTCATCGCGTACAAGCCGCTGCTCGACCGGGCGATCGCGGAGGCGGCGCACACCCCGGACCGCTGCGTCGTCCTGCAGCGGCCCGAGGCCGAGGCCGCGATGGTCGCGGGACGCGACCTCGACTGGCGTGAGTTCGTGGCGGGGGGAACGCCCGCCGATCCGGTCACGGTCGACGCGACCGATCCGCTCTACATCCTCTACACATCCGGGACCACCGGCATGCCAAAGGGCGTCGTGCGCGACAACGCCGGCCACGCGGTGGCGCTCCAGTGGAGCATGCCGAACGTCTACGCCACCTCCCCCGGCGAGGTGTTCTGGGCGGCGAGCGACATCGGCTGGGTGGTCGGCCACTCCTACATCGTCTACGCGCCGCTGATCGCCGGGTGTACGACGGTGCTGTACGAGGGCAAGCCGGTGGGGACGCCCGACGCGGGCGCGTTCTGGCGGGTCATCGCCGAGCACGGCGTGCGGGTGATGTTCACAGCGCCCACCGCGTTCCGCGCGATCAAGCGTGAGGACCCGGGGGGCGACCACCTTTCACGCTATGACCTCGCGGGCTTCCGTGCGCTCTTCCTCGCGGGCGAGCGGCTCGACCCCGACACGTATCACTGGGCCACGGACCTCCTCGGCGTTCCGGTGATCGACCACTGGTGGCAGACCGAGACGGGCTGGCCGGTGGGGGCGACGTGCATGGGGATCGACCCGTCCCCGCCGCGGGCGGGCACGCCGGGGAGGGCGGTTCCCGGCTACGACGTGCGCATCCTCGGCGAGGACGGGGCGGATCTGGGCCCGAACGAGTCGGGAGCCGTCTGCATCCGGCTTCCGCTCCCGCCGGGGACGTTGCCGACGCTATGGAACGACGACGACCGGTACGTCGACTCGTATCTGTCCACGCACGAGGGGTATTACCTCACGAGCGACGGCGGCCACATCGACGAGGACGGCTACCTGTTCGTGATGGGTCGCATTGACGACGTGATCAACGTCGCCG
The DNA here is from genome assembly GCA_964440285.1 of uncultured Bifidobacteriaceae bacterium. GTDB lineage: Bacteria > Actinomycetota > Thermoleophilia > Miltoncostaeales > Miltoncostaeaceae > CALMEC01. The sequence goes on from CAYTRV010000068.1 coordinate 4,553, forward strand.
GGCACCGGCTGTCGACGGGGGCGATGGAGGAGGTGCTGTCGACGCACCCGCACGTTGCGGAGTGCGCGGTCATCGGCGTGCCCGACGAGCTTCGCGGCCAGGTGCCGCTGGGCCTGGTGGTGCTGAAGGCCGGCGTGGCCTGCGACGAGCGGGAGCTCGAGTCAGAGCTGGTCGCGATGGTTCGGGACCGCATCGGCGCGGTGGCGGTGTTCCGCCGGGCGCACGTGGTGGTGCGGCTTCCGAAGACCCGCTCCGGGAAGATCCTCCGCGGGACGCTTCGCACGATCGCGGAGGGCCGGGAGGCACGGGTGCCCTCGACGATCGACGACCCGGCGATCCTCGACGAGATCGGCCCCCTGCTCCGCTGACTGTGCCGCTCCCGATCGAGGGCTACGCGCTCATCGGTGACTGCCACACCGCGGCGCTCGTCGGACGCGACGGCAGCATCGACTGGCTGTGCCTCCCTCGGTTCGACTCCCCGGCCATGTTCGCCGCGCTCCTCGGCGACCCCGGCAACGGCCGCTGGCTGCTCGCCCCCGCGGGCGAGGTGACCCGAACGACGCGTTCGTATCTGGGCGACAGCTTCGTGCTGAGCACGCTGTGGGAAACGTCGACGGGCGAGGTGGAGGTCATCGACCTCATGCCGCTCGGCGACCATCGGGCCGACGTGCTCCGGCGGATCCGCGGCGTGCGCGGCACCGTCACCATGCGGCAGGAGCTCGAGATCCGGTTCGGGTACGGGGCGACGGTGCCCTGGGTTCGGCGCATCGCCGACCGGGACGGGGCGCCGGCGATTCTCGCGGTGGGAGGTCCGAACGCGGTGCTCCTGCGCGGCGGGCCGATGCCCGCCGCCGCCGGCTTGCGGCACGTCGGCCACTTCGACGTCACGGCCGGCGAGATCGTCGACCTCAGCATCACCTGGTATCCGTCGCACCGCGACATCCCCCGGCGCATCGACCCGAAGCTCGGCCTCGACCGGACCCTGGGCTGGTGGCAGGACTGGGCCGACCGGGCGGCCTGCAGCGGCCGCTACGCCGCGCAGGTCAGGCGGTCGCTCCTCGTGCTGCGGGCGCTGACGCATGCCGACACCGGCGGCATCGTCGCTGCTGCCACGACGTCGCTACCCGAGCAGTTCGGCGGCTCGCGCAACTGGGACTACCGCTACTGCTGGCTGCGGGACGCCGCCCTGACCCTGGAGGCGCTGATGGGGCACGGGTACCTCGACGAGGCCCGCGGATGGCGGGGCTGGCTGCTCCGCGCGATCGCCGGCGACCCGGGCGACGTGCAGGTCGTCTACGGCCTGGCGGGGGAACGGGACCTCCTCGAGCGGGAGGTCCCGCATCTGGCGGGGTACGGCGGGTCGCGGCCCGTGCGGATCGGCAACGGGGCGGTGGGGCAGTACCAGGCGGACGTCCTGGGCGAGGTCATGGTCGCCCTCGAGAACACCCGTGCCGCCGGTATCGACGAGGACGAGTTCTCATGGCCGCTCCAGCTCGCGCTCCTCGACTTCATCGAACGCAACTGGCGGCGGCCGGATCACGGCATCTGGGAGATCCGAGGGCCGGCGCGGCTCTTCACGCACTCGCGGCTCATGATCTGGGCCGCGTTCGACCGCGCCGTGCGCGCCGTCCGGCTGCACGGGCTGCCCGGGCCGGTGGATCGCTGGGAGCGCATGCGCGACACCGTTCGCGACGAGATCGAGGTGCGCGGTTTCGACGCCGGGCGCGGCACCTACACCCAGGTGCTCGACGGGACGGCGGTCGACGCGTCGCTGTTGCAGCTCGCGCAGGTCGGCTACCTCGCGCCCGATGACGAGCGGATGCTCGGCACCGTTGCGGCGATCGAGGAGGATCTGCTGCGCGGCGGTCTGGTCCTTCGCTACCTCACCGAACACGGAATCGACGGTCTGCCGCCGGGCGAGCACCCATTTCTGGCCTGCTCGTTCTGGCTGGCCGAGCAGTATGCGCGGAGCGGCCGCCGCCGCGATGCCCGTGCCCTGATGGACCGGCTCGTCGCGATGGCGAACGACGTCGGCCTCATGTCCGAGGAGTACGACGTCGACGCCGGCCGGCACGCCGGGAACACCCCGCAGGCGCTCTCGCATCTGGCGCTCGTGCGCGCCGCCGACTCGCTGGACGAGGAGCGCGCGGCCACGTCTCGGTGAGACGGCGCAAAACGGGCGCGAGCCGGGTGGGTGCACGATGCGGGAGATACCCGACATCGGCCGTCGCGATGGCGCCCGCCACCTTGCCGTGGGTGGCGCCGCAACAGATAATTCCGGCACTTCGTGCGATTCAGCACGAGAATGGTCGTCAACCGATACAGAGGAGGGATGTGAGATGGCGGAGGAAAGCATCTACCGCGTCATCGACGTCATCGGCACGAGCACCGAATCGTGGGAGGCCGCCACCAGGACGGCCATCGAGACCGCGTCCGGGAGCCTTCGCGACCTCCGCGTGGCCGAGGTCGTCAAGCTCGACGTCACCATCGACGACGGGAAAGTCGCCCGCTACCGCGCCCGCCTCAACCTCTCGTTCAAGTACGAGGGCTGATCCGGATCGTCCGAGCCCCATCGCCTGGAGGCGAGACGCGATGCCTCCAGGCGGGCTCGGAACGCAGCCGGTTGAGCCGGCCCTTCTGCCTTTCGCCGCGCCGTCGTCGGATACGCTCTGCACCTCCCCGGAGGGGGCTCGTGGACCCACTGCCGAGCGGCACCGTCACCTTCCTGCTCACTGACATCGAGGGCTCGACCCTGCTGCTGGAGCGGCTCGGCCCGGCTTGGGGGGCGACGCTGGACGCCCACCATGAACTCCTGCGCTCGGCGATCGAGGGTGCGGGCGGCCAGCAGGTGAACACCAACGGCGACGCCGTGTTCGCCGTCTTCGTTCGCCCCCCCGACGCGGTCGCCGCGGCCGCTGCCGCCCAGCGAGCGCTCGCCGCCGCGGACTGGCCCGAGGGGGTGCGCCTGCAGGTGCGGATGGGCCTGCACACCGGCGAGGCCGAGCGGGCCGGTCAGGATTACGCGGGGCTCGACGTCCATCGCGCCGCGCGCATCTCCGCGGCCGCGCACGGCGGCCAGGTGCTGCTCTCGTCGGTCACCCGAGCCCTGACGGAGCGCGGGCTCCCCCAGGGCGTGCGCCTGCGCGACCTGGGGGAGCATCGTCTGAAGGACCTCTCGCGGCCGGAGCGTCTCTCCCAACTGTGCATCGACGGGCTGCCGGCCGAGTTCCCTCCGCCCCGCACGCTTGACGCGTGGCGTGACGCGCTGCCTGCGCAGACGACCACCTTCATCGGGCGGGAGCGCGAGGTGGCCGAGGCGCTGGCGCTGCTGGAGCAAACCCGCGTCCTCACGCTCACCGGCCCGGGCGGCACGGGCAAGACCCGCCTGGCACTGCGGGTTGCCGCCGAGTCGGCCGGGGCGTACCGGGACCGGGCCGTCTTCGTGGCTCTCGCCGCGCTCGAGGACCCGTCGCTGGTGGCGTCGACGGTCGCCGCCGCCGTCGGCGTGCAGGAGGAAGCCGGCCGGCCGATCCTCACGAGCCTGAGAGAGCGTCTGGCCGGGATGGAGGTCCTGCTCGTCCTCGACAACTACGAGCAGTTGCTGGCGGCGGCCCCGCTCGCCGGCGAGCTGGTGGCCGCGGGCCCCGGGGTGCGGGTGCTGGTGACGAGCCGCGCGCCCCTGCGCCTGGCCGGCGAGCGTGAGTACCAGGTGCGCCCCCTGGCCCTGCCGGACACGTCGGCTGCAGCGACTCCGGAGGAGCTCGCCGGGAGCGAGGCGGTGGCGCTGTTCGTGGAGCGCGCCAGGGCGGTCGACCCCGGCTTCGCGCTCGGCCCCGAGAACGCGGGCGCCGTCGCCGCGATCTGCGCCGCCCTCGACGGGCTGCCCCTGGCCATCGAGCTCGCGGCGGCCCGGGTCCGGCTGCTCTCCCCCCAGGCCATCCTGGAGCACCTCGGCACGTGCCTGTCCCTGCTCACCGGCGGCCCGCGGGACCGGCCGGAGCGCCAACGCACGCTGCGGGGGGCCATCCTGTGGAGCCACGATCTCCTGGATCCCGACGCCCAGGCGATGTTCCGCCGGCTCGCGGCCTTCGCCGGCGGGTGGAGCCTCGAGGCCGCCGAGGCGGTCTGCTCGCGGGCAGGCGCAACGGGGCTCGACACGCTCGAGACCCTTGACGCGCTGGTGCAGCACAGCCTCGCCCGGCGGGACGACGGCGCTCTCGAGCCGCGCTTCCGGATGCTCCAGACGATCCGCGAGTTCGGGCTCGAGCGGCTCGCCGAGAGCGGAGAGGAGCCCGAGATCCGCGAGCGACACGCGCAGTTCTTCCTGACGCTGGCCTGCGCGGCGGCGGGGGAGCTGACCGGACCCGGCCAGGCGGCCTGGCTCGACCGGCTCGCGCGCGACCACGACAACCTCCGGGGGGCGCTGCGGTGGTCGGTCGAGGTCGACCGGGCGGAGACTGGGCTGCTCATCGCGGCGGCGATCTGGCGCTTCTGGCAGCTGCGCGATCACCTGGCCGAGGGCGAGGCGCGGCTGACCGAGCTCCTCGCCGCGCCGTCGGCCGCCGCCGCGACGCCCGCCCGCGCCGCCGGGGCCGACGCGCTCGCAAGCGTCGTGTACTGGAGGACACACCCGCTCTTCGCAGGAAGTCGAGCCCCTCCGCCGGGTCGACGCGAAACGGCCAGTCTGCCGGCGGCAGCAGCATGTGATCACGCATGGCCTGGATCTGCGGTGAGGAAGTCCCCGTGAGATCGAGCAGACGCTCGACCGACTCGCCGAGCGTCTCCGGCCAAGCCGACGAGAAGCGGCAGTTTGCGATCGCCTTTGCAAGTCGGAGGTCAGGCGGCTGCGTTGTCTCCCCATCCGCGCCGAACTTGCCCGCATATAGCGACCTTGGCGGCGAGCAGCCGGGGAGACAAGATCGCGGCCCAGCATCCCTTATTTCATAACGATTCAGGCACTCTGCAAAGTGACTATCCGCCGAGAGCCAGCTCTTCTGAGAACCTCCGTAACAATGGACTATCCAAGCCGTTCGTGGCTTTGACGTCTTCCCTGAGTAAGCCTGTCTCCCCAAGCGATCCGGAACGGTGCAGACACGGGCACGGTGCCATTGCGGGCGACCGGATCTTCGCCGTCGGGTGCTTGAAGGTGAGCGAGCCGGCTGATCTTCTCCGCCCCCTCCAGAAGCCGAAGGATCGCAGGCACTGGCACGAGGAGATCCATAATCGCCCGGGAGGTGCGACGGCGCACGGGGACTATGAGGGGCTCGGCGACGAGGACGTGCGCGATGGCGATCGTGGCGATCTCGGGTCTGTCCGGCTCAGACGGACTGCCCGGTGAGTGCTGCGGCGAGCGCGCCGATCCCGAACGCGGTCCCCGCAGCGAGGGATCCGACGAGCAGCATCTCGCCGGCGCTTCGCAGGTACCCGACCTGGGTGATGAAGGACCGTGAGGCGCCCACGACGAACAGCGCGAGGGCGGTCAGCCCGATCGCGGCGGAGTAGCGCAGGTCGTCGTTGAGCGGGACGAGGTAGGCGAGCAGGGGGACGAACCCGGCGACGACGAACCCGATGATCGTGGCGAGGCCGTGGCGGGCGGCGTCGCGGCCGTCCTGGCGACGGTCGGGCTCCGCCTCGGATCGGCGCGCGAGGAAGTTGCTCGCTCCCATCGAGAAGCCGTCCGCGACGAGGTTCGAGAAGCCGAGGATGAGGATAACGCGCTCCGACAGCGACGCGCCGACGACCCCGGAGACCACCGCGAACGTCGTGATGATGCCGTCGTTCGAGCCGTACACGAGGTCGGGCAGGTAGTGGGCGCTGACCGCCCGGAGAGAGCCGGGGTGGATGGGTCCGGACGGCACGCTCATAGGGGCATCGTCGCAGAGCCGGCGTCGGCGAGCGGACCAGATTGGACCGGCTCGGGTTCGTGACACGCGCCGGGGTGCCGCGAGCGACGAGTCGAGCACCCGTCTGCGCGGTCAGGTCGCCTCGTCGAGCAACCCCCCCGCGATGGCGTGGCGAACCATCTCGGCGCGGGAGGCAGCACGGAGTTTCGTCATGATGTGGGCGCGGTGGCTCTCGACAGTCCGGACGCTGACGTGGAGCTCCTGG
>CAYTRV010000069.1:0-10638 GCA_964440285.1 uncultured Bifidobacteriaceae bacterium
GGGTCCGGGAGGTGCTCGTCGCCGGGAACGTCCAGGTGGCCGCGGGAGCGCCGCTCGTGCGCCTCGAGGCGACCGCCGCCGGCCGCGACGAGCGCACCGCGGAGCCCCTCGTGCGGTTCGAGGCCGCCGGACCGGGCGGGGACGAAGCCGAACAGCTGCTCGCGGACCTGCGCAGCCTGATCATGGGGTACGACATCGGGGTGCAGGAGGCACGGGACCTGGTCGCGCGGCTCGAGGGCTCGCGTTCGGCGTATCCGGCCGGCGATACGACGCTCCTGGGCCGTGAGCTCGACATCCTCACCGTGTTCGCCGACATCGCCGAGCTTTCCAGGGACCGGCCGCCTGTGGCGGAGCTGGCGGGGGAGGCGGAACTCGTCCACAGTCCGCGCGAGCACTTCCACTCGTTCCTCCGGTCGCTCGACGTGGAGCGGGAGGGAATCCCCGAGCCGCTCCGGCGAAGCCTCGTCCGCGCGCTGGATCACTACGGCGTCCCGGAGCTCACGCGCAGCCCGGAGCTCGCCGAGGCCTGCTTCCGCATCTTCCTGGCCCATCACCGGGCCACCTCGCCGCTCCCGGCCGTGGCCGCGGTGCTGAACCGGTTGCTGCGCGAGGCGGACGACCTCCCGGCGTCGGTTCGCGAGGATCTCCGCCAGACGCTCGATCGCTTGATCGTCGCGACCCAGTTGCGTCACCCTCCGATCGGCGACCTCGCCCGTAGCGTGCGGTTCTCGTGCTTCGATCGACCGAGCGTGCAGGCGGCCAGGGAGCGGGCCTACGTCGCTGTGCGGGAGCAGCTCGACGTCCTCGCCGCGAACCCCGAAGCGCCGGACCGCGCCGAACGCATCGACGCCGTCGTCGCGAGCCCTCATCCGCTCGTCCCGCTTCTCGGCGAGCGTCTCGCGTTGGGCATCGGACGGGACGAGCCCATGCTCGAGGTGCTCACACGGCGCTACTACAAGATCCGCGAGCTGCGGGACGTCCGTCGTGCCGTCCTCGGCGGCGGGCAGTTCGTGACCGCGCTGTACGACCGGGACGGTCGGCAGGTCAGGCTCGTGGCGACGCTCGCCGACGCGGCCCAGATCGGCGAGGCGGCGGCCGGCATCGCCGAGCTCGTCGACGACCTGGGGAACGAAGCGGGCACGGTCGCGGACATCTACGTGGCCTGGGCCGGCGCACCTGTCGACCTCGACGCGATCTCGGACCGGCTCGCGGAGGCGCTGGCGGGGGCGGCGCTCCCCGCGGCCGTCCGGCGCGTGGCGATCGCGGTCGCCGATCCGACCGGGGGGACCGAACGGCACTTCACGTTTCGGCGCTCCGGGCACGGGCTGGTGGAGGAGAGCGTGGTCAGGGGCCTGCACCCCATGATCGCCAGGCGCCTGCGGCTGTGGAGGCTGGAACGCTTCGCGCTCGAGCGCCTCCCGTCCGTCGAGGACACGTACCTCTTCCGCTGCACTGCGCCGGACGGCTCGGGCGACGAGCGGCTCGTGGCGCTCGCGGAGGTGCGCGACCTCGAGCCCACCCGCGACGAGTCCGGCGCCCTCACGTCCCTCCCGGAGGTGGAGCGGATCCTCGCGAGCTGCCTCGAGAACATCCGTGCGGCGCAGGCCCGAGGCCGCCGCCTCGACGCGAACCACGTGTTCCTGTACGTCTGGCCGGAGGTCGATGTTCCGGTGCGCGACCTGGTGGCGGTGGCCCGGGCGAGGCTCGCGCCGATGACCGCGGGGCTGGGGCTCGAGGAGGCGCTGCTCCACCTGCGCATCGCCGGCTCCGAGGCCGGGGACGACGGCGAGATGGCGCTGAGCTTCTCGTACCAACCGGGCGCCGGGGTCTCGGTGGGCCTGTCGGACCCGCCAGACGAGCCACTCGCGGTTCTCGATTCGTACGACCAGCGCAAGCTCCCCGCGCGCCGCCGCGGCGCCGTTTACCCCTACGAGCTGATCCCGCTCATCGCCGGAGCGGGAGGGTCGTTCGCCGAGCACGACCTCGACGCCGCCGGGCACCTGGTCCCGGTCGACCGGCCCCCCGGCCGCAACGACGCCGGGATCGTCTGCGGACTCGTTCACACACCGACCGCAAAGCATCCCGAGGGCATCTGCCGGGTGGTGCTCATGGGCGACCCGACCAGCTCGCTCGGCTCGGTGTCGGAACCGGAGTGCCGGCGCGTCATCGCCGGGATCGACCTCGCCGAGCGGCTCAGCGTGCCGGTGGAGTGGTTCGCGCTCTCGTCGGGCGCCAAGATCTCCCGCGACAGCGGGACCGAGAACATGGACTGGGTCGCCCGGGCGCTCCGCCGGATCGTGACGTTCACCCAGTCCGGGGGCGAGGTGAACGTCGTCGTCGCCGGCATCAACGTCGGCGCCCAGCCGTACTGGAACGCCGAGGCGACGATGCTCATGCACTCGCGCGGCATCCTGGTGATGACACCCGACAGCGCGATGGTCCTCACCGGCAAGCAGGCGCTCGACTACTCGGGAGGGGTCTCGGCCGAAGACAACTTCGGGATCGGCGGTTTCGACCGGGTGATGGGGCCGAACGGACAGGCCCAGTACTGGGCGCCGCACCTGGCCGGGGCCTGCGAGATCCTGTTCGCGTACTACGACCACGCGTACGTCGCTCCGGGTGAGCGGTTCGCGCGGCGGACCGAGACCGTCGACCCGCATGACCGGGACGTCTGCGCGTCGCCCCTCGACGGGGCGCCGGGTGAGTTCCGCACCGTCGGGGAGATCTTCTCCGCCGACGCGAACGCGGAACGCAAGCGTCCGTTCGACATTCGTCCCGTCATCCACGCGGTGGTGGACCAGGACCGCGAGCCCCTCGAGCGCTGGGCGCGCATGGCGGACGCTGAGACGGCCGTGGTGTTCGACGCACACCTCGGTGGCCGGCCGGTCACCCTGATCGGCATCGAGTCGCGTCCGATCCCCCGGCGGGGCTTCCTCCCCGCTGACGGGCCGGACCAGTGGACCGCCGGCACGCTCTTCCCGCTCTCGTCGAAGAAGGTGGCGCGGGCGATCAACGCCGCGAGCGGAAGCCGTCCCGTCGTCGTCCTCGCAAACCTCTCCGGCTTCGACGGCTCCCCCGAATCGCTCCGGAAGTGGCAGCTCGAGTACGGCGCGGAGATCGGACGCGCCGTGGTGAACTTCGACGGCCCGGTGGTGTTCTGCGTGATCTCGCGGTATCACGGAGGCGCGTTCGTGGTGTTCTCGGGCGCCCTCAACGACAACATGGAGGTGATCGCGCTCGAGGGGTCGTACGCCTCGGTCATCGGTGGAGCTCCGGCCGCCGCCGTCGTCTTCACGCGTGACGTCGACACCCGCACCGCGGCCGACCCGAGGGTCACAGAGCTGGAGAAGCGTCTCGCCGAGGCCGGCGGGGAGGACCGGGCGCGCCTGGTGACGGAGCTGACCCAGACCCGGGCGGCGGTCCGCTCGGAGAAGCTCGGCGAGGTTGCGGCGGACTTCGACCAGATCCACAGCATCGGGCGTGCGAGGGAGGTCGGCTCGGTGCACACGATCATTCCCGCGAGCTCGCTGCGTCCGTACCTGATCGAGGCCATCGAGCGCGGGATCGGGCGGACCGAAGCCGCCGCACGGCCGGCCGACCGGCGTGCGTAGGCGTCCGGCGATGGCGCGCCGACCGATCGACGTGGGAGAGGTGACCCTGTCCATCGAAGAGCAGGGCGAGGGCGACCTCGTGGTGCTGCTGCACGGGTTCCCGGAGATCTCCCACTCCTGGCGCCACCAACTGCCCGCGCTCGCCGCTGCCGGGTACCACGCCGTCGCACCGGACCTTCGGGGGTACGGGGAGTCCGACGCCCCGCCCGAAGTCGCCGACTACGCCCTGCCGAAGCTCGCGGGCGACATCGTGGGACTCGTGCGAGCGCTGGGGGCGGAGCGGGCCCATCTCGTGGGCCACGACTGGGGGGGCAGCATCGCATGGGTCCTCGCGTCCCGGATGCCCGAGCTCGTCAGCAGCCTGACCATCCTCAACAGCCCACACCCCGTCGCGTCGGCCGAGTCCCGGCAGGTCCCGGAGCAGCAGCAGAAGGCCTGGTACATGCTCCTGTTCCAGTTCCCCGGCGTGGCCGAGGAATGGCTGGCGAAGGACGACTTCGCGAACCTGCGGAGCTTCGTCTTCGACACCGCCGCACCGGGGACGTTCCCGCCCGGCGACCGCGAGGTCTTCTGCGCGGCGCTCGCCCGTGACGGCCGGCTCACCGCCGCGCTCAACTACTACCGGGCGAACATCCCGCCGGAGACGTGGCTCAAGCCCCCGCCGGACCTCCCGCCCGTGCAGGTGCCCACCACGATCCTCTGGGGCGAGGCGGACGCCTACATGAGCGGGGTGCTGCTGGAACGCTCGGTGCAGAAGGTCAACGGGCCGCTGCACGTCGAACGGCTCGAGGGCGTCAGCCACTGGGTGCAGCAGGAAGTCCCCGACCGGGTCAATGAGCTCCTCGTCGCCGCGCTCGAGCGCGCACGCCGTGGCGCCGCCGCGTCAGGCGGCCTGTAGCGGGACTGACCGTCGCCTCGCGTGGGTCACGACGATCGCGTCGACCTCGTCACCCTCCCGCTCGACGTTCGCGCAGAACGCGATCAGCAGCCTCTGAACGATGCTGAGCCGCCGGACCCGATCCACCGGCCGGGCGAGCGACACGCGGTCGCCGTCGATGCGGTAGTCGCGCCCCTCCACCAGGCGGATGCCGTTCACGAACACCGTCTCCACGCGGTCGACGCCGACGGGGACCACGAACTCGCGGGCGCTGGTCATGTCGAGCGGTCCCGGCTGCGCCGGCGGCGTTACCTGCGTTCTCGGAACGGAGAACTACGGAATGACCACGACCTTGCCGAACAGGTCGTCCGAGAGCAGCCGGTCGAACGCCTCGGGCGCGCGCTCGAGCGGCCATTCCGAGTCGATCACCGGCCGCGCGCCGGTCTCCTGCAACCGGGCGCACGGCGCCGCGAGCTCATCCCGCGTGCCCATCGACGAGCCGATCACCGACAGCTGGCGCCAGAACAGCCGTGACAGATCGGCCGGCGGATCCGACCCCGTCGTCGCACCCGACACCACCACGACCCCGCCTGGCCGCAACGACTTGAGCGAGTGATCCCAGGTCGCCTTGCCGACGGTCTCCACCACTGCGTCCACCCCGCTCGGGCAGCCGCCCGCCGGGCTCGACCGCCGCGGCGGCGCCCAGCGCCAGCGCCCGCTCTCGCTTCGCCTCGCTCCGACTCGTCGAATACACCGTGAGGCCGGCTGCGACGCCGCCGCCGGCGCCCTGCACCAGCACCGACCGGCCGCCCTGCCCGGGTGAACATCATCCGGTACGCCGTGAGGTACGCGACCGGGAGGCACGCGGCCTCGCTGAACGGGAGCGACCGTGGTTTCGGCACCAGGTTCCGCGACGGGACCGCCAGGCGGCGCGACAGCGTCCCCGGCAACGCCGCGTTCCGACAGCAGGCGGAGGTCTTGGACGAGCGTCTCGTCCTCGCCGGGCGCCGCGGTGGAGAGCACCGCGTGCACGACGACCTCTCGACCGTCCGCCGCCACCCTGCGGCGTCGCAGCCGAGGACCAACGGCAGGCACTCGTCGGTGACACCGACGCCGCGCAGCGTCCACCAGTCGTGGCGGTTCAGGGCCGCGGCCCGGACCTCCACGATCTCCCACCCCTCGGGCGGATCCGGCTCCGCGACCTCCCGCAACTCGAGCGCGGCGAGGGGATCGTCCGAGTCGATCCTGGCTGCGACGGCTGCGAGCATCGCGGCATCCTGCCAAGCGGAGGCGCGATCGGCTGGCGAGTGCGGGCTCCCGGCGCGAACGGCCCGCTCCGGACGGGGCAACTAACATCGTCGCCGATGCGGGTTGCCATGTATCACGGGGGCGGGAGGATCACGGTCGAGGAGGCGCCGACCCCTGCGATCGGCGACGGCGAGCTGCTGGTGCGCATGCGGGCATGCGGGTTGTGCGGCAGCGACCTTATGAGGTGGTACCAGGACCGCCGGGCCCCCGTCGTGCTCGGGCACGAGCCGGTTGGGGAGGTCGTCGAGGTCGGGGCCGGCGCCCCCTTCTCGGTGGGCGACCGCGTCTTCGCCCATCACCACGTCCCGTGCTTCGCATGCCGGCTGTGCCGGGCCGGGCGCCATACCCTCTGCGACACGTTTCGCGCCACACGAATCGATCCCGGTGGGCTCGCGGAGTACATCCGCGTCCCGGCCGCGAACGTCGACGCCGACGTCCTACCCCTGCCGGACGGTCTCGACGACATCGCCGCAACGCTGATCGAACCCGTCGCATGCATCCTGCGCGGGCAGCGGATGGCCGGCGTGACGTCCGGTTCACGGGTGGCAGTCGTCGGGGCCGGCTCCATGGGACTTCTCGAGATCCAGGTGGCGCGGGCGCTCGGAGCGGCCGAGGTGGTTGCGCTCGAACCGCGGCAGGACCGCCGGGCGATCGCGCGGCGCGCCGGCGCCATCACCCCTGACGGCACCGGCGCGGACGCCGTTCGCGACGCCCTCGGCGGTGACCTCGCGGACCAGGTCTTCGTGTGCACCCACCACCACGGGGCCATCGCCGAATCGCTGCACATGGCCGGCGCCGCCGGCGTCGTCCAACTCTTCGCGCCCACCGAACCCGGCGATCTGGTCGGGCTCGACCTGGGCGCCGTGTTCTTCCGGGAGGTCACGCTTCAGTCCACCTACTCCGCCGGCCCGTCGGACACGCGCGACGCGCTCGGCATGCTGGCCGACGGCGTGATCGATCCGGACTCGGTCATCACGCATCGCGTTCCCCTCGAACGAGCGGACGAGGCGTATCGACTCGCCGCTTCGGGTGAGGCCACGAAGGTCGTCGTGGAGGCCGGCTCAACGATCCAGTGAGCTGGACCACGGCCGATGTAAAGCTTGTGTGGGAGCAGTGGAGCGGGACGGCGGCCCGGTGCTACGCTCGTCGCGCCAGACGGTGGCGTGTCCCGTACGCCATCGACCTGGCGACCGTCTCCGCGGAACGCGCGTCGCTCACCCGGAGGCGGTGGCCCCCGGCTCCACAGAGGTCCTTCCCTCACGTTTGCCGGGGCGCTGTGAGGCGGTGTCGATACGGGACACAACACTCGTCCTCTGGGAGACTCGGCGTGCGAAGCAAGTGGAGAGCCGTGACGGTCGTGGTGCTCGTCCTGGGAGCGACGCCGGCGATCGCCGCGAAACGCGAGACCGCGCTCCGGTCGAGTCCGCGCACGACGCCGGCTCGGGCCACGCCATCCGCCGGGCAGCGCATCGTCGCGCCGAGGCCGCTGGTCAGCCGGCCCACGGTCGCGCGACCCGGCATCAAATGGACCAGCCGGGGTATCCGCTTCGCCGTGTGGATCCGGTAAGCGCGAGCCTCACACGCAGGCTCACAAACTCATTACATCCAGGGGCTCAAGACGACCATCGCCCCCGCCGATACCGACCCCGTAGGCATTCTCTGGGTCTTGGGGGTCGGATCGTGCGCGGCAAGAGCATCGCAATCGCAGTCGCCGTTCTCGCAGTCGGGGCAGCCCCCGCGGTCGCGAAGGAAGCAAACGCGCTTCGCAGCGTACCGAAACGCGTCGCCCCCGCGCCGCAGCCGGCCGCCGCCGCCCCCGTCGCGCAGCCCACGACCGCGAAGCCGGCGGTCTGGATGCCGACGACCACGCGGGGCATCAAGTGGTCCGGCGTCAAGTACGCCGTCTGGATCCGCTAGTCGCACCCGCAGTCATCGTGCGGCGCGATCCGCCGGAGCGGTGCACATGAAACCGAGGGGCGAATCCCCGAGCGCCCGAAGCTGATGCGGCTCGTTCGACGCCACGAACACCGCGTCGCCGGGCCCGACCTCCTCCACGGCATCCCCGAGCGTGACCTCGGCGCGGCCGTGGAGCACGAGGATCGCGTGCTCGTGCGGGTGCTGCTCGAACGCGGACGCGCCGCCGGCGGGAATCCGGAAGTACCGGAGCTCGACCTGCCGCGCCCCGTCCGCCCGTCCGACCAGCACGTGCCGCTCCGCGCCGGAGGCATAGGAGGACGGCTCGACCCCGTCCCACGCCCACCCGTCACCGCGTCGTCGCACGAGCCCCATCGCCCACCAGGATAGTGGGAGGGCTCGCGTGCGACGGGCGTTGCACGTCGCGGACACCGTCCGAGCGTCAGGGGCGGGTGCGCTATCATCGGCCGCGCCGGGCCCGTCCGGCAGCCGTGGTGAACGTAGCTCAGTTGGTAGAGCTCCTGGTTGTGGTCCAGGCGGCCGAGGGTTCGAGTCCCTCCGTTCACCCCTGAGGACCGACACACCTCGCGGGTGTGGCGGAATTGGTAGACGCGCTAGGTTTAGGTCCTAGTGGGGCAACCCGTGGAGGTTCAAATCCTCTCACCCGCATTTACACAACCATGGCGATAACGGCAGAGGTCGTCCCACTCGAGGACAACCGCGTCCGCCTCGACGTCGCGGTTGCCAAAGACGAGGTCGACAGGAAGATGGACCGGACCGTCCGGCGCCTCTCCCGGGAGATCCGCGTCCCCGGCTTCCGGCAGGGCAAAGTCCCGTCGCACATCGTGATCCAGCGCTTCGGTCGCGACGCGATCGTCGACCAGATGCTCCGGGACTCGCTCGCCGAATGGTACATGCAGGCCGTCGCCGAACAGGGGCTCCGGCCCGTGGACGATCCCGACGTCGACCTTCCCGAGACGCCACCGGGCGACGCCGGCTTCAGCTTCACCGCCACCGTCCAGCTGCGGCCGAAGGCCGTGCTCGGCCCATACAAGGGCCTGGACGTCGCAAAGGGCGAGCCCGTCGTCGACGACGCAGAGCTCGAGGCTGAGCTCCAGCGGCTTCGTGCGATGGTCGCGCGCCTGGAGGCCGTCGAGCGGCCCGCCGAGCACGGCGACTTCGCGACCGTCGACTTCGACGGCACCGTCGACGGCGAGCCCCTCGCAAGCGCCACCGCCCGGGACTACCTCGTCGAGATCGGCGGGGCGCGACTCGTCGGCGGCTTCTCCGACCAGCTCATCGGGATGGGCGCGGGTGACACGAGGACGTTCCCCGTCGACTATCCCGCCACCGACGGCCGCGGAGAGCTCTCGGGGAAGACGGTCGAATACACCGTCACGGCCAAGGGCGTCCAGGCCAAGGTCCTCCCGGATGTCGACGATGCCCTGGCCGGCCAGGTCAGCGAGTTCGACACCCTCGAGGAGCTGCGGGCGGACATCGCCAAACGGCTCCAGGACGCAGCTCAGTCCGAGGTCGACGAGCTGTTCCGCCGCGCCGTGATCGACCGGGTGGTCGCCGGAGCGACCGTCGAAGTGCCGAAGGTCATGGTCGCCAACCGTGTCGACGGCATCCTCCACGAGACCGCCCACCGGCTCCCCCAGGGCATGAGCCTCGCCGACTACCTCCGGGCGACCGGGCGGTCGCTCGACGAGACCCGGGGCGATCTCGCGCCCGACGCCGAGATGGCGATCAAGCGCGAGCTCGTCGTCGAGGCGGTCGCCGACGCCGAGTCGATCGAGGCCACCGACGAGGAAGTCGAGGCTCTGGTCCGAAATGATGCTCTGGCCGCCGGCCGGGACCCCGACGTGCTCCTCGCCGAGCTTCGTAAGGCCGACGGGTTCGACACGCTCCGCGACGACCTGGTGATGCGCAAGACCGTGGACTTCCTCATCGAGCACAGCAACGCAATCCCGGTCGGGCTCGCCGAGGCCCGCGAGCAGCTCTGGACGCCCGAGAAGGCGGGGGAGCCCAAGGTGCCCGATGGCGGGCTGTGGACACCCGATTCGCCTGCTCCCAAGAAGAAAGGTGGTCGCGCCAAGTGAGTCCGCTCATCCCGATGGTGATCGAACAGACCTCACGAGGGGAGCGGTCGTTCGACATCTACTCCCGGCTCCTCAACGAGCGGATCATCTTCCTCGGCACACCCATCGACGACCAGGTCGCGAACCTCATCATCGCCCAGCTCCTGCACCTCGAGAGCGAGGACCCGGAGAAGGAGATCTCGATCTACGTCAACTCGCCCGGCGGGTCGGTGTACGCGGGGCTCGCGATCTACGACACGATGCAGTTCATCAAGCCGGACGTCCAGACGATCTGCGTCGGCATCGCGATGAGCATGGGTGCGCTCCTGCTCGCCGGCGGCACGCCCGGCAAGCGCATGGCGCTGCCGAACTCGAAGATCCTCATCCACCAGGTTTCCAGCGGGTTCTCCGGCCAGGCGACGGACATCGAGATCCATGCCCGCGAGATCATCGCGCTGCGGACCCGGCTCGACGAGATCATCGCCAAGCACACCGGGCAGCCCCTCGAACGGATCGCGAAGGACACCGAGCGCGACTTCTTCATGAGCGCCGACGAGGCGAAGGAATACGGCATCATCGACCAGGTGATCCACTCCCACTGACGAACTGATGCGAGTGACCAGCACACATCCCGCGGTCGGCATGAGCATCTCGACGGTGACCCGGTCCGAGCGCCGCCGGCTGGTACCGGCGACGACCGTCTAAGGAGCACGGATGGGACGACCCACGGATTCCACCGAACAGCTCCTCTGCAGCTTCTGCGGCAAGTCGCAGCGGCAGGTGAAGAAGCTCATCGCCGGACCCGGCGTGTACATCTGCGACGAGTGCATCGACCTCTGCAACGAGA
>CAYTRV010000070.1:0-10418 GCA_964440285.1 uncultured Bifidobacteriaceae bacterium
GCTCCAGAATCCGCGCGGCGTGCCGACGGCCGTGCGGGTCGGCCTGCGGCGCCTTGCCGCGTCGGGCGACGCCGGCCGGCGACGTCGTGGCTCGCTGGTTCGCGCGCACGCGCTGCTCGCGCTCGCGAGACTGGGCGACGGCGAGGGAGTCGGCCTCGCGACGTCGATCGTGAAGTCGAGCGTCGAGGATCCCCACGTGCGCCGTTCCGCGGTGCTGGCTCTCGGGCTCCTGGCGCCGCGACTCGAGGGAGCGGAGCGCGAGATCCTCACCGGGACCGGCGGCAGTGACGCCCTCCGCGAGCTCCAGCCGGTGACCGACGCAGACGAGCTGCGCCGGGCCGCTGCAGCGACCCGCTCGGTGTACGTCGCCGAGGCGATCACCGAGTACATCCTCGAGATCGCCGACGCGACCCGCATCCATGAGGGTGTGTCGCTCGGCGCCAGCCCCCGCGCCAGCCTCAGCCTCCTCCGTACGGCACAGGCAACGGCGGTGATCGCCGGGCGCCGGTTCGTGACCCCGGACGACGTCAAGGCGATCGCGCCGGGTGCGCTGGCCCATCGGCTCATACTCTCGGGCGGCGCCGACCTCGCCCGGAGCCGAGCGCTCGTCGAGGGGATCCTCCGGAGGCTCCCGCCGCCTCGGGGATGACCGCACGGGGCGCGACCAGAGGCGCGTACGTGATCGGCGCGATCGGCGCCGCCCTCGCGCTCGCCGCCCGCACGACCGGAGCGGGATGGCTCATCGTGATCCTGTGCGGGCTCGCGGGCGTGCTGCTCGTCGGAATCATCTGGCCGCGTGTCGCGCTGTCGCGCGTGCGGATCGTTGCCGCCGGGTCGCGGGACGCCACGGTCGGCCAGGCCACCACGATCACCCTCACGCTGCGCCGTGCGGGGATGGGCGTGCGGATGCGGCCGATTGTCCCGCCCGGTGAGGCGACGGCGGCGCTCGACGCGACGCCGGCACCGATCGTCGTGACGCCCGGCCGCCGCGGTCTGCTCGAGCACATCGACGTCGAGGCGGCATCTGCTGCCCCGTTCGGGCTGGTGTGGTGGCGGCGCCGCATCGCCGCGCCCCTCCGCAGACCGGTGGAGGTCGCCCCGCGGCGCGGCCAGGCGGAGCGGCCGCCACCGACGACGCGGGAATCGCCGGGCGAGACGGTGGCGAGCGCCGGCGTCGGCGGCGATCACGTTCGGGGACTTCGGGAGTACCTGCCTGGCGATCCGATCCGGTTGGTGCATTGGCCGGCAACCGCCCACCACGGCCAGATCGTGATCAAGGAACTCGAGCACCCCGAGCGTCCGCACCTCGACGTCGTCGTCGATCTGCGCGGCGACGTCGCCGCGGCCGAGGACGCGGCCGAACGGGCAATGGATCTCGTGTGCTCGGCGCTGGAGGACGGTCTCGACGTGACGCTGCACACCGCCGAGGCCGGCGGCCCGCGGAGCGCGCCGGTCGCGGGACCGCTCGACGCCGGCCGGCGCCTGGCGCGGGCGGTCGCCGCGGCGCCGCCGCCGGTCGACGCGGCGGGCGAGGTGGTGCGGATCGGCACGGCGCGGCGGCCGGCGTGACCGAGCAGCGACCTTCGACGACGTCGCGGTGGGCCCGGCTTCTCGGCGACATCACCCGGCCGGCCGAGCACTCCCGGGCGCTTCGCCTGGCCACCCTCGCCGCCGTCGTCGCCGCCGCGTCCGCCGTGGTCGCCAACGACGTCGGCGGGAAGGTCCTGTGGGTGCTCGTCCTGGTCGTGATCCCCGTCGGCGCGGCGGTCTCGTACATTCGGCGCGCCAGCACCAGACCGCTCGTACCGGCGATCCTCACCGCGATCACGATTGTGCTGACGATCCGGTTCATCGCCGCCAACGGGCAACCCGC
This sequence comes from uncultured Bifidobacteriaceae bacterium, assembly GCA_964440285.1. Taxonomy (GTDB): domain Bacteria; phylum Actinomycetota; class Thermoleophilia; order Miltoncostaeales; family Miltoncostaeaceae; genus CALMEC01. The sequence continues at coordinate 1,874 of CAYTRV010000070.1, forward strand.
CTCGCCGGGCGAGCTTCGCGTGCCGCTGGCCGAACTGCTCGTGACACTCGAGGCGGTGCGCGCGTTCTCCCTGCGATCGCGGCGAGAGCTGCGATTCGCGCTGACGTCGAGCATCGCTCTGATCGCCGTCGCGGGGGCGTTGTCGCTGGGAATCGAGTTTGCGGCGTTCGCCGCCGTGTGGGGCACGGCAGCGGTCGCGGCGCTCACCCTCGCGTACCGGAGCGAGCTCTCCGACCTCGCATCGCCCTCGACGGGCCGACACCGGTCCGCCGCGGTGCCTGTGCGGGCCATGGCCGCGACCCTCGTGGGGGTCGCGGTGGTGGGCGCGGTCGCGTTCCTGGTGGTGCCGGCCGCGAAGTCCAGCCGGTTCCTTGCGTTCACGGCACGGCTTCCCAGCCAGATCTCGGTGCCGAACCCCGGTGGCCTTTCGAACCCGTCACTGGGACGCGACGACCCCGGCCGCCCCGGCGGCAACGCCGAGGGACCGGAGTCGTTCGGGTACTACGGGTTCTCGGACCGGCTCGACACGTCGCTGCGGGGCAGACCCGACGAGACGATGGTGCTGCGGGTGCGCTCCGCCGCCGCCGACTTCTGGCGCGGCCAGACGTTCGACGTGTGGGACGGCCGCGTGTGGACGCTGTCGGATGCGCGCACCGCGACTGTGCGGGGTACCAGCCCGTTGCGCCTGTTCGATCCGCCCGACGAGCCTCCCACCGCCGGTGAGGACCTCGTCCAGACCTTCTACCTCGAGACCTCCGGTCCGAACGTCATCTTCGCCGCGAACCGACCGACGCAGGTGTACATCCCCCAGTCGACGCTGTTCGAGCTCTCCGACGGAAGCGTCCGGACCGGTGTCGAGCTCGAACGCGGCGCCGTCTACACCGTCGTGAGCCGCCGGTCGCAGGTCACGGCCCAGCGGCTGCGCGCCACCGGCAACGCGTCGGCGACGGTCTCGCCGGTGCCGCTGCTCGCCCGGTACACGCAACTGCCGGACGTGCCGGATCGCGTCCACCGGCTGGCAGAGCAGATCACCCGGAACGAGCTCAGCACCTACGACAAGGTGCTGGCGATCGAACGGTGGATGGAGGCGAACACCCGCTACTCGCTCGACATCCCGCCGCTGCCGCCCGGGGAGGACTCGGTGGACCGGTTCCTCTTCGAGGACCGGATCGGGTTCTGCGAGCAGATCGGGTCGAGCCTCGTGGTGATGCTGCGATCGCAGGGCATCCCGGCGCGGCTCGCCGTCGGGTACACGCCGGGTGAGCGCAACCCGTTCACCGGACTGTACGAAGTGCGCGCGAAGGACGCGCACGCGTGGGCGGAGGTGTACTTCCCCGGCCTCGGGTGGCAGGGGTTCGACCCGACGGCGCAGGTGCCGCTGGCGGGCGAGGCGCCGCCGGACGCCGCCCGCGTCGGGCTGCGCGACTACCTCGGACGCCACCTGCCGGATCTCTCGCCGCCGCTGCTGGCCGCAATCGCCGCAGGGCTCATCCTCGTCGGCGTGGCGCTGTGGTGGCGTCCGCTCGCGGCTGGCTGGGTGGGGGGGGGTCGCCGTCGCCGCCGGTCTGGGGCGGACGCGCAGCTTCGGCGGCTGGCGGCGATCGGGCGGGACCTGGGACGGGAGCGCCACGCCGGCGAGACGGCCCACGAGTACGCGGCGGCGCTGGGGCGGACGGTGCTGCGCGATCCACGCCTCGACGCGGTGGCGGACGCCCTGACCGCCGATGCGTTCGCCGGCGAGCACCTCAACGAAGCGGAGCGCGAGCGCGTGGAGGCGCTCATCGGGACGCTCGCCGAGCGCCGGTAGCCCCGCCGCCCGGGGACACCCCGGTCCCGGGCGATCAGTAGTTCCTCACGTTCCACGTCAAAGTCCCGAGCGCTCGCGGCTAGATCGGCCCATGCCGCTGGGTTCCGTGAGGCGCTGGTCCCGTCGCGGTCACCGGCGCCAGATTGCCCGCCCCTACCGCGGTGATGTCAGCGGGGTGATCGCGGCCGTGGAGGAGCATCTGGCGCGTGCGGGAGGTCGCGGCCACCGCGCAATCTCGGCCGCGGTAGTGGCGCGCGGCGAGCCGGTCTTCGCCGGCTGGGGCACCGAAGAGCCGCGTCCGGACAAGCAGACGCATCGGCTACGGCCTGCTCGGCGACGCGCTCGCCAACGCAGCCGGGAAGCCCCATGAGGACCTGCTGCGCGAAGCATTCTCGCTCCCCTCGGCATGCACGCCACGGCATACAGGGCCATTCACGACGGGGAAAACCGCGCCCTCCGATCGAGGACCTCATGCCGGCGGGCGGAAGCCTTCGCTTGAACCTCGTGGACATGTTGACTTTCCTCGAGGCGTGTCCGTCGCCGGGGGCCCGAGCCGCCGGGGCCGGCCCTCGCGCTCGCGCAGCACCTCCCATCGGATCAACGGCCGGATGAGCATCGGTCTTGGTTGGCTGATCCCGACGCCGCTCGGGAGGAGCCCGGTCGTCCGGCACAACGGCGGGACGTGGGGGTTCAGGAGCTTCGCCAGCTTCAGCCGGGACCGCCGCCGTGCAGCGGTCGTGCTGTCGAACTCAGCCCGCTCGGTCGACCGGCTGGGATGGCGGCTGCCAGAAGAAGCAGTGGAAACGGAGACGCGGGCACGGTTAGGCGGGTCGCTCACGCCTCGGTCCCGGGCGATTCACAGTTCCTCGCCGGTCGGTCGGCCGTCTCCTCACCATCACATACGCAGTCTCGCTCGTCCCGGCGGCGGGTGCCGCACTCGGTGCGGTCGGGAACGTGCTCGAGGTCGCGCCCAGCTCGGCTGGGCCGGCGACTGGCTCTACTTTCCGGGCGTCGCATTGCTCGTGCTCGGGTTGGCCGGTCACGGTCGCCGTCTCAGCGCGTGGAAGGGCTCGGGTCCTGGCCGTCGTGCCCGCCGGGACCGTCGTCGGGATCGTGTTGCTCGAGGTCGGGGGCGGTGTCCTCGTGCTGGCCGCGTGGCTTACAGCCGCCGCGGCTGGGCAGAGCCGCCTGCGGCGGGCACTGCTTGGGTGACTACCCGGTCCCGGGCAATTAACAGTCACCTCGCCCAGTCTCACCCATGAGATACGGGACGATCACGGCTCGAGCGGTGATTCGGCCCCTTGCTGGGGCCCCCTGTCGGTGACTGTGAGTTGCCCGGGATGGATCGGTCACTCACTGGGGATCGACCAGGCGGCTGACCCCCACGGAGTCACCGGCCACGTCCCTCGGGGCTGCGCCGCCCTTGAACTCCGCCGCCGAATATACGAACATATGTTCGATGCACCGCCACTCGCCCGCCCTCCTTCACGTCCCCGGAAATCGAGCGCGTAGATGAGCCACCCCGTCGAGTTCGACCAGTACGACGCATTTCTCCGTGAGGTCAAGCAGCGCATCTCCACCGCCCGGGTGCGCGCCGCCCTCGCCGTCAACGCCGAGCTCGTCGCCCTCTACTGGCAGATCGGCGGACTCATCCTCGAACGCCAGGAACGCCACGGCTGGGGTGGCAAGGTCATCGATCGGCTCTCCATCGACCTTCGCACCGCATTCCCGGAAACGAAGGGTTTCTCGCGCACCAACCTGCACTTCGCGAGGAGGATGGCGCAATGGTTCCCAGCCGATGAATTTGTCCCACAGGCTGTGGGACAAATTCCCTGCACCGCGATCGACGAGGGGCGACGCGCGTACCTCGAGACAACGTCATGATCGTCACCGCCGTCATCCCCCGCTTCGCGCTGCTCGTCGCCTTGCTCGCGGCGCGACGGCCATTGGACGTGGCGATCGCCCTCGGCCCGCAGCCGGGCGACGTGCAGCTCGTCGGACAGTGCACTCCCGCCGCCGCGGCCACCGGCGTGCGGTCGGGATTGCGGGTCGGTGAGGCGCTCGCGCGGTGCCCGCATCTGGAGCTGGTCGTTCCCGACCCCGGCGCGGTGGAGCACGCCGTCGAGGAGGTCACCGAGCGCCTCGAGGCGATGGGCGCCGCCGTCGAACCCGGCGAGATCGGCACCTGGACGTTCGAGACGCGGGGACTCGAACGTCTCCACGGCGGCCTGGGCGGCGTGCTGTGCCACGCCAAGGCCGCCCTGCCGGTCGGCGCCGACGGGCGCATCGGCGCGGCCCCCACGCCGTTCGCCGCGCTCCAGGCCGCCCACGAGGCGCGGCCGCGCACGCCGTTCATCGTCACCCACGCCGAGATCGCCGACTTCCTCGCCCCCCTCCCCGCCGACCGGCTCCCGCTCGACCCCAACACCCTCGCCGAGCTCGCGAACCTCGGCCTCACTACCATCGGGCAGGTCGCCGACCTCCCACGCGCCGCGGTCCTCGACCGGCTCGGACTGCCCGGCCTGCGCGCGTGGCGGTGCGCACGCGGCGAAGACGACGCCACACTGCGCCCCCGCCGTCCACCCGACCCGCTCGAGGCCGCCTTCCACTTCCCCGAGCCCGTCGGCGCGCTCCCCGCGCTCGAGGCCGCCGCCCGCCTGCTGCTCACGGAGCTCGCGAGCGCCGCCCGGGGACGCGGACGGGCGCTTCGGAGCCTCACCCTCAGGGCGTGGCTCGACGGCGGCGGATCGTGGACCCGCACCCTCACCCTCCGTGACGCCACCGCAGAGATCGACCGGCTCGCCACCGCGGCCCTCCCCTTCCTCGCCGAGGTGAGCGGGCCGGTCGACACCCTCGTCATCCGCGCCGACGCCTCCGGGTCGATCGCCGGACATCAACTCGCCGTGGTCGAACCCGGCGTCGTCGAGCGGGCCCGCCGTGCCCGCGACGCCATCCGCCAGGTCCGCACCGCCCAGGGCGACGAGGCGGTGCTGCGCCTCGTCGAGCTCGAACCGTGGTCCCGACTCCCAGAACGCCGATGGGCGCTCGTTCCCTACGACGCCTCGGCGAACCCCGACCCCTCCGCGTGATCCCGGGACCCACCGGCATCCCCCACGCGGTCATCGTGGACGGGAGGCGCCGGTCGGTCACCGCGATCAGGGAGGACTGGCTCGTCCAGGACCGCTGGTGGACCGCCGAGCCCGTCGACCGCCACTACTACGAGCTCGTCATCGAACCCGGCCGGGTGATCGTCACGTTCCACGACACCCGCGGAGGCGGATGGTTCTCTCACGCCCAGATGCAGCGTGGCCGAACCACGAATCCACGATCCGCCGAGGCGGAAGGATGATACGCTTACGTTATGAAACGCACAACAATCAACCTGACCGACGAGATCGCATCAGCACTTGAACGAGAGGCCCGCCGCCTCAACGTCTCGGTGTCACGACTCGCCCGCGAGGTGTTCGCTGAACGTCTCGGCCTCAGTGGCGAGGACGTGCGTCCGATCCCATTCGCCGCACTCGGAAGCAGCGGGCACCGCACAACAGCTCGCGACGCCGAGAAGATCCTCCAACGCGACTGGGGCCGTGCTCGCCGTCGTTGACACCGGTCCGCTCTACGCGGTCACCGACACAAGCGACGCCGATCACCGTCGTTCACTCGAAATCCTCCAGCGACGGGATATCCAGCTCATCATTCCCGCCCTCGTCGTCGCCGAGACGACGTACCTCGTTGGCGCTCGACTGGGACCGGGCGCCGAAGCGGCGTTCCTCGGCAGCCTGAAAGACTTCCACGTCGAGGCGCCCGCGAACGACGACTGGCCGGTCATCGCCGAGCTTGTCGACCGATACTCGGATTTTCCGCTCGGCGGAGTCGACGCAAGTGTCGTCGCGCTTGCCATGCGGCTCGACGCCGATACGGTCATCACCCTCGACCGACGGCATTTCGCGGCCATCCGGCCGCCGCATTGCGATGCCCTTCGCCTCCTGCCCGACTGAGCCCCGACACAACGGACTCATCGCGAACACCCCAGACACTCCACCCCCATTGACCCCAGCGCTCATCGGCCTCTACGTCGACGAGGCGCTCGGGCGCGCCGAGGCGATCGTCGCGGCCCTGACCGTTCAGGCGGCGCCCGACGATGGTGACGTCGACTGGGCGATGCTGGCCGCTCACTCCCTCAAGGGACTGACCGCTCAGGCCGGCGACACCGCCCTGGCCGAGGAGGTCCACGACATCGAAGGTGCGCTCGACGCGTTGCGTCGCGTCGACGCATCCGCTCGATCCGCCGCAGCGACCGCCATCATCGAGCGACTCCACGGGGTAGAACGGAGGCTCGCCGGCCGCGCGGGACCCAGCGACACACGCGACGTGGAGATCCAACAGATCGCCGACGCGGCATCCGCTGAGGTTCGTCGCATCGCCGACCGCCGAGGCATCAACGTCTCAGTGGAGCTCGTCGTGCCGGCAGATGTCCGCGTCCCGCGGCGCGTCGCAGGTGTCCTGGTGGACGCGCTCGGCCACATCCTGCGCAACGCCGTGACCCACGGAAGCTCCCACGGTGGCGCCATCCGCATCGCGTTCAGCAGCGGGCCCGAGACCCTTTCGGTCGTCGTGGGCGACCGCGGCAACGCCGAAAGCCGGGCCGCTGAACCCTCGCCGGATCTCGACGGCGGCCGCGGCATCGGCCTGCGGGCAGCCCAGAGCCGCCTGACGGCGATCGGCGGGGAGGTTTCGCTCTCGGCCGCCCCCTGGGGGGGCACGAGCGTCACCATCCGTGTCCCCCGGTAGTTCCGCTTGCGACCACCGGACGAGTACGCGAACATATGTTCGCTTTGGACGGATCCGGATACATCGAGCTTCACGCGCACTCCGCATTCAGCTTCCTCGACGGGGCGTCGGCGCCGGAGGAGCTCGCCGAGCAGGCCGCCGCGTACGGGTACCCGGCGATCGCGCTCACCGACCACGACGGTCTCAGCGGGTCGCTCGCGTTCGCGCACGCCGCGAAGGAGGCCGGTGTGCGGCCGATCACCGGGGCGGAGCTCACCCTCACCGATGGCTCCCACCTGACCCTGCTCGCCGAGACCGGCGCCGGGTACGCCAACCTCTGCAGACTCATCACCCTCGCCCACGCCGCCACCCGACCGCCACCCGACCGGCGGGCCGTCCCCCCGGCGCTCGACCCCGCCCACCTGCCGGCACATGCGGTCGGGCTTGTGTGCCTGACCGGCTGCGCACGCCACGGCCACCTCCCTCGGCTCGTCGCCGCGGGCCGGCGTCGCGACGCCGAAGCGGCCGCCCGCCGCCTCATCCGGGTCTTCGGCGTCGGCAACGTCTCCGTAGAGCTGCAACGCCCCCGCACCCGCGGCGACCGGGCCCTCACCCGCGACCTGGCCCGGCTCGCCGACGCCCTGCACCTCCCGACGGTCGCGACCGGCGACGTCCACGCGCACCATCCCCGCCGCGCGTTCCTGCAGGACGCGTTCGTCGCGATCCGCAGCCACATGACGCTCGACGGGTCCGACGGCGAGCGCCGCGGCAACCGCGACGCGGTGCTCCGCCCGCCAGCCGACGCCGCCGCACGGTTCGCCGACCACCCCGCGGCGGTCGCCGAGACCGTGCGACTGGCCGAGCGGCTGCAGTTCGACCTGACCCGCGACTTGGGCTACCGCTCCCCCGATCTCACTCCCCCCGGCGAGCACGCCGACGCGACCCTCGCCCGCATCTGCCGCCACCAGCTCGGCGCCCGCTACCCGAACGCCGCGAGACGCCGCGAGGCCCTCATGCGGCTCGAGGAGGAACTCGGGTTGATCACCCACCACGGCCTCTCCGGGTTCTTCCTGCTGCACCGCGAGATCCTGGAGCTCGCTCGGGAGGTCGCCTACGACGTGCGGCCCGCGGGGTCGGCGCGGCGGATGCTGCCGCCGGGCCGCGGTCGGGGATCGTCGGTCGGGTCGATCGTCTGCTACCTGACCGGCCTCTCCCACATCGACCCGGTGCGCAACCGGCTGTTCCTCGGGCGGTTTCTCAACCGCGACATGGCGTCGGTCCCCGACATCGATCTCGACTTCCCCCGCGACATCCGGGAACGGCTCATCGCCGAGATCATCCGCCGCTACGGCAACGAGCACGCGGCGCTTGTCGCGGCGTTCCCGACGTTCCGCACGCGGATGGCGATCCGGGAGCTCGGCAAGGTGCTCGCCCTCCCCGCCGCCGACATCGAACGCCTGGCGCGCATCGCCGACGGGTGGTCGTCGCCGACCGCCATCGAGGAGGAGCTCCTGCGCCTGCCCGACGGGGAGCACAAGCTCCACTCCCCCCGGTGGCGGGCGTTGGCGTTCCTCGCCCGTGAGGCGGCGGGGCTGCCGCGGCACCTCTCCCAGCATTCCGGCGGGATGATCGTGTCGGCCCGGCCGCTCGTGGAGCTCGTCCCGATCGTGCCGGCGGCGTTCCCCGGCCGGCAGATGTGCCAGTGGGACAAGGACTCCTGCGCCGACGCGGGGTTCCTGAAGATCGACCTGCTCGGCCTCGGGATGCTCTCCGCGGTCGAGGACTGCGTCGAGCAGATCGCGCGGACGCACGGCGAGGTGATCGACCTCTCGCGCATCCCCTTCGACGACCAGGAGGTCTTCGGGGACATCCAGCGCGCGGACACCGTGGGCGCGTTTCAGATCGAGAGCCGTGCGCAGATGCAGAGCCTCCTGCGGACGAAGCCGGAGAACCTCGACGACATCACCG
>CAYTRV010000071.1:0-10347 GCA_964440285.1 uncultured Bifidobacteriaceae bacterium
ACGTTCGGCCAGGGCGTGATCACGGTCCTCATCCAGATCGGCGGACTGGGGATCATGACCGGCGCGTCGCTGCTCTTCCTCGCCGTGTCACGGCGGATCGGCCTTCGCCGCCGGATGATCGCGCAGACCGAGCGGAACGCCCTCAACCTCGGTGACTTTCGCCGAGTGCTGATCGCGGTGGTCAGCTTCAGCCTCCTGGCCGAGGCGCTGTTTGCGTTGATCCTCGCGATCCGTTTCTGGGCCGAGGAAGGCGTCGGCTTCGGCACCGGGCTCTGGCGGGGGGTGTTCCACTCGGTCTCCGCGTTCAACAACGCCGGGTTCTCACTGTTCAGCGACAACCTGATCGGCTATGTGACGGACCCGACGGTGACGCTCACCGTCGCATTCGCCGTGATCGTCGGCGGTCTTGGATTCCCGGTCTGGCTCGACCTGCGCCGGCGACGAACGACCCCGAATCGCTGGAGCCTGCATACCAAGCTCACGCTCTTCGCCACCCTGGGGCTGGTGGTCGGCGGGTGGCTCGTGCTCACCGCCCTCGAATGGGACAACGACGGGACCTTCGGTCCCCTCTCGGCGCCCGGGAAGCTCCTCGCCGGCTTCTTCGCCTCGGTCGTTCCGCGCACCGCCGGGTTCAACTCGATCGACTACGGCGACATGCACCCCGAGGGGCTGCTGATCACCGACATGCTCATGTTCGTCGGTGGTGGCAGCGGCTCGACGGCCGGCGGCATCAAGGTCACCACGTTCGCGCTGCTGACGATGATGGCGATCGCGGAGGTCCGCGGGCGCCGGGATGTCGTCGCCTTCCGCCGCCGGGTTCCCGGCCCGGCGCAACGGCAGGCGCTCACGATCGCCTTCGCAGCATTGAACGCCGTCGTCCTCGGGGCGCTCGCTTTGATGGTCACCAGCAGCTTCGGGTTCTCCGAGTCCCTGTTCGAGTCGATCTCGGCGTTCGCGACGGTGGGGCTCTCGACCGGGATCACGCCGCAGCTGTCGGGCACCGGCGACGCGATCCTCATCGGGCTGATGTACGTGGGCCGCGTGGGCCCCCTGACGCTGGCGGTCGCGCTCGTTCTGCGCGAGCATGACCAGCGGTTCCGATACCCGGAGGAAAGGCCACTCGTTGGTTAGGGAAGAGATCCTGGTGCTCGGCCTCGGCCGATTCGGCCGTGCGCTCGCACGAACGCTGCTCGAGCTCGGTCACGAGGTGATGGCGCTGGACTCCGATGCCGAGACGGTCCAGGCCGCGACGCGTGATCTGCCGCACGTCGTGCAGGTCGACGCGACCGACGTCGACGCCATGCGGGAGCTCGGGGTGAACGACTTCGAGACCGCGGTCGTTGCGATCGGCACGGATGTCGAGGCGAGCATCCTGGCGACGTACATCCTCGTCGACCTGCGCGTGCCGCGCATCTGGGCGAAGGCGATCACCGCATCCCACGGCGCGATCCTCGAACGGGTCGGCGCGCACCGGGTCGTGTTCCCCGAGCGCGATATGGGCATCCGGGTCGCCCACACGCTCACCGGCCGTACGATCGACTACCTCGAGCTCGATCCGCACTTCGCGCTCGTCGAGACGACCGTGCCGCGGGAGGTCGCCGGCAAGAAGCTCGCGAACGCGGAGATCCGGAAGAAGTACGGGCTCACGGTGGTGTGCGTCAAGCAGGACGGCGGCACGTTCACCTACGCGACTCCGGACACGGTCCTGAGCGAGGGTGACGTACTCGTGGTGGCGGGCGAGCCGCGCAAGGCCGAAGAGTTCGCGTCGCTCGACTAGACGGATTGAGGGGGGTTCATGGGTGTCCTCGAGGGGAAGACCGCGCTCGTGGTGGGGGTCGCCAACCGGCGCAGCATCGCCTGGGCGATCGCGGAGACGCTCGCGGCGGAGGGGGCGCGGTGTGCCTTCACGTTCCAGAACGAGCGGGTGGAGGCCGACGTCCGCAAGCTCGCCGAAACCCTGCCCGACCCGGGACCGGTGCTCCCGCTGGACGTGCAGGACCCGGCGCAGCTCGACGCGGCGGTGGACGGGGCCGCGGCCGGGCTCGGCGGCCTCGACATCCTGGTGCACGCGGTCGCGTTCGCGCGAGCGGAGGATCTCGGCGGCAGGTTCGTCGACACGCCGAAGGACGGGTTTGAGCTCGCACTCGACATCTCCGCGTTCTCGTTGACCGAGCTCGCGCGCCGGGCCGAGCCGCACATGAAGTCCCGCGGCGGCGGCTCGGTCATGACGCTCAGCTACATCGCCGCCGAGCGGGCAGTGCCGGGGTACAACGTGATGGGGGTCGCCAAGTCGGCGCTCGAGTCGATGGTGAGGTACCTGGCGTGGGACCTCGGCGACTCCGCGATCCGGGTCAACGCCATCTCCGCGGGCCCGGTGCGGACGCTCGCCGCCCGGTCGATCCCCGGGTTCATGGACATGGCGGACAGGGCCGCGGAGCGCTCGCCGCTTCGCCGGCCGATCACCGCCGACGAGGTCGCCGGCGCCGCCCTGTTCCTCGCGTCATCGTGGTCGACTGGCGTGACCGGGCACGTCCTCTACGTCGACGCCGGGTACCACGCGATCGGGCTCTGATCCCGTCGTGGCGGTCACGGCCCGCATCGGGGTGGTGGCCGACACCCACGTGGGGGAGTGGGTGGCCGAGCTTCCCGACGCGGTGCTCGCCGCGCTCGCCGGTGTCGACGTGATCCTCCATTCCGGCGACATCACCGACCTCTCGCTGCTCGACCGGCTCGCGACGGTTGCGCCGGTGGTCGCGGTGCAGGGCGATCACGACCGGGCGGCGGGAATCGTGCTGCCCCGCTCGCGGGTGGTCGAGATCGCCGGGTACCGCATCGGGCTGACCCACGGCCGGCGGTGGCGGGCGATCGAGTTGGCGGGTGCGCTCGTATCGCTGGCGCTCGGCAGGCCGGTGCTGATGGGGTTTCACAGGGCGTTGCGCCGCCGGTTCGGACAGGTTGACGCCGTGGTGTTCGGGCACCTCCATCTCCCGTGCACCCGGTGGATCGGCGGGGTGCTGTTCTTCAGCCCCGGAGCGGTGCACAACGCGGAGCATGCGCCGGGTTTCGCCGCGGGCGGTATCAGCGCCCGCGCGTACCTGCGGTTTCGCGAGTCGCTCCCCGCAGATGACCGCGTCCTGGCGGTCGGCATCCTGGAGGCGGGGCCCGACGGGCTGGCTCCCCGCATCGTCCCGGTCGCTCCGGACGGGACAGGCCCTCTTGGAGCGGAGCGGGCGACGAAGCACCGGCCGCATCTCCCGGGCGGCCACCCTCGTGATGAGGGGCTTCACACGAGGGGTCTGAAGCGGGAGCGACGGGACTCGAACCCCGGCCTTCGGATTGAAAGCTGCATCCGGGCGTTTCGGCTGGGTTCGGCCCGGCTGGAATACCCTGCGAACGATGCGGTATCGCCGCCAGCGGCTCAGGCGAGGTTCGTGCGAACTCGGCCCCTTGTGTTGACTCCGTGTTGACACCCTCGGAGGCGTAGCAACATGGGGACCCGAGCCGTCTCGCCGCTGCAGCCGGCCACGAAGAGAATCGTGAGGAAGCGGCTCACATGTGAGGCGCCCGGCTTGCCGGAGGGCGCTCAACGGCCCGGGGGCGGCGCCCGGGGAGCCGTCCCGGGCGGCGTTCCAGCTGCGCTGCTGGGTCGACGCCTGCCTGGACGAGATGGCGGGCCGTCCCAAGGGCTCCGCCCTCCGAGCCGGTCGGCTGAGCAGGAGCTGCGTCGCGCTCCGCCCCGGACGGGCGCTGAGAGGTGTATCCTCTTCTCAAAGAGACGCTCGAGTTCTTCCCTGTCCGGACCTTCGGGTCCGAGCCGGGCCTGAGGAGAGCACCGCCAGCCAGCTCCTCCCGCCTCTCGACCGCCGCCTTCTTGGCAGGCAGATGCGGAGGGCCCCATGGCCACCAACTCTTTCCCCGGGCGGGGGCATGGCCCCCCGGCCCCCCCGTGCGCACCCTGAGGCTGCGGCAGGAGCCGGCGGCAACCGCCGCCGCCCGCGCCCCTCGCGCGGACGAGCGGGCGGAGCGGCGTGGTTCGGCGCTCTCGGTGAACTGCGAGGTGCGGGAGGGTCTGATCGTCTTGAGCCTGGCGGGCAACCTCGACATCTACACGACGCCGGTATTCCAGGAGCACGTGAGGCGCTACGACCCGGCGGAGGTCCAGCTGGTGATCGATCTCGCTGGCGTCCAGCTGCTGGACTCCACCGGCCTGGGCGCGTTGGTGAGCCTCCGGAACCGCGCTCGCCGCGATGGCGGGCGTCTCGGACTCGTCTGCCCGGACCACCGCCTGATGCGGCTGTTCTGGTTCACCGGGCTACGCCCGGCGTTCGCCCTCGGCGACGACTTGGCGACGGTCCGCTCCGCGCTGGCCGAAGGGGCTGGCCTTCGCATCAAACCCGGCCGCGTTCGGGCGCGCTGATCATCTGGCCGAGAGGGGAGACACCATGTCCATGCCGACCACCGAACGACCCGCCGCGCAGCCGCGGCCTCCGCCCTGTGGCCTGCTCCTGATCAGCGGGGCGATCCTGCAGGACGCCGCGGCCGATGTCGCGCGGCTCGAGCTGCAGATGACCGGGGCCGACGGCGACGCGGCGGTGCTCCGCCACGGGGTCGCCGCGGTCGCGGTCCTGGATCGTGCCGGCCGGCTGCTCCAGACGCAGGGGGAGGTCATGCTGGACCAGCTCACCGAGATGGTCCTCTCCACCGAGGAGCGCGAGGAGCCGTCCCGGCCAACCGCTCCGAGGCGCCCCCACCCGCTCACGCTCGCAGGTCGGCCCTGATGCCGCCGGCGCCCTCGTGGGAGGTGACGCTGCTCCGCCGCCCGGCGGGCAGCGCTCGGGCGCGCGTGATGGGTCGGGCGCGCTTCCAGGCGCCCGACGCCGCTCGCGCGCGCCAAGCGGCCAAGGTCGCCCTCACGGCGCGCTCAGGCTCGGAGCCGGGCTGGTCGCTCGGCGTGCTCCGTTCGCTCACCCCGAACGCGCCCGGCACCTACCTCTACGTCGTGACCTTCGCGGCGTGGGAGGCATGTGAGGAGCGCTTCATCCAGCGCGACGTTCACCGGCGCGATGTCTGGGCGACCGATGCCACCGGCGCTCGTCGCCTCGCCGTCGAGGAGGTCCAGGCCATGCCGGGCTACCTTCCTGCCTGGCGCGTCACGCAGGTGGAGCGGCGAGGAGCTCAGCGCGACCCGGTGCACTGGCTGGGGAAGGCCGCGAGCGAGGGCAAGAGTGCCGTGCGGCGGCCAAGACGTGGACCGCACTACGCCCGACGACCGGGCGGGATGCAGTGACAGCGCAAGACAGGGGGGCGAGGATGTGCCTGACCCCAGCGGCCCGTGAGCGCACCCATCGCCGGGTCGATGAAGCCTTGACGGCGGGCGTCGAGGTCTTCCTGGCCGGACGCGAGGGCCTCGACCAGGTCTTCACGACAGCCGAGCTGGCGAGGGCAATCAGCATCGCGAGGTTCACCGAACGAGACGCCCAGCTCTTCCTTGTCGCCCTCATGGGACAGGGGCGGGCCCATCACGACCGCGCCGGCTGGTATCTCGGCCCTTCGACACCTCTGTGAGGATCGCCGCGCGGCCGCGTCGGCCGCCCAGGTGCCTCAAACGGTTCGTCGCCCGGCGCCCAGCGCAAGCTCACCTGCGTGAAGGAGGCAGTCGCGTGCTCCTACTCCGTGCTGAGGTGGGTGATCGCCTACACGACCCTCATGCGGGACGAGTACCCGCCGTTCCGGCTGGAGCGGTGAGTGTCGGCGGCTGCCCCTGGTGGAGCTACCTCAGTTTGGTGGACAGTTTTCGGTTGGATGCTGTTAGGGGTTCGACCCCGGCCAGCGCCCCCGTGAAGGCTGGCTGGTCGGGGTCGCACATCGTCGTCGCGGTAGCGCGACAACTCGTCTTGTGCCGTCCAACGATGTCCTCAAGGAGGGCCATCAAGCGTGGCTCGTCGCGCAAGACTGCGAGCAGGCGAGGTATCCCGACTAGGAACTGCGCACCATCCTGGCGGCACAGGTACTCGTACTGCCGATCGAGAAGGTCGGTTACTTCATCGGGCATGAGCGCTGTCCCCATGGCCCCCAACCGCACGGCTCAAACTGTTTGCCCCGACGATTGCCCCCACCACCCGGTAGCCCTGCTCGCCTCATCCCCGGTATCTGCGTATTAGCAGGCGAAACCTAGAGCGGGAGCGACGGGACTCGAACCCGCGGCCTTCGGATTGACAGTCCGATGCTCTAACCAAACTGAGCTACGCCCCCTGGCTGCGCACATGTCAATGGGCGGTGACAGATTTGAACTGCCGGCCCCCTGCTTGTAAGGCAGGTGCTCTACCGCTGAGCTAACCGCCCGCTTTCGCGCGCCCCGGAACGATACCAGCATCCGCCCCGACCGTCCCCGGCGCCGCGGCGGCGCGACCGGCGACGAAGCGGAGCGTGGCGCCCTGCACCACGATCGACGCGGCGGTCGCGACCAGCACGATCGATTCCGTCGACGTCGCCTCGCTCAGGCCATCCAGCGCGGGGTACGCCGCGAGCAGCAGCGGCACGGCTCCCTTCAGCCCGCCCCACGAGACCAGAACCTTCTCCGCGTACGTCAGTCCGCACCCCGCGAGGCAGGTGAACGCGATCGGCGGACGCACGACGAACACCGTCACGAGGGTCAGCACGATCCCCTGCCAGAGGTGGTCGAGGCCGACCTCGGTGGCGAAGGCCGCGCCGAGCAACCCGAACAGGAGCGGCTCCGACACGGCCGCGAGCGCCTCGGGCACGGCATGCTGAGCGGTGTCCTGCCGCGCCCAGGCGTCGGAGATGACGAGACCGGCGATGTACACGGCGAGAAAGCCGCTCCCGTGGAGCGACGCGGTCCCGGCCCCCACGATGACGGCGCCCACCAGCAGCGCGATCCCCTGGAACGCGTTCTCCAGGTGGTGCGTCGCGCGGAGGAGTCCGAGGAGCGCGCCGGCGCCGGCGAGCCCGACGAGCGTTCCAATCCCGAGCTCCTCCACAAGTCGCAGGGCGCCGCCGGCGAACGACGTCCCGTCGCTCCCCAGGGCCGCGAGTGCGACCACCATGAACGAGATGCCGACGGGGTCGTTGAACCCCGACTCACCCTCGAGCACCGTCCTGGGCCGGCTCTGCGTCCCGCCACCGCGGAGGGTCGCATAGACGGCCGCCGGGTCCGTCGGGGCGAGCGCGACCGCGACGAAGATCGCAAGCGGCCAGTCGAGGCCGATCAGGTGACCTGCGACCGCGATGGCGGCGGCAGTCGCGGCGGTGCCCGGAAGGCCGAGGAGAATGATCGGCCGCGCGTTCGCACGCCAGGCGGAGAAGCCAGTCGACAGACCGCCCTGGAACAGGATCACGTAGAGGGCGACAACCCCAATCTTCTCCAGGGGGAGGTCGCGCACGTGGTCGAGCGGTGTGATGCCCAGGAGCCCCACGGCGATCCCGGCGGCGAGGAAGCCTCCGGGACCGGGCAGCCCGGCTCGCTGCGCGAACGGGGCCAGCGCGAGCGCGCCGCCGAGCAGCACGGCGGTCAGGAGAAGCTGCGGGAAGAAGTCGGCGAATGCGTCCATGGGAGACGGGTGCCGACCAGACTTCCCGGCGCGCCACGCGTCAGTGTACCCCCAACCTGCCTCGTGGTCGCCTACCGGTCAGGCGGGGGTGTTGAGCTCCGCGGCGAGGTCGTCGACCCGCACGGCGATGTCGTCGCGGATCGCGCGGACCTCGCCGATGTGGCGGTGCTTCGGGTCGGGCAGATGCCAGCTGACGTAGCGTCTGCCGGGCAGCACCGGGCAGGCGTCGTCGCAGGTCGCGACGATGACGTCCGCCCAGCCGACGAGCTCGTCGGTAAGGAGCTGCGGCACGTGATCGGTCGCGTCGACGCCCACCTCCCGCAGCGCCGCGACCACCTCGGGATGCGGCGCCGGTCCCGGCTGGCTCCCCGCGGACCGGGCCGCGTGGCGCCGCCCGGCTGCACGCCGGAAGAGCCGTTCGGCCATGACCGACCGCCCGCTGTTGGCGACGCATACGAACAGCACGTTGCTCATGCGACCCTCCCATCCGGCTCGGTCGCGGGTGCGCCGGTTCCCAACGCACGGGAGGCCGCGGCCCCGACGACGCCGCCCACGAGCGGCGCGGTCAGATAGATCCACAGCGACCGCATGTCACCCGAGGCGAGCGCCGGTCCGAGCGACCTCGCCGGGTTCATGGACGCCCCCGAGATCGCGCCGCCCAACAGCGAGGCGAGCGCGACAGTCCCCCCGATTGCGAGTCCGGCGGCGGCGGAACCGGGCGCGTTCGAGACCACCGCGACGACCACCAGGAGGAGGACGGCGGTGAGCACCACCTCCCACACGAACGACTGGCCGCCCGACCCTGCCGGCGCCGTCGCGCCGATGCCGGCGACGTTCCCGAGCGAGGCCCGCAACAGGCCGGCCGCGGCGATCGCGCCGGCGAGCTGCGCCGCGACGTAGCCCGGCACCTCGCGCCAGGCGAACCGACCGATCGCGGCGAGCGCCACGCTGACCACCGGATTGAGGTGAGCGCCCGACACCGGACCCAGGGCGACCACCATCACCGCGATCACCAATCCGAACGTCGCTGCGATGCCGACCGTCCCCAGACCGCCCCGCGACGCGTCGACCATGATCGCCCCGCACCCGGCGAAGACCAGGGTGAACGTGCCGAGCGCCTCGGCGAGGAACCGACGGGCTCGCGGGGGTCGCGTGAAGACGGCGCCGATCACCGAGCGGCGCCGGCGGCGAGGAGCTGGGAGATCCGCCCGGCGGCCGCCGGGCGCAGCGAGTAGTACGCCCACCGGCCCCGCTGCTCACGTTCGAGCAGGCCCGCGGTCGCAAGCGTCTTGAGGTGGTGGCTCACCGTCGGCTGGGACAGGTGGAGGGGTCCGAGGAGGTTGCACACGCAGACCGGCTCGCCCGACGTCACGAGGACGCTCAGGATCATGACCCGGGCGGGATCGGCCAGCGCGCGAAACACCGCCGCGGTTGCCGCCGCGTCCGCCGCCGACATCGCGGGGGTGGCGGTGCCCGCGCAGTCGCTCGCCTCGTCGCCCGCCCTCGCCCGCTGTACCAGCAACGTATCGACGCTCATGGATCAATACTGATCGACGGCCATCGATCGGTCAACGGCGCGTCACCGGATTGAAACCGCGCCGGCCGACGCGGGGGTGCGCGTCAGCCCACCTGCCCTGGCGGCTCCCGACCGCTTCCGGTGCACCGCTCACACCTGATGGGGAGCATCCCCACGAGCGAGTTCTCCCAGATGGCGCGCTGCCCCCAGCAATGGGAGCACATCGGCGCCGGCTGAACGTGGCGCACGCCGATGCGCGGGGGCGTGGTCGTGAACCGATGCATCCGGTCACCTCCTTGGCGACGATGAGCATGCCACCAGGGTTGCGCGAAGCCCCCGGAAGCCGGCATCGCCCGCTGTCCAGGATGCGTCTCGGCGCATCTGGCCGGACGGCGGACGAGATGGGCGCATGGCGAGAAGCGGGCGCCGAGTTTTTTGCTCTGTGGCGAACGACGTTCCCCGGGCCGGTCATACCCTTCGCAGACGACGCTGGAAGGCGACGGAATGCTCACTGGATACCGAACGCAGGGATTCTTCGACGAGATGTTCGACGCGGACGACTCGCCGCGGCCGATCTACGCGGACGTGACCCGCGGACTCGCCCGGGTCACCGGACCGGGGTTCGCCGCACGGAGCGAGCAGGTCGCGCGCCACTTCGCCAACCACGGCATCACCTTCGGGCACACGGGGATGGAGCAGACGTTCCCGTTCGACCTCGTGCCGCGCATCATCCCCGAGTCGGAGTGGGCGACGATCTCGGCGGGGCTGGTGTAGCGTGTCATCTCCCTCGACCGGTTCCTAGCCGACGTCTACGGCCCGCGACGCTGCGTGACCGACGGCGTGGTGCCGAACACCATGATCGCCGGGTGCAGCGGCTACCTCCGCGCCGCGGCCGGGGTGACCCCGCCCGGCGGCCGGCACGTGCACCTGGCGGGCATCCATCGAAACCGCCTGACCCCGGGCGTCACGTTCGAAGGGGCGGGCTACCGGGCGACGCTGCGGAGCGCCGTGGCGAGCTGTTTGACCGTCGGCCGGGCTGTCGGCACCGGGTCGAGGCACGCGTCGATCTCCGCCGCCACACCGCCCGGCAGGCGGCGATGGGCGCGCACCGGGTCGGCCCGTCGCGACTCCCGGCCCACCCCGTCCTCGCCGAACGGCGCGACGCGGGTCGCCGCCTTGTAGAGGAGCGCTCCGAGGCCCCAGACGTCTGTCGCCTCCGTCAAGCGTCCGCCGCGGACCTGCTCCGGGGCCATGTAGGCGGGC
>CAYTRV010000072.1:0-9989 GCA_964440285.1 uncultured Bifidobacteriaceae bacterium
GCTTCTTCATCGACGACCGCGGCGACTTCGTACCCCGTGACTTCCTCACCGCCCTGCTCGCGGAGCATCTCCTCCGCCGGCACGGGCCGGCGCCGATCATCTACGACCTTCGCGCGTCGTGGGCGGTCCGCGACACGATCGCCGCGGCCGGCGGCACCCCGGACGAGTACCGGGTCGGACACGCCTTCATCAAGCGTCGCATGCGCGAGATCGACGCGCTGTTCGCCGGCGAGGTCAGCGGCCACTACTACTTCAGGGACTTCTCCTACGCCGACACCGGGCTCATCCCGGCGCTGCTCGTGCTGGAGCTCATCGCGGACGCCGGCCGGCCGCTGTCGGAGCTCGTCGCCCGGTTCCGTGAGCGCTACCACATCTCCGGTGAGATCAACTCGACCGTCGACGACGCCGAAGGGGCCATTCAGCGAATCCGGGAGCGATACGCTGACGGCGGTCAGACCGAGGTCGACGGGCTGTCGGTGGCATACGACGACTGGCACTTCAACGTGCGGTCCTCGAACACCGAGCCGCTCCTGCGTCTCAACCTGGAGTCCCTGGTCTCGGAGGCCGACATGGCCCGGCGCCGCGACGAGGTACTCGATCTCATCCGAGCGACCTGAGGGAGCGACCGATGGCTGACATCGAGATCGACGGCGTGCGGTACCGCGTCAGGGTCGACCACGACCTCTGCATGGGCAACCGCGTGTGCGAGGCGCACCTGTCGGAGGTGTTCACCGTCGACGACGACACGAACCTCTCGACGGCGGTGGACGGCGAGCTCAACCCGGCGATCGCCGACGCGGTGCGCGAGGCCGTCGCGGAGTGCCCCCAGGACGCGATCATCCTCGAACGGCTTGACTGATCCCATACCCGCGCTGCGCGTGCGGGACCTGGAGGTCGTCTACCAGCGGGGCGGCGAACCGGCCGCCCAGGGGGTCTCGTTCGAGCTCGGCGCCGGGGAAGGGCTGCTCATCACCGGCGACCACGGCGCGGGAAAGACGAGCGTCCTGCGCGCCCTGCTCGGCCTGGTCCGCGCGACGGGGGTGATCGAGCTGCTCGGTGGACGACCCGGCGACATCGCCGTCCAGCGGAGCGTGGGATACGCACCCGAGGGACGGACGTTCACGGAGCGACACAGCCCCCGCGAGATCGTCGGGGTCGTGAGCGCCATCCGGGTCGGGAGACCCTCCGGGGACGTCGTCGATGACGCGCTCGAGCGCGCCGGGGTCCCGCCGGACCGGCGCAACGCCCGGGGGCTCGACGTGGAGGAGATCCGCCGGACCGCGATGGCGTGCGCGATCGCGGCGGATCCTGTGGTGCTCGTGCTGGACGATCCGTGGGAGTTCGCGGAGACCGAGCGCGAGATCGCCCGGGCACGCGCCCGGGGAGCGACGGTGGTCGTCGCCACGCACGACCCGGGCGGATTCCCCGCGCTTCTCGACCGTACGCTGACCCTCGTCGACGGCCGGCCCGAGTGATCGGCAGGTTCCTCCGGTGCGCCGGTTTCGAGCTCGCCTCGATCGGCCGGCGGAACTGGTATCTCGGGGTGGTGGCGGCCGGGATCCTCAGCGCGGTCGCGGTCGCCCTCGTCGCGGCCGGCCACGCGGGCGGGGTACGCGACGACTCGTTCCGAGCGGGATCGGCGTCCCTGCTTCTGGTCGGGGGACTGACGCTCGCCCTGGGGCTCGGCGCCACCGCGATCTCCCGGGGCGCCGAGTCCGGTCTCTTGGGGCTCCTCGTGGCCTCCGGCGCGGCCCGGGGCGAGGTCGCCCTCGCGCGGGTCATCGCCCGCGTCGCGGCGCTCGCCGTGGGGATCGCGCTGTGGCTGGCCGCGCTGCAGGTCGCGAGCGCGGCAATCGGCCGCGGCGCGGACGGCCCGCTCGCCGTTCACGTCGCCGCAGCCGGTGCGACCCATGCGATCGTGCTGCTGGCCGCCGCCGCGATCAGCACCGTCCTGGGTCCGGCGGTCGCCGCGATCGTCGGCCTCATGGTTCATGTCACGGCCCAGGCCGTCGTGAACCTCGAGGCCGCCGCCGACCTCGGCCGGCTCGGCGCCTGGAGCCGGCTTGCGAACGTGGCGTACAACCTCCTCCCGCGCGCGGTGCTCTCCCCCATGATCGTCGAGCTGCAGAATCGCGGTCAGGGCGGTCCGGCGGCACCGCGGTTCGAAATCAACGGGGTCCTGGTCCCGCTGCCCTCCGCGGGCATCGGCACGGTGCTCTGGACGGCGTTCTGGTGCGCCCTGCTCGCGTTCCTCTGCGTCAACGGGATGCGCCGCCGCACGCTGTAGCGATCGCTCGCGTCCCGACAGCTCTCCCGCCGAGCCAGAAAGCGCTACATCTCAGAGCCGACCTCATCGGCTCTGGGACGCGGCCGGCCGGGTTGTCGCGACGCCGCTCGTCTACGTCGAGGCCCACGCGGCGCTGGCTCAGGCGCAACGACTCGGCCGCGTCACCCGTGCTCAACTGTGACGCGGACTCAACGCACTCGCGTCGCTCGACGACCAGTTGGATCGCATGAGTTGACCCACGTGCTGATGAGATTCACGGGAAGCATCGCCGAGCGACACGCCCTTCGCGCCGACGATGCCGTCCACCTCGCCGGTGCGCTCTCCTTGAACGATCCCGACGTGGTCTTCGCCACCGGCGACCAGCGGCCCGTCGCTCCAGCGCGAGAAGCTGGGCTCGCGACCGCAGACCTTCACGCCACGCAAATAGGGTCATGTCGTCGCGCTTGACCGCAGATCCTCGACGACGCATCCGAGCGCAGCCGCGTTCAAGAGTTCAGGATCGCCAGTGAGAAAGCGGGAAGTGATGCGCCGCCCGAGCACCCCGCCCCCAGTACCGGGGCGGGGTCACCCGCGACCTACAGGGTCACGGATCCCGCGAGATGCTCCCGGTCGATCGGGCGGTACAGCGTGTCGCGCTCCACCGGGACCCGCCCCCCGGAGGCGACCAGCGCCCGGATCCTCTCCTGCGTCAGTCCGAGCGGAGTCGTCACCGTCGTGGCGTGGGCGATCCGCTCCTCGGTGAGGGTGCCCGACAGGTCGTCGAGGCCGAACGACAGCGCCTGCGAGGTGATCTCCTCGCCGATCATGACCCAGTGGCCCTTGATGTGCGGGAAGTTGTCGAGGAAGAGGCGCGCGGTCGCGATGGTGCGGAGCTTCTCCTCGCGCGTCGGACCCGGGAGATAGGCGAACTCCGTGTTGCCCGGCAGGAACGGCAGCGGGATGAACGCCTGGAACCCGCCCGTCTCGTCCTGCAGCGCCCGCAGGTGGGCCATGTGGTCGACCTGCTCCTCCGGGGTCTCGAAGTGACCGAACAGGAGCGTCGCGTTCGTGCGGAGCCCCTGCCGGTGGGCCTCGCGATGCACCTCGAGCCAGGTCTCGGCCGGCACCTTGCGGTCGGCGATGATCTTCCGCACCCGCGGGCTGAAGACCTCGGCGCCACCCCCGGGCATGGTGTCGTGACCCGCGGCGATCGTCCGTTCCAGCGCCTCCCGGTGACCGACCTTCGAGAGCCGGGCAACGAAGTCGATCTCGACCGCGGTCAGCGCGGTCAGCGCAACGTGCGGAAGCGTGGACTTGAGCTCGCCGAACAGCTCCTCGTAGTACTCGAGGTCGTATTCCTTGGTCATCCCGCCGACGATGTGCAGCTCCGTGATCCCAAGCTCCGAGAGCTGACACGCCCGCTCGACCAGTTGGTCCACCGAGTACGCGTAGGCACGCTCATCCTTGTCGGTCCACACGGCGAACGCGCAGAACCCGCATCCGACGACGCAGATGTTCGTCGGGTTCAGGTGCGCGTTGACGTTGTACGTCACCACGTCGCCGTACCTGCGGCGGGCCACCGCGTCCGCGGCGGCGCCGAGATCGGCGAGCGGGGCCTCGCGGTACAGGGTGACCGCATCCTCGGCGGTGATTCGCTCGCCGTCGGCAGCGCGGGAAAGGATCGCCTCGACCATTGGCGGGACGTTAGCAGCGAGGAGGGGCGGAACGACCCGCAAATGGCCCCGGCGCACCGGGTCGTTGGCCCCTGAGCGGCGCGTCTGCGACGCCACCCGGCATCCCCCCTGCTAGCCTCGCAAGCTGTGGCGTACGCCGACGAGTTTGCCTCACTCCTGGCGGAGCAACCCGACGACTGGGCGTTCTTCGAGTGCTTCCTGACGGTCGACGACCCGCGCCGGCTGACCGACGCGAGGGTCGCGCTCGGTCGCGCCAACGCACGGCCGGTCCGTGAGGCCTCCGGCCACGATTTCGAGATCACCGTCGCCAACACATGGGGCCACGGGGCGACCGCCGGCGTCGTCCGCAGCGCGCTCCGCATCCTCGACGACGTCGAGATCACGGGGCGCATCTGGTGCGGGGCGACCTACGACATGCTTCGCCCCGCCCCGCCCCACCGCTACGGACCGTAGCGAGTGCCGTGACCGGCGACTGATGTACCGCTCCGAGGAGGATCTCACCCTGCTTGCGGAGCTCGCCGGCGTGCTCGACCAGACCGTGACCGGCAAGGGGCTCACGTCGGGGACGTACCTCGTGCTTCGCGAGCTCGCACGGGCCGGTGGCCCGACCCCGGTGACCGGCCTCGCCGAGGGGCTTGGGGCCGACGGGACCGAGGTCGCGGAGCTGGCCGGGCGGCTCACGGGCGACGGGCTGGTGGAGGTCCGTGGCGGCGGGGTCCAGGCGACCGCCGCGGGCGCCGCCCGCGTCGACGAGATCGAGGAGGCCGCGAACGAGGCGATGCGCGCCTATGTGCTGGAGCGGCCGCACACCGCCACGGTCTACGGGCTCGTCGCCGCGATGCAGACGGGGCGGTTCACCGTCGAGGACCTCCTGGAGTTCCTGGCCGAAGGTCCGACCGACCCGTGATCGGCGCGGCGATCGGGGCGCGGACCATCGCGCCGCTGGTGCTCATCGCGCTCATCATCGGGCTGGTCGTGGTGCTGTCGGTCCGCAAGCGCCGGGACCGGTGAGGCTACCCGGGTCTGTCGGCGGTCTCCCCGTCGAGCGGGGTGAGGTGAAGCTCGAGGATCTCCCGGGTCCCCGCGTCGATCACCGCAATCGCCTCCGAGACGGTCAGGGCCAGCGAACGCACGAGCCCCGCCCGATGGGCCGCCTCCTCCAGGTCGCGAAGCCCGGCGACGACGTCCTCGGGCAGCGTGTCCTGGATTGCCACGAGCGGCTCGCTCACCTCGATGAAACGCTCGTAGCCTGCGCGGGCGACGTCGTGGAGCCGGATCGCGGCCTCGAGCGCCGGCAACGACGCGATGGCCCGCTCGGGTTCGGTGCACCACACCGAGAGCGTCGCGACGCCCGTTCCGAGCGCCCCGAGCGCCTCCGCGACGGCGTCGTCGTCGAGGACCGCCCCGACGCGGCCGGCGACCCCCGCGGTCAGGTCGAGTTCCGCGGCGTCGAGAAGGGATTCCGCGTGCTCCACGAGGAGCGCGCATCCCGCGGCGTGCTGCGCGCGGCGGCGGATGCCCTCCGGCGTGTGGTCCCGGTCGAGGCAGAGGAACGCGGGCCCCTCGAATGCGCAGAGGTACCACCGCTCACCGGCCGAGGGCTCGACCGCCCGGACACCAATCGGGTCGCGACCCGCGACCGCGGCGGCGGCCTGCGCAGCCCCTTCGAGATCCGCGACGAGGGCGGTCATGGACTGCGGGGTCATCCCCACGAGCGTAAAGAGCGTGCGGCGAACTGTCCATGTCCGGACTCCGGCGTTGCCGAACCTCCGAACGGGAGCACGAAGCGCGGGATTAGACTTCCCGAATGGACCCCGCCACCGACGTGGCCCAACTGACGTTGCCGAACGCGACGCGTCTCGCGGCGGGGGTCGGCGCCGTGCTCGAAGGAATGCCGCACGGGGCGGCGCCGGCGCCCGGGCGTGAGTCCGCGGTCCTGATCCTCCTCTACGACCGGGACGACGCCCCGCATCTGGTGCTGACGAAGCGCACCGACACGCTCGAGCATCACCCCGGGCAGGTGTCGCTGCCGGGGGGTCGGCCCGATCCCGCCGACGACGACCTCGCGATGACCGCATTGCGGGAGATGCACGAGGAGCTCGGCGTCGCTCCGGAGTCCGTGCGGGTCGTCGGGCGGCTTCCCGACGTCCCGACGATGGCCAGTGGTTTCGTCATCAGCCCGTTCGTCGGGGTGTCGGATGCGCCGCTTCGGCCGGTGCCGAGCGAACGGGAGATTGCGAGGGTGCTCGAGGTGCCGGTCGTCGCGCTCCTCGCCGCCGACGCGCTCCTGCCCGCAACGCCCGACATCCTGTCGCTGCGCTACCCCCTCGACGGGGAGGATGTTTGGGGGGCGACGGCGCGCATCCTCCGCGTGTTCTCACGGGTGGTACGGGACGCGGTCGCTGTGTCAGGGGCCCCCGGGTGACGGGATCGCAAGCGACGGACGCGGTGGGAGCTCCGCCTGCCCTTCCCCGCCGGCTTCGCCTCCGAGGGCGAGCGCTTCGAGGCGGGCGATGTGGGCGGTGAGCTCGGGACGGCGCGGATGGTCGGCCGGGAGCGTCGCGGCGAGCGATGCGACGCGGTCTCGCACCTGCAGCGCGAAATGCGGCGTCGCCGCCCCGACCATCTGTGCGAGCTCCGCTTCGGTGGGAACCCGGTAGATGTGCTCTCGGACGCTCATGCCGCGGATGTTGCCACAGGACGCCGGTGAGCGGACTCCCCGGCCGGCGCCTTCCGACGTGGCGGCGGCGACTGATCGGCGGCTACCTTGAGCTCCGGGTCATTCCCGTGCTGCTCTGGTCGTTCTCGGCGATCACCCTCGGCACCGCCCTCGCCTGGCACGACGGGTCGGGAGCGCCCGGGTGGTTCGTGGCCGCGCTCCTCGTCGGGCTTCTCCTGCAGGGTGTGGTGGCCCACACGATCAACGACGTGACCGACTGGCGATCCGGCACCGATCGTGATCCCGCCCCGCGGGTCCTGTCCGGGGGGAGCAAGGTCGTACTGGCGGGCCTGCTCACCGAACGTGAGCTCGTGTGGATGGGCGCGGCCGCCGGGCTTCTCGCGATTGCGTTGGGAACGGTGGTCGCGGCGTTCCAAGGCTGGTGGCTGCTGGGGTTCGGGGCCCTCGGCCTGGTCGGCGCCATCGTGTACACGCTTCCGCCGGTGACCGCCGCGTACGTGCCGTTCGCCGGCGAAGTGGTGGCCTTCGGATGCGTCCTCGCGTGCACCTTGGGCGGGTACGCACTCCAACGCGGCGACGTCTCCTCCGGCGCCGTGTTGGTCGGCGCCGCGCACGCGGCGTTCTGCGTGGCGATGCTCATGCTGCACCACTACCTCGACCGCGGCCCCGATCGGCGCGCCCATCCACCGAAACGCACGTCCGTCGTGCTGCTCGGCGCGGCGGGCCGAGGATACGGCGTGGTGTGGGCGTTGATCGCCGCCGTCCTCGCGATTGCCGCGACGATCGTGGTGGACACCCGAATCGCTCCGCTCGCCGTGGCCGCGGTGGTCGGAGCCATCATCCACGCCACGGTGCGGATGGACGACCCCAGGTCGGTGACTCAGGTGGAGGCGATCGTGATCGGCGCCGGCATCGCGGGCGCGATCACCACCGCAATACTCCTCGCGCCGACCATCGCATGGATCGCTCTGGTCCCCGCTGTGCTGGTGCCCGTCGAGCTCACGATCGCGCGGCGATGGCTCCCGGGGCCCGGCCCTGATGATCACGGCGCACCCCACGGCGGCCCGCCCTCGCTCGACCCCCACAGCCCGATCCGGGCCTGACGGGCCGACCGCTCGAGCATCGCGAACGTCGCTGCATGGGCGGTGTTCGGTGCGATCGGCAGC
The DNA here is from genome assembly GCA_964440285.1 of uncultured Bifidobacteriaceae bacterium. Classification (GTDB taxonomy): domain Bacteria; phylum Actinomycetota; class Thermoleophilia; order Miltoncostaeales; family Miltoncostaeaceae; genus CALMEC01. The sequence continues at coordinate 7,807 of CAYTRV010000072.1, forward strand.
GTCCGCGCATAGCCCCGGCGCACCAGGACCTCATTGACCATCAGGTCCTGCACGTAGATGTACCCGAGCAGCCGTCCGTAGCGATCGTGCGGCTCGCGATCGACCGCGATCCGGACCCGCCGTCCGGCGACAAGTCGGCGATTCTCGTCGCGCGCACGGCGCGCCAGCCGCTCCAACGGCCTCCTGGGATGGTGCAACTCGGGCGTATCGATGCCGGCGTACCGGACCGTCCCGACGCCCTGCACGACGATCGTATCGCCGTCGACGACCTCCGTCACGACCCCCGTCCGGTCGCGCGCCACCGACCCGCCGCAACCCCCGACCGCGAACGCCGCGACCCATAACACGGCACCCGCCGCGCAGCGGCGAAGCGATTTCCGCACGATGCGGGCACCGCGCCCCTCGGGACGGCTTTGGGGGGTGCCACGGAGGTTCGGGCGGCAGATTCGCTCGGTTATCATCGCCTGGCAGTGACCCCCTTCGCCCCGATGCGCCCGTGGCGATGAGAGACGACGACAAGCTGGTTCGTCAGCTCTCGCTCGTCGCCTTCCTCATGTCCCAGCACCGGCCGGTCACGGCCGACGAGATCCACGAGAACGTGGAGGGATATGGCGGCATGAGCGAGCAGGCCTTCCTGCGTAGGTTCTACTCCGACCGCAGCGAGCTCGAGGCGATGGGCTTCTCGTTGACCGTCGAGCGCCCCGGTGACGACCCGTTCCAGGGCGACCTGTACGCGCTGCCGCCGGAGAGCTACTACCTCCCGGAGATCGACTTCGACGAGGCCGAGCTCTCCGCCCTCCAAACCTGTCTGTACCTGCTGGAAGGGCAGTTCGCCTACGCCGAGCCCCTGCGACTCGCGCTCCAGCACCTCACGCTCGGGCGCCCGAGCCCGCTGGACGACCACGCGGCGCGGACGGTCGCGGTCAACCTCCTGGGACCGGGCTACTCCGCCGAGGTCGCCGCCCACCTCACCAAGATCGAGTCGGCGATCGGCCGTCGCAAGACGATCCGGTTCTCGTACTACTCGATCGGTCGCGACGAACGGGCGCAGCGCGAAGTTGACCCCTACAGCCTGCTCTACGCCGCGGGGAACTGGTACGTCGTCGGCTTCTCGCATGAGCGCGAGGCCACGCGGATCTTCCGACTCTCGCGGATCGAGGGGCGGATCACCTTCAAGTCTCGCGCGGAGCACGACTTCCCGCCCCCGCGGGATTTCGACCTCTCGCCATACCGCGACCGCGCCCCGTGGCAGCTCGCGGACCCGACCGAGACCGCGACCATTGCCCTCACGTCGACCATCGCCTGGTGGGTGGAGCAGATGTTCGGGCCGTTCGGTGAGTTCGAGTCGAACGCCGACGGCAGCGGCATCTTCACCACCGGGTACGGCTCGGAGCGCGAGCTCCTGACCTGGATCCTCGGGCTCGGGGCTGAGGCCGAGATCGTCGCTCCGCCTGAGCTCCGGGCGTCCGCGGTCCAGGCGCTCGAGGTCGTGCGTGACCGCCACAACGCCGACGGCCCCACGGAGACCAGCGCCACGACGATCTCCGTCTCCGTCTCGGAGCAGCGGCCCGCCGCGCCGGCCGGCCCGGTGCACGGTCCCGATCGCGTCGTCGCAGCCGAGCGGTTCACACGCCTCCTGTCGCTGATGACCCGCTTGCTGGCCGCCTGTGGACGGTCCCGCGACGGCCATGTGCCCACGGCGGAGCTGCGCACGGGCCTCAACCTCTCGCAGCGCGAACTCGAAGACGACATCGGGCTGTTGAACCTGATCAACTTCGGCGGCGGGTGCTACGCCCTGTTCGCACAGGTCGTGGATGACGCGGTGGTCGTCCAGAAAGAGACCTACGGCGAGCAGTTCGCACGCCCGGCCCGCCTGTCGCCGCTCGAGGCGAAGGCGCTGCTCTGGGCGCTCGAGTTCATCGGTGACCGCCTGCCGATCGGCGACGACGATCCCCTTGCGTCCGCCCGGGCGAAGATCGAGCTGGCGATCGGCGAGGATCGCCTCCCCCCCATCGAGCTCGGTCGCGTCCAGACCGCCAACAGCGCGGTCGCCTCCGCCGTCACCGGCGCGATCCGCGAGGACCGCGTCGTGGAGATCGAGTACTGGACCGAGGCACGCGGTGCGATCACGGGACGGTCGATCGAGCCCCACCTCCTGGTGAACGCACGCGACGCCTGGTACG
>CAYTRV010000073.1:0-9930 GCA_964440285.1 uncultured Bifidobacteriaceae bacterium
CGGTCGCCGAGCGCGGCGCCGGTCAGCAGGAGCACCGCGAACGTGAGGGTGTAGGCGTTGACGGTCCATTCGAGCGATTCGAGCGACGCTCCGAGCTCATCCTTGATCACCGGGATGGCGGTCGTCACGACGAGGTTGTCGAGCGTCACCATCACCAGCGCGATTGCGGTGATCACGAACGTCCAGAGCGTCCGTGGTGAGTGCTGTGTTCTCATCCCAAAGCCCCATGATGTGCGTGGTAGTGACTGATTACTCAACTATATGGCGAAAAAAAACTCAGTGAGGGGGTCGACATGTCTCGAGGAGGCGGGCGGCCCACGGGGCCGTCGCCGAGGGCGCGTCCATCGCAGCGAGAACGTTGATGAGCATCCCTCTGGCGAAGAACGCGGTCACATCGTCCGGAGGCACGCCCAGCCCTTCGACGTGCTCGACGAGCCGTCCGAAGCCGCGCTGGACAACCTTGCGGATCTCGGGGTCCTCGCATGCGACGTACGCCTGCAGCTGGCCGCGAAGCACGCGAGCGTCGGTCGTGATCATCTCCGAGTACCGGCGGCCCATGGCGGTGAGCGCGGCCTCGCCCGTCAACCCGGCGGAGGCGAGCTTGAATTGCTCAAGGGTGTTGGCCATGCACCGCTCGATCGCGGCGAGGAACAGCTGCTTCTTGGTCCCGAACAGGCGGAACAGGTAGGGCTGCGAGATCCCGACGTTCCGCGCGATGGTGTCGGTGGAGGCACCGTCGAACCCGTGCGTGGCGAACTCGGTCAGGGCGGCCTCGATCACCGACGCGCGGCGCTCGGCGGCGGTCTTGCGTCCGGTTGTCGTGGTCGATGGTGGCATTGCGGTATTGTAAGTGACTACTTACTACTTGTCAAGGGGTGAGGTTGCCGTCCGGGTTCCCGATACCCCGCCGTTCGGCGTCGCGTTGTAGTGGCGACCGAAGCGGTTCGCGAGAAAGAGCTCGAGCGCCGCCTGCTCCTGCCGCACGAACCCTCGCTGGGGGAGCTGGCCCTTCGCGTGGAGGTCCACCATCGCGCAAACCCCTGCCGCGGTGGTGAGCTGGATCGCGCTCATCAGCCGGCCGCCGACCTCGCGCGCGTAGACCTTCCTCGCGTACGTCTCCTGGGTCAGTCGCGCGTCGCGCCAGCCGCTGACCGTCACGAAGATCAGCACGACGTCCTGGTGGGTGATCGGCACCGACCGCTCGAGCACGTCCTTCAGGAGCTCGCGCCGGTCCCGCAGCCGCAGGTCCTCGAGCAGCATCTTCATCACATCCCGATGACCGGGGTAGCGGACGGTCTTGTAGTCGAGCCGGTCGACCCTGCCCTCCAGCGTCTCGCAGAGCGTGCCGAGGCCGCCGGAGGTGTTGAACGCCTCGTAGTCGACGCCGTCGAGCGAGAAGCTCTCGAGCCCCTCCAGCGGGAGGACCTCGGTGAGCCGTCCCTCCAGGATCGCCTCGCAGGGGTTGCAGTACTCGTTGATCAGCCCGTCGGTGCTCCACGTGAGGTTGTACTTGAGCGTGTCGACGGGGAACTGTGGCAGCGCGCCCACCCGCATCCGCACCTCCCGGAGTCGATCGAACCGGGAGGCGAGGTCGAACGCGGCGACGCTGATGAACCCCGGCGCGAGCCCGCACTGCGGGACGAAGGCGGTGTCGGCGCCGTCGGCCACGGCGCGGACCGCGCGGGTCGTGGCGACGTCCTCGGTCAGGTCGAAGTAGTGCGCGGCCACGTCGCGGGCGACGCCGGCGACGTCCCGGTTGAGAAAGAACGGCAACGCGCTGACGAGGTAGTCGTGGCCGTCGGCGAGCTCGCGGAGCACGGACGCGTCCGACACGTCCACCAGTTTCCGGGCGGCGTGCTCCTCGTCGATGAGGCCGAGGAACTCCCGCTGCTGATCGGCGACCGTGACCTCCCAGTCGCCCGTCGCGCCGAGCAGGTCGACGATGGCTCCACCGATCTTGCCGGCCCCCAGCACCAGCACGCGTCGCATCACCGGACCCCCGCCGATCGCCTCCCGGCGAATGTACCAGCGGGCGTCGGCGTCAGGCGTCCACGGCCACCGGCTCCGCGGCGACGGTGGCCGCGACGTCCCGCGCCCGGGTCATCGTGATGCGGCGGCGCGGTCCCGGACCGGCGGGGACCAACAGGCCGCTGCCCGAGAGCTCCAGGAGCGCGTCGACGACCTTCGGGCTCCACTGCCGCCCACCGCCCCGCGTGAGCTCCGCCAGGACGACCTCCGGCGTGCGGGTGAGACGGTAATGGCGGTTGGCGGTCATGGCGTCCCAGGCATCCGCGACCGCGAGGATCTGGGCGCCCTCGGGGATCGCATCGCCCGCCAAGCCGCGTGGGTAGCCCGCGCCGTCCCACCGCTCGTGGTGATGCAGCACCCAAAGCGCCTGCTCGGGGCTCAACACGTCGTGAACGATGCGCGCTCCAAGCGCCGCATGGGTCCGCATGACCTCTTCCTCGTCCTCGGTGAGCGGCCCCTGCTTGAGCAGGATCGCGTCGGGGACGCCGATCTTTCCGACGTCGTGCACCAGGCCTGCCTCGTGCAGCTTCGCCCGCCGCTCCGCCGACCAGCCCAGCAGGTTCGCGAGCGCCCCCGCGACGCTCGCGACGCGCTCCGAGTGTCGCTGGGTCGTGGCGTCCTTGGCGTCGACGGCGCGAGCGAGGGCGGTGATCGCGGACAGGGTCCGGGAACGCTCCGCCTGCTCGGCCCGCTCCTGCGCCGAGAGTACGTCCATGACCTCGGGCGAATACCGGTACGACACATTGCGGCCGTGCATCTTGGCCCAGTAGAGCGCCCCGTCGGCGAGCCGCAGCAGCTCCTGCTCGTCGCCGGCCATTGCGAAGTCGCACACGCCGGCGGAGACGGTGACGTGGCCGACGCCCGGGAACGGCGCTCCCTCGATGGCCTGGCGGGCACGTTCCGCCGCTCGCCACGCCGCCTGGCCGGCGGTTGACGGCAGGAGCCACGCGAACTCCTCGCCGCCGATCCGGGCGAGGACGTCCTCACTCCGCAGCGTCGCGCCGATGCGTCTCGCGACCTCCGTGATGACGGCGTCTCCGGCCTGGTGACCGTGGATCTGGTTGATGGCCCGGAAGTCGTCGATGTCGAGGACCACGATCGAGAGCTCGCGCGAATGGCGGCGAGCCAGGCTCGCCTCGCGCAGCAGCGCCTCGTGGAAGGTGCGGTGGTTCGCGAGGCCGGTCAGGGCGTCGCTGGAGGACTTCGCGACGTCCTCGCGGAGCTCCTGCGCGATCGCGAGGTTCTCCCGGAAGGTCAGCGCCGCGCGGAACATGATCAGCAGGAGCGTGACGCCTGCGAGCGCCAGGCCGAGCGATCCGAGACGGGCGAAGTTGCCGTACCCCACGAGGGCCACAGTGACCCAGCCGAACAGCGTCGGGGCCACGAGCAGGCTCCAGCCGTCGAGCCGGATCTGCGGGCGGAGCTCCGAGGTGTGCCAGGCCGCCATCGCGAACAGGCCCATGCCCAGCGGCCACAGCAGATGGATCACCCCGGACAGCGAGGTCGTCGCTGCGGCCTGGGAGAGCTGCAGGGCGTGCGCGACGGCCAGAACTCCGAACGCCACCCCGAGGATGATCCACGCCCGGCCCGGTCGCCACGCGTTGAGGGCCATCACCCCGGCCACGAACGTCAGGAGCAGCATGTCGCCGAGTGGGTACACCAGGTTCAGGACGAGCGCGCCGAGTCCCCCCTCGCCGCCGTCCAGGGCGGGGGACAGTACGATCCCCACGGCGACGGCGGCCACGGCGAGGGCTCCGATGAGCCCGTCGAGCCAGAGCGCCGCCGCGAACCGGGTCACCCGACGGCGGACGAGCTGCACCATGCCGAGGTAGGCGAGCGGGTAGAAGGCGACACGGCACGCGTCGGCGAACGTCGGGGTCGGCGACAGAGCGACGCCGGGCAACCACAGGACCTCGTAGAGGGAGCCGAGGGTCCAGATGCCGATCGCTCCCGCGAAGACGCCCCATGCCCCTCGATCGCGTGGCACGGTCACCGCGCGAACCGCGCAGCATGCCGCGCCGGTCGCCGACACGATGACCGGCAGCCAGAGCGCGACCGTACCGTCCGCCCGATCGAGCGACCCGAGGACGAACGCCGCGATCAAGCAGAGGAGGGCGAGCGCCATCGCAACCTGGGCCGCGGCCGCAGGCGTGAGGTTCGGTCGTGTGCGTGGCTCGCTGGATGCCAGGGACGGCGGCAACCGCGACTCCGATCGTTTCGAGGAGGCGTCGCAGTTCACATCGGTCGCGGCGACCACAATCATTAGGCCGAGTTTGCGAGAGTTTCGGGTCCGCGGTCGCCGATCACGGCGCATGCCGTGCCCGGTGGTGCGACCGACGGGGGATCGTTCACCGGTCCCGAGATCTGGAGGCGGTGTGGAGCGGGTACGGATCGACAAGTGGCTATGGGCGGCGAGGTTCTTCAAGACCCGCGGCGCCGCGACCGAGGCGGTGCACGGTGGGCGCGTACACGTCAACGACGTGCGTGCCAAGCCGTCGAAGGAGGTTGCGGTCGGCGACGTCATCGAGCTGACCGTCGCGGAGATGCCGTGGACGATCGTGGTCCGGGGCATCGCCGACAAGCGCGGCTCGGCGAGCGTGGCGGCGACGCTGTACGAGGAGACCGCCGAGTCAAAGGCGGAGCGGGTGCGCCGCGCCGACGACCGGCGGTTCGCCCGCCCCGTCGGCGCCGACCTCGGCGCCAGGCCCACAAAGCGCGACCGGCGGCGGATCGAGGACCTGCGCGGCAGACGGGACGGGGGTTAGCGTATGGAGCCGCTCACACCGCCCACAGCGCCTCGACGGGCAGCGCGGCGAGCTTTCGTCCGAACGGCGCGTATGAGCGGCCGGTGTAGAGCACCACGCCACCGACGAAGCGATCGCCGAGCTTGCGTTCAAGCAGTCGCAGCCCCGAGAAGTCCCGGTCGACGACCGTGCTCCCCGCCTTGACCTCGACGCCTGCCACCCGGCCGTCGCGCGTCTCGAGAACGATGTCGACCTCCGCGCCGTCCCGGTCTCGGAAGTGGAAAATGGCAGCGGCGGCGTCGGACCAGCCCAACTGCTTGCGGAGCTCCATCACGACGAAGGACTCGAGGAGTTGACCCGACGGGCTCTCCGGATCGGCAAGGCGTCCTGCGTCGACACCGAGCAGGTGCGCGGCGAGCCCGCTGTCGACCATCGTGAGCTTGGGGCGGCGCACCACCTTGCTCGACAGGTTGCGCGACCAGGCCGGGACCAATTGGAGGACGAACACGGTCTGCAGGTGAGCGAGATAGCCGGAGAGCGTCTGCGCCCGGATGCCGAGATCCCGTGACAGAGACGACACGTTGAGCTCCGTTCCGGTGCGGGCTGCCGCCAGGCGGATCAACTGGGGCATCGCGCCGACACGCTCGATGTCCGCGACATCCTCGACGAGGCGATCGACCACGGTGCCGATGTAGTTGGTAAACCAGGCGTCCCGCCGTCGTCCCGTGCGGCCGGTCGCTTCCGGAAAGCCCCCCGCGACGACCCGCTCGAAGTAATCACCGCGGCGGAGGTCGCTCTCGATCCGCAACGCGGGGCTCCACGTCATGAGGGCATCGGCGAACCCTTCGCGGTGGCGGGCGATCTCGCCCTGTGAAAGCGGCCACAGGTCGATGATCTCGATCCTTCCCGCCAGCGTCTCGGAGATGCGCGGGGTCGAGAGCAGCCGGGTCGATCCCGTCAGCAGGAAGCGGCCTGGCCGTCGATCCCTGTCGACGCTCGCCTTGATCGCCACGAGGAGGTCGGGGACCCGCTGAACCTCGTCGATGACGAGGCCGCGGGCGCGGTCCTCGACGAATGCCGTGGGATCGCTCTGCGCAGCCCGCCGTTGCGTCAGATCATCGAGTGTCACGATGTCGAATCTGCCTCCGGCAAGGTCGGCCGCGAGCGTGCTCTTTCCCACCTGGCGGGCGCCGTTGATTGCGACCACAGGGGTGTCCCGAAGCGCCTCGGAGACAGCCTGAGCGATCGATCGCGGAAGTAGAGTCTGGGTCTGCGGCGTCAATTCGTCGGTATTGTAGCCGTGAATTCGTCGTCACTCTAACCGTCGAATCGTCGTCAGCGCGACCGTGAATCCGTCGGAGGCTCTAGTATCCCCGCCCATGTCGACCAGCGGAAACCCATACGAGATCGCGTCCGACCCGGCGAAGCGCCACAGCGCGGCGCTCACGGACGGCCCCGACCGCGCCCCGGCGCGGGCGATGCTCAAGGGCATCGGCTTCACCGACGAGGACCTCGCGCGGCCGATCATCGGCGTCGCGACGACCTGGATCGAGACGATGCCGTGCAACATCAACCAGCGGGAGCTCGCGCAGCACGTCAAGGCGGGGATCCGCGCCGCGGGCGGCACACCGATGGAGTTCAACACGGTGTCGGTGTCCGACGGCGTGTCGATGGGCACCGAAGGCATGCGCGGCTCGCTCGTCTCGCGAGAGGTCGTCGCCGACTCCATCGAGCTGGTCGCCCGCGGCCACCTGTTCGACGGGCTCGTCTGCCTCGTCGGGTGCGACAAGACGATCCCGGGCGCGGTCATGGCCCTCTGCCGCCTCGACATCCCCGGCCTGGTCCTCTACAACGGGTCGATCGCCCCCGGCAGGTTCCGTGGCCGCGACGTGACGATCCAGGACGTGTTCGAGGCCGTGGGCGCGCACGCGGCCGGGAAGATGAGCCCGCAGGAGCTGCACGAGCTGGAGGGCGTCGCCTGCCCCGGCGCGGGGGCCTGCGGCGGCCAGTTCACCGCGAACACGATGTCGACGGCCCTCGACTTCCTTGGGATCAGCCCCGCCGGGCTCAACGGGATCCCCGCCGTCGGCGCGTCGAAGGAGGAGGCGGCGCGGCGGTCCGGGGCGCTCGTCATGGACCTCGTCCGCGACGACGTGCGGCCCTCGCAGATCATCACCCGCGACGCCCTCGACAACGCCGTGGCATCCGTCGCCGCCACCGGCGGGTCGACGAACGGGGTGCTGCACCTGCTGGCGATCGCGCGCGAGCTCGACATCCCGCTGGAGCTCGAGGACTTCGACGTGATCGCCGAGCGCACGCCGGTGCTCGCGAGCCTGAAGCCCGGAGGGGACTACGTCGCGACCGACATGTACAACGCCGGCGGCGTGGCCCTCGTCGCCCGCGAGCTCCTCAAGCGCGACCTGCTGCACGCGGCCGCCCGAAACGTGGACGGGCGCACGATGGGCGAGATCGCCGCCGCGGTCGCCGAGACCCCGGGGCAGAAGGTCGTCGTGCCCATCGAGACGCCGCTCAAGGCCACCGGGGGTCTCGCGATCCTACGCGGCAACCTCGCCCCGGACGGCTGTGTCGTGAAGCTCGCTGGGCACGAGCGGCGCCTGCACCGCGGCCCCGCGCGGGTGTTCGAGTCGGAGGAGGAGTGCTTCGCCGCCGTCAAGGCGCGCACGCTCAACCCGGGCGACACGATCGTGATCAGGTATGAGGGCCCCGCCGGAGGACCGGGTATGCGGGAGATGCTGCACGTGACCGCCGCCATCGTCGGCGAGGGCCTCGGCGAGCACGTCGCCCTCATCACCGACGGCCGCTTCTCCGGCGCCACCCACGGGCTGATGGTCGGCCACGTCGCGCCCGAGGCGGCGCGCGGCGGCCCGATCGCCGCGCTCCGCGAGGGCGACGTCGTCGTGATCGACGTCGACGCCCGCGAGCTGCGGGTCGAGCTCTCCGGCGACGAGATCGCGGCGCGCATGGCCGGCTGGTCGCCCCCACCGCCGCGGTACACGAGGGGGGTCTACGCGAAGTACGCCGCGCAGGTCTCCTCCGCCTCTGAGGGCGCGATCACCCGGCCCGTGTAGCCCGCTCCGGGGTGCGTCGGAGCGCCCGGCGGCGGTACGAGGGCCGCGCCAACCGGTGGGGGAGCGTGTGCGGGTCGGTGTCTATACTCACGGCCTTCCGATGGGGCGTAGCCAAGCGGTAAGGCAGCGGGTTTTGGTCCCGCGACCGGGGGTTCGAATCCTCCCGCCCCAACCAGTGACGTGCGACGAAGGGATCCCGGACGGCGATGAGCATCGGGGCTGTGGTGATGGCCGCAGGCCAGGGCAGGCGGATGAAGTCGTCGGTGCCGAAGGTGCTGCACCCGATCGCGGGCCGGCCGCTGGTGGGGTGGGTGCTCGATGCGTTGACCGGTGCGAAGATCGACCACACGGTGGTGGTCGTCGGTCACGGCGCCGACCAGGTCCGGGCGGTGCTGCCCGACGGCTGCGGGGTGGCGCTGCAACGGGAGCAGAACGGGACCGGCCATGCCGTCCAGATCGGCCTCAGGAAGCTCGACCCGGCGTGCGACACCGTGGTGGTGCTCTCCGGCGACACCCCGCTGCTCTCCCGTGAGCTCTTGCGGTCCCTGATCCGCGCCCACCGCCGCGGCGGCCGTGCCGCGACCCTCGTGAGCGCGGTGCTCGACGACCCCGCCGGCTACGGTCGCGTGGTCCGCGAGGGCGGGACGGTCAGGGTGGTCGAGGCGCGCGACGCCTCGACCAAGGAGCGTGCGATCTGCGAGATCAACGCGGGTCTCTACATGTTCGATCGCCGGCAGCTCGAACGTGCCCTGCGACGTGTCGGCCGCGCCAACGCCCAGGGCGAGATGTACCTCCCCGACGTGCTCCCGCTGCTGTCCGGCCCGGTGGGTGTGCTCGTCTCGCCCGATCCGCGCGTCGTGCTCGGCGTCAACAGCCGCGCGGAGCTCGCCGGGTGCGCCGCGATCATCCAGGGCCGCCGCCGCGACGAGCTGATGGTCGCCGGGGTGACGATGAACGACCCGGCGAGCGTCTACATCGACGCGGACGTGACCGTCGGCCAGGACACGATCCTCGAGCCCGGAACCCATCTGAAGGGTCGCACCACAATCGGCGGCGGGTGCGTGATCGGACCGAACGTGGTCATCCGCGACTGCGCCATCGGCGATGCGAGCGAGGTGCTGTTCGCGCACCTGTCCGACTCGACCGTCGGCGACGGCTGCCAGATCGGGCCGTTCGCCTATCTGCGACCCGGGGTGATCCTCGAGGATGGCGCCAAGGTCGGCACCTACGTCGAGGTCAAGAACGCGGTGGTCGGCGCGAAGGCGAAGGTGCCGCACCTGTCCTATATCGGCGACGCGGAGATCGGGGCCGGAACGAACATCGGCGCGGGCAACATCACTGCCAACTACGACGGTTTCCGCAAGCACCGCACGATCATCGGCGCCGGCGTCAGGACGGGATCCGACTGCGTCTTCGTCGCACCGGTTAGGATTGGTGACAAGGCGATGACGGCAGCGGGGTCGATCATCACGCATGACGTGCCGGCGGGGGCGCTCGGCATCGCCCGTGCACGGCAGGAGAATCGGGAAGACTTCACCAGGCGGGCGGAGGCGAAGGCCCGCGCTGCGACGAAACGCGACGGCAAGGGGGGCCGGTGAGCACGATGGCGAAGCCCGTGGGCACGAGTATCCACCGCGACGACGCACGGCGACTGATGGTGTTCGCGGGTCGCTCGAGCACGGCGCTCGGCGAAGACATCGCGAAGCGCCTCGAGATGGACCTGGGCGAGGTGAACGTCAAGACCTTCGCGAACGGCGAGATCTACGCGCGGTTCGGCGAGAGCATCAGGGGCGCCGACGTGTTCCTCGTCCAGTCGACGTGCACCGTCCTGAACGGCGTCCGCCAGTCGGTCAACGACAGCCTGTTCGAACTCCTGCTGATGATCAACGCCGCGAAGCTCGCCTCGGCACGGCGGGTCACGGCGGTGATGCCGTGGTATGGCTACTCCCGTCAGGACAAGAAGTCGGCGCCGCGCGAGCCGATCACCGCGCGGATGATCGCGGACATCCTCCAAGCCGTGGGCGTCGACCGGGTCCTGACCATGGACCTGCACGCCGGCCAGGTCCAGG
>CAYTRV010000074.1:0-9886 GCA_964440285.1 uncultured Bifidobacteriaceae bacterium
ATTCGAGGTCATTCATTGAGCCGAGGCTAGCCACGATCCCGGACGGCCCGAGGCGAGTGGCAAGACGAGTGGCAAGATGCCGGTCGATGTCGCCGGGTGCCGCTCGATACATCGAGCGGCACCCTCGAGAATCAGCTTCTACGCAGGGAAAGCAGCTCCGTGAAGCGGCTCGCCGCCTGCAGCGCGTAGTCCCGACTGTTGTTGTTCATGACCACCGCCACTTCCTGGGCACGGTCGGCCATGTCGAGGACCGGCTCGACCCATTCCTCGAGCTCCCGGTCGGCGTACTCGTGGTCGAACCGTTCGGCCACAGTGCGGCCCCGGGTCCACATGGTGGCGTTGCGCCCGTGCATCCGGAGGTAGGCGAGTCCCGGCGACGTCACCTCCACGATCGGCGGCATGGCGCTCATCGCCTCCGCCCGCGGCGCGTCGACGCAGACCCACGCGGCGTCGTGCTCGGCGAGCAGGGCCGCTGCGCGCTCACGCTCGCCGGCCGCCACCCACGAGCGATGGCGGAACTCCACCGCGGCCCGAGCCGGCCGCAGCCGGGTGAGGATCCGGGCGAGTTCCTCCCGCTGGCGGTCGCCCGAGACGACGAACGGCGGGAGCTGCACCAGGATCGCGCCGAGCCGATCGCCGAGCGGCCCGCAGGCCTCGAGCAGTGCGTCGATGACGGCCTCGCGAAGCTCCCGGCTCGGCTTGCGGATCCGTCCCTTGGCGTCCAGTTCGGCGGGGAGGTTGCGCAGCGCCGGCGGCAGGCGCCTGGGGTCGCTGGGATGGCCCGAGATCAGCTGGTGGGCCTTGACGTGGAAACGGAACCCCGGCGGGGTGCGTTCGGCCCACGCCGCGACCGTCTCGATCGTCGGGAGCGCGTAGAAGCTCGCGTTGACCTCGACCATGGGGAACCGTTCGGCGTAGTACCGGAGCCGCCCCTCCGCGTCGTTTCTCACCTCCGGTGGGTACCACCCCGCCTTGATGAACTCCGGGTCGGTCCACGACGCCGTTCCGATGAGGATCCCCGGCACGTCAGCCGTCGCCGAAGGCGTCCAGCTCCCGGTCCACGCGGGCGCGGTCCTCGCTGCTGAGCGCGACCTCCGCCTCCTCCGCCCGGGGCCGGCGCTTCGCCCACGCGCGGGTCACGAACGGGATCGCGCACAGTCCGATGGCGACGGCCACCGCCGGTACGACCCAGGCCACGAGGTCGAAGCCCTTCGCCGGCGGGGTGGTCAGCACAGCCCGGCCGAACTCCGCGACGAACTCGGCCTTGATCTCGTCCTTCGTACGGCCCTGGCGGATTCGTTCGGCGATCTGCGCTTTCATCCGCTGGGCGACCGGGGCGTTCGACACCTCGAGCGGCCCGTTGCAGGTCGGGCAGCGAAGCTCCTCCGCGACCTCCGTGACCGTCAGGCCGAGCGCGGTCGTCGGGGCGAACAGCAGCGCCGTCGCGAGCAGGACGGCCGCGAGCCGCTTCACGGACCGAGGACCTTGTCGAGATGGGCGGCGATCTCCCGTCCCGAGGCCTCGGTGATGCCACCGCGGAACGGGACCAGCCGCATCCGGCCGTCCGGGTCGATCACGAAGGTCTCGGGGAGCTGGGCCGTCTCGAACTTCTTCTGCGTCCGGTCGGTGCCGTCGCGGACCGACGGGAAGGTGATCCCGAACCGCCGGATGAAGTCCTTCGCGTCGCTCGAGATGTCCTGGGTGTTGACGCCCAGGACGACGACGCCCTTCGACGCGTAGCGCGTCCAGAGCGACTCGAGGATCGGCGCCTCCTCCTTGCACGGGTCGCACCACGACGCCCACAGGTTCACGACGACCGGCCGGCCGCGCAGGGAGCTGAGCGAGAGCTCCGAACCCGCCGGGCCGACGTTCCCTCCGGCGGAGAGGACCGGGAGCGCGAAGTCGGGCGCGAGCACCGCCTCGTTCTCAGCGATGCGCCGGTCGATCGAGAGGTCCTCGTCGTTGTTGATGAGGCCGAGGATCAAGAGCAGAACGAGACCCGCGGCCAGAAGGCACCCGATCGTGAGGCCCACGATGCGGCCGCGACTCCAACCGCCCGTGCCGGGCGCAACGGGTTCAGGTGAGTCCACACCCGCAATGTAGCGCCACCGTCGACCCGCCACCCTCCGACGTGGCGATCGGAGACACTCAGCCCGCGTTGCCGAGCAGCGCCCGGACGGCCTGCGCCGGGTCGGGCGAGGACATCAGCGCCTCACCGACCAGGATGGCGTCGACCCCCGCCTCCCCCAGGCGCCGGACGTCCGCCGGGTCGGAGATCCCCGACTCGGCGACCACGACGGTGCCCGCCGGGATGTCCGAGAGCAGGCGCAGCACGGTGTCGGGGTCCACCTCGAGGGTCTTGAGGTTGCGGTTGTTGATCCCGACGATCTCGGCGCCCGCCTCGACCGCGATCTCGGCGTCCTGTTCGTCGTGGACCTCCACGAGCAGGTCCAGGCCGAGGTCGTGCCCGACATGGAGAAGGTCGGCGAGCAACTCGGGCCCGGTGGCGGCGACGATCAGCAGCGCCGCGTCCGCCCCCGCGAGGCGCGCCTCGACGAGCTGGTACTCGTCGACGATGAAGTCCTTACGGAGGAGCGGCAGCGAGGACGCCGCGCGCGCCTCCCGCAGGTCGTCGAGGCTGCCTCCGAAGAACTGCGGCTCGGTGAGGATCGAGCACGCCGACGCGCCGCCCTCCTCGTACGCCCGGACGATCTCGGTGACGCTCGCACCGGGCCGGATCGCTCCGCGCGACGGGCTCGCCCGCTTCATCTCCGCGATCAGGGACACCCCCGGCGCGATGAGCGCCTCGGAGAACGGACGCCCGCGGCCTGGAGGTGCGAGTCCCTCGGCGAGCTCCTCGATCGGACGCTCGGCCCGCCGGCGCGCCACCTGGGTGCGGGTCGCTTCGACGATGTCCTCGAGAAATCCCACGCGCGCTCCTCCTACCCGCCGGACGCCGCCGGCGCCAGTTCGTTGGTGGCCGCGACG
The DNA here is from genome assembly GCA_964440285.1 of uncultured Bifidobacteriaceae bacterium. Taxonomy (GTDB): domain Bacteria; phylum Actinomycetota; class Thermoleophilia; order Miltoncostaeales; family Miltoncostaeaceae; genus CALMEC01. Next base: position 2,989 of record CAYTRV010000074.1, read on the forward strand.
AAGGCCGCCAGCCGCTCTCCGGCACGACCGCTCGAGAGGCTTTCACGCGCCGCCTCGAACCCCTCCTCGATCGATCCGACGATTCCCGATACGAAGATGGCCGCGGCGGCGTTGAGCGCCACGAGGTCCCCGGCCGCCCCCCGGCCGCTCTCGAGGACCGTGGTGATGATGGCGGCGTTCTCGGCCGGCTCACCACCGGCGATCTCGGCCTCGCCCGGCCGCGCGATCCCGAAGCTGTCCGGGTCGAGGCGCCACGTCCGTATTCCGTCCGCGTCCACCTCCACGACATCGGTCGGGCCGGCCGTGGAGATCTCGTCCATGCCGTCCCGGGCGGCGACCACGAGCGCATGGTCCACGCCAAGCACGGCGAGCGCCTCCCCGAGACGGTCGAGGTAGGCGGGGTCGGAGACGCCGATGACCTGACGACGGACCCCTGCGGGGTTGGTGAGCGGGCCGAGAAGGTTGAAGATCGTCCGCACCCCGAGGGCGCGGCGCACCGGGACGATGTGCCGGAACGCCGGGTGGTGCGCCGGGGCGAACATGAAGCCGATGCCTGTGCGCTCGATGCAGGTGGCCACCGCGCCGGGCGCCAGGTCGATGCGGGCGCCGAGCGCCTCGAGCACGTCCGCGCTCCCGCTGCGTGAGGTCGACGAGCGGTTGCCGTGCTTCGCGACCGCGACGCCGGCGCCCGCCACGACGAACGCGGCGGCCGTGGAGACGTTGAACGTCGAGCGGCCGCCGCCCGTGCCGCAGGTGTCCACCAGCGGCGCCCTGTCGGTACGCACGGGTTCGCTCCGTGCCCGCACGACGGACGCCAGGCCCGCGAGCTCGCCGGCGGTCTCGCCCTTCGCGCGTAGCGCGATGAGGAACGCAGCGGTCTGCACCGGGTCGACCTCGCCCGCCATCACCAGGTCGAGGGCCTCCGCGGCGCCGTCGCGCCCGAGGTCCTCACCGGCCAGGAGCCGGTCGATCTGCGCGGCGACGCTCACGCCGCCATGCCGAGGAAGTTCGCCAGGAGGCGTTTCCCGGCGGCGGTCAGGATGGACTCGGGGTGGAACTGCACGCCCTCGACCGGCAGCTCGCGGTGGCGGATCCCCATGATGACGTCGCCGTCGCACCACGCCGACACCTCGAGCTCGTCCGGTAGGTCGCCCTCGACGATCAGCGAGTGGTAGCGGGTCGCGGTCATCGGGTTCTCGATCCCCGCGAACAGCGTCCGCCCGTCGTGGGCGATCTCGCTGGTCTTCCCGTGGACCGGCGCCTCACCTCGAACGATCCTGCCGCCGAACGCCTGGCCGATCGCCTGATGGCCGAGGCAGACGCCGAGCACTGGCACCCGGCCGGCGAAGTGACGGATCGCCTCGACGGAGATCCCGGCCTCGTCGGGGGTCTTCGGCCCCGGGGAGATCACGAGGTGCGTCGGGGCGAGGGCGTCGAGCCCGGCCAGGTCGATCTTGTCGTGGCGGTGGACGAGCACCTCCGCGCCCTGCTCCGCGAGGTACTGGAACAGGTTGTACGTGAAGCTGTCGTAGTTGTCGACGAGGGCGACGCGTGGGTTCATCGAGCCCTACCAGTCCGCCTGCGCCGCCGCGACCTCGATCGCGCGGAACATGGCGGCCGCCTTGTTCTCGGACTCGGTGAACTCCGAGGCGGCGACCGAGTCGGCGACGATCCCGGCGCCGGCCTGCACGTACGCCATTCCGCCGTGGCACACCATCGTGCGGATGGTGATGCAGGTGTCGAGGTCGCCGTCGAAGCCGAGGTAGCCGACCGCGCCCCCGAAGGGTCCGCGCTTGGTGGGCTCGAGCTCGTCGATGATCTCCATCGCCCGCACCTTCGGCGCCCCGGACAGCGTCCCGGCGGGGAACGCCGCGCGCAGGGCATCGGTCGCGCGCATCCCCTCGGCCAGCTCCCCCACGACGCTGCTCTCGATGTGCATCACGTGGCTGTACAGGTGGATGCCCATGAGCTCCTTGACGCTGACCGTCCCCGGCCGTGCGACGCGGCCGATGTCGTTGCGACCGAGGTCGACGAGCATGACGTGCTCCGCGCGCTCCTTGGGATCCTCCAGCAGCTCCTCGGCGAGGCGCTGGTCCTCGGCGAGGGTGTGACCCCGCGGGCGGGTCCCGGCGATCGGCCGCGTCTCCACCTTGCCGTCGCTGACCTTGACCAGCATCTCGGGGGACGCCCCCACCAGCGCGACGTCCCCGAAGTCGAGGAAGAACATGTACGGCGACGGGTTGACGGTGCGAAGCCCGCGGTAGACGGCGAACGGGTCGAGCGACATCCGGGCGGCGAACCGCTGCGACGGGACGACCTGGAAGGCGTCGCCGGCGAACACGTACTCGCGGACCCGCTCGACGGCCGCCTCGAACGCCTTGCGCGTCATGTTGCTCTCGATCGGGCCGATCTCCGGCTCGGCGGCGATCTCGGGACGCGGGGGGACGGGCCCGGCGAGCCGTTCCTTGAGCTCGGTGAGTTCGTCCACCGCCCGCCGGTAGGCGGCATCCGCGGGTTCGCCCTGGTCGAGGCGGCACGGGACGACCAGCGTGAGTGAGCGTCGCAGGTGGTCGAACTGCACGACCGGTCCGGTCACCATCAGCGCGATGTCGGGGATGCCGCGGTCGTCATGCGGCACGTGGGGGAGCCGCTCGACCCGGCGGACAAGGTCGTAGCCGAAGAACCCGACCGCCCCGCCGTGGAACGCGAGCGGGTCGGACGGCGGGGCGACGCCGACGGACGTCACGACGTCCTCGACCGCGCCGAACGGGTCGTCCGCGTCGAGCGTCCGGATCGTCCCGTCCGAGGACAGCACCGCGAGCTCGGCGCCGGCGCCGCGTATGACCGCCTGCGGACGGATGCCGATCATGGAGTACCGACCGAGTCGCTGCCCTTCCTCCGCCGACTCGAGCAGGAAGCACGGGCCGTCGTCGCGGAGCTTGAGGAACGCGCTGACGGGCGTCTCGCAGTCGGCGATGAACGTGTGGACGAGCGGCACCTGCCGGTGCGACCCCGCGAGCGCGGCCACCTCCTCGAGCGTCGGCGACACCGACGGGCCGGCGACGTCCGGCCGGGTGACGTTGAGCCGCAACTGGCTCATCGACGGCGCGATTCCAGCTCGCCGGCAACCTCCTCGAGCCGAACCCCGGCCGCCCTCCACAGCACGGCCAGGTGGTAGAGCAGGTCGGCGCTCTCGTAGATGACCTGCCCCCGTTCGGCGCCCTTCGCCGCGAGGACGACCTCAGTGGCCTCCTCCCCGACCTTCTTGCAGACCGTGTCGATGCCCTTGGCGAGCAACCGGGCGGTGTAGGACGCGTCGGCGTCGGCGGCGCCCGCGCGCTCTTCGATGACCCGTTCGAGCCCCGTCAGGGCCGCGAACGGCTGGGCGTCGTCGCCGGCGAGCCGATCGAGGAAGCACGAGGGGGCGCCCGTGTGGCATGCCACGCCGGTCTGGTCGACGAGCACGACGAGAGCGTCGCCGTCGCAGTCGAGCAGGATGCCCCGCACACGCTGGGTGTTGCCGCTCGTCGCGCCCTTGTGCCAAAGCTCCCGGCGGGACCGCGACCAGAACCACGTCTCCCCCTCCTCGATGGTGCGCGCCAGCGACTCGGCGTTCATCCAGGCGTGGGTGAGCACCCGTCCGCTGGTGGCGTCCTGCACAACCGCCGGGACGAGACCGCCGGCTCCGTACCGGACGCGGGCGAGCACATCTGGCTCGACATCGACGGAGCTCATCCCGACTTCAGGAGCTCCTTCATGATCCTGACCGCCGACCCGGTCCCGATCCGGGACGCGCCGGCGTTGATCATCGCCTCGGCCGTCTCGAGCGTGCGGATGCCGCCGGAGGCCTTCACACCGACGCCTTCCGGGAGCGCCTCCCGCATCAGCTCGACGTCCTCGACGACCGCCTGCGTACCGACCCCGGTGGCCGTCTTCGCGAAGTCCGCGCCGGCGTCCGCGACGATCTTGCAGGCGAGGCGCTTGAGCTTGTCGTCGAGATAAGGTGCCTCGATGATGACCTTGACGATGACGGTGCCGCGAGCGTCATTGACCGCGCGTGAGTGCACCGCGCGAACGAGGGTCGACAGCTCGCTCCGGACGAACCCGAAGTCGCCGGAGCGAAGCGCCACGATGTTCATGCACACATCGAGCTCGTCCGCTCCGGCGGTCACTGCCTGCTCCGCCGCGTTGATCTTCGCCTGCGGCAGGTCGGCCCCGTACGGGAACGAGATCACCGCGCAGGTCTTGACGTCGCAGCCGTGGAGGCGGTCGGCCATGACCGGCAGGAACGTCGGGAACGAGCACACCGTGGCGAAATGATGCTCCCGCGCCTCGTCGCACACCCGCTCGATGTCCGCCTGGGTGGCGCGCACATCCAGGAGCGTGTGATCAATCGTCTTCGCGAGCTCCTCGGGTTGGATCAGGAGTCTCCAGAGCCGGACGCCGACATCGCGGCGAGTATAGCGACAGCGGGAATCCCCGCCCGTGCCTGAGCTTCCGGAACTGCAGGCACTGGCGGAGGGGTTGACCCGCGCGTGCGCAGGACGGCGGGTGGCCGGCGCCCGCGTCTGGATGCCTTCGACGCTGAAGACGGCGACCCCGCCGATCGAGGCGTTGACCGGCGCGACGCTCACCCGCGTGTGGCGTCGCGGGAAGCTCGTCTGCGTCGAGGCCGGTGAGCTCACACTCGTCATGCACCTGATGCAGGGCGGTCGGCTGGGGATGACCGCCGCGGCCAAGCGGCCGGGCAGGGCGGCCGCGCTGGCGGTGGAGCTCGACGGCGGTGAGGAGCTGCGCCTGCGCGAGGCGGCGACCGAGCACCGGGCGAGCGCACACCTGCTGAGCACGGCGAAGGTCGCAACCCATCCCCCGCTCGCCGTGCTCGGGCCCGAGCCGCTCGGACTGGCTTCGGCGTCGTGGAGGACCCGGCTCGCGTCGCCGCCCGCCCGGTTGCACACGGCGCTTCGCGACGGGCGGCGGATCGCGGGGATCGGCCGGGCGTACGCGAGCGACATCATGTGGGCCGCGCGCCTCGCCCCGTTCGCGCGGACGGACCGACTGACCGGCGAGGAGTGCGAACGGCTCGCCCGCGCCGCCGACGCGGTGCTCGGTCAGGCCCTCGACCGCGCGCGCGAGCGGATCACAACGAACCTCCCCGACCGGGAGGAGCGCGTCACCGCGGTCCACAAGCATTTCGGTGATCCGTGTCTGCGCTGCGGCCGCCGGCTGGAACGGGTCTCCTACGAAGGGTATGAGCTCGTGTACTGCCCGGACTGTCAGAACGATGGACGGACCCTGGCGGATCGCCGGATGAGCCGGCTGCTGCGGTGACGGTGCAGACGCTGCCGACCGGCGCGCAGATCCGGTTCACCGGTCGCACCGACGGGATCGTCGCCCTGTGCGTCAACGGCGGCACCGCCCGGGAGCTGCCGGGCACGTGGAGCCCCAGTGCGGAGCTCCTGATGCGGCGGTGCACGCCCCACCTCCCCGATGTCGGCTGGGCGGAGGTCCGCTACCGGGTGCGCTCGTGGCGGCAGCTCGAGATATGCATCGAGGACGGACGGGCCGCGCTCGATGCCGCGGCGGCGGCGGGCGCCCGGGGGACGTACACGATGATTCCCGGCGCGATTCACCCCATCGCGCTCCGCGCGCCGTGGGGTTCACTCATCCCGATGCCGCGCGCGGAGGAGTGGGCGCGGCGGGTGCGGTCGGTCGTCGCGGCGGCCGCGCGCCGCGAGCCCGCGCCGGGTCACGCGTCGTGAGCGTGCAGGCCGCGATCGCGGGGGGGCCAGGTATTCGCTATCGCTCGAAGCGGGGCCGGTGGGTGCTGTTCGCGACGGTCCTCGGAACCAGCATGGCGTTCCTCGACGCGACGGTAGTCAACATCGCACTCCCGACGATCGGCGAGGATCTCGACGCGGGCCTCACCGAGCTGCAGTGGACGGTCAACGCCTACACCCTGGCGCTCGGGGGCCTCCTGCTGCTCGGGGGCTCGCTCGGCGACCACTTCGGCCGGCGGCGGATCTTCTGCGTCGGCGCCGTGTGGTTCGCCGTCGCGTCGCTCGCCTGCGGGATCGCCCCGACCGCCGAGACGCTGATCGTGGCGCGGGCCCTGCAGGGCGCCGGAGCGGCCCTGCTCACCCCGGGGAGCCTGGCGATCATCGAGGCGAGCTTCCATCGCGACGACCGAGGCGCCGCCGTGGGCGCCTGGTCGGGTCTCGGCGGGATCGCCCTCGCCCTCGGGCCATTCGTCGGCGGGTACCTGATCGACGCGGCGTCGTGGCGCCTCATCTTCCTCCTCAACCTCCCGATCGCCGCCGCCGTGGTGTGGGTCGCGACCCGGCATGTGCCGGAGACACGTGACGAGAGCGTCCGTTCGAGCCCCCTGGATCTGCGCGGCGCGGCGGCCAGCGCCCTCGGCCTGGCGGCCGCCACCTACGGACTCACGGCCGGGCTGGAGCGCGGGTGGGGCTCCCCGCTCGTCATCACCCTCATCGTCGGCGGCGCGGCGGCGCTGGTGGCGTTCGTGCTGCTGGAGCGCGGACGGGCTGGCGCCTTGGTGCCGCTCGAGCTCTTCCGGTCGCGCCAGTTCAGCTCGGCGAACGCCGTAACGTTCGTGGTGTACGCGGCGATCGGCGGCATGCTGTTCCTGCTGCCGATCCAGCTGCAGCAGGCTGCCGCGTACTCGCCGCTGGAGTCCGGGGCGGCGCTGGTGCCCCTGACTGTCGTGATGCTCCTGCTCTCCGCGCGGGCTGGACGGCTGGCGCAGCGGATCGGCCCGCGCCTGCCGATGGCCCTCGGCCCCGTCGTGGCCGGTGCCGGATTGGCTTTGCTGTGGCGGCATGATTTTGGTGGTGCCGGTGTAAATGTTCGGCATCAGAAATGTCACGATGACCGC
>CAYTRV010000075.1:0-9859 GCA_964440285.1 uncultured Bifidobacteriaceae bacterium
GTCGGGGCGGCGATCGCCATCGGTGGCGTCGGCGCGATCATCCGGTCGCGACGCGCGAAGAAGTAGAGCCGGGATCCCGGCCGCACGGCGTCAGCCGGGCGCGAGCTCGTGGGCGTGCTCGACGAGGGCTGCGACGAGATCGATCGACGCCTGGATGTCGTCGGGGTGGCACGCCTCGACGCTGGAGTGGACGTACCGCGTGGGAATGGAGACGCAGCCGGCGACCGCGCCCTCCCCGGCCAGCTGCAGCGACCCCGTGTCGGTCCCGCCGCGGTTCGATACGTGGAACTGGTACGGGATCTCCCGCTCCTCCGCCAGGCGCACGAGCAGGTCGACCAGCGCGGGTGAGCCGATCGCGCTCGCGTCCATGAGACGGATGGCCGTGCCCTGGCCAAGGCGCGTCGACGGGCCGTTGCCCGCGGTCCCGGGTCCGTCGTCGGCGGGGCACGTGTCGACCGCGAGGCCGATGTCCGGCCGGACGCGGGTGGCCAGGACCCGTGCGCCGCGCAGGCCGACCTCCTCCTGGGCGGTCGCCGCGGCGTGAACCTCGGCGGGTCCGGCGGTGCTCGCACGCAGGGCCTCCAGCATCACGAATAGGCCGACCCGATCGTCGAGGCTCTTCCCGGTCACGAGCTCACCGAGGTCTTCGAGCTTCCGGCGACGCGTGACGACATCGCCCTGGCGGACCAGGCTGCGAACCCGATCGGCGGGGAGGCCGGTGTCGATCGCGAGGTCCTCGAGCTTCGGCGCCTTCTGACGGGCGGCCTCGTCGAGCAGGTGCACGGGCGTGGTCCCGACGATGCCGGGGACATCCTCCCGGCCGTGGACCGTCACCCGCTGGGCGACGAGCGTTCTCGCGTCCCAGCCGCCGAGCGGCACGAAGCGCAGGTATCCGCGGTCGTCGACGTGGGTCACCATCAGCCCGATCTCGTCCATGTGCGCAGCGAGCATCAGGCGTGGCCCGCCGGAGCCGGCGCGCACGCCGATGAGGCTGCCCAGCGGATCGCTCTCCACCCGGTCGCACGTCGCGGCGAGCTCCGGGCGCACGAGATCACGCACGCGTTCCTCCCGGCCTGATGGGCCCGCGACCTCGCAGAGGGCCGCGAGCAGGTCGCGCCTCACGGTGTCAGCACCAGCTTGCCGAAGTGCTCGCCGGCCTCCTCGCGGGCATGGGCTGCGGCCGCGTCGGCGAGCGGGCGCACGCTGTCGATCACGGGCACCCACGTCTGCGTGTCGACCGCGGCGAGCAGCCCCGCGAAGTCGCGTGCGCTGCCCATGGTGGTGCCGAGGACGGAGACCTGACCGGCGGTGACGGGCCGCACCATCATCTCCACCTTCCCGCCACCGGTGCCCCCGAACACGACCAACCGGCCGCCCGCACGCAGGCAGTTGACGCTGCTGGCCCACGTGGAGCCGACCGAGTCGACGACCACGTCGACCCCGCCACCGGTCGCGGCCTTGACCTGGTCCACCCAGTCGTCCGCGGTGTAGTTGACGCCGGCGGACGCGCCGAGGTCGGCGGCCGTCGCGAGCTTCTCGTCCGACGAGGAGGTGACGATGACCCGGGCGCCGGCGGCCCGGGCGATGTGGAGGGCGAACGTGGCGACCCCGCCGCCGATCCCGAGCACGAGCACCGTCTCCCCGGGCCGCAGGTGCGCCCGACTGATGAGGGCGCGCCACGCCGTGAGCCCGGCGAGCGGAAGCGCCGCGGCCTCCTCCCAGGACAGCCGCTTCGGCTTCGGCATCACGTTCTCCGCCGGGATGCTGATGAGCTCGGCGTACGTCCCGTCGTCCGGCCCTCCGAGGATGCGGAAGCCGGGTTGCGGCGCGGCCTCGCCGCCGCCCCAGCCGAGGGACGGGAAGATGACGACCTCGTCGCCCTCGGCGACCCCGCCGACCCCGGCGCCGAGCGATCGCACGACGCCGGCCCCGTCGGACCCCGGGATGACCGGCAGCGGGGATGGCGCCACGCCCTTGCGCAGGAACACGTCGCGCCGGTTGAGCGCGGCGGCGCGAAGCTCGACGACGACCTGGCCCGGACCGGCTTCGGGATCGGGCACGCTGGAGAGCGTGAGGACCTCGGGCGGTCCGGTCTCGGTGAGTTGAATCGCGTTCACGGGCGCTCCTCGGACGGGGTCGCCGGGAGCGTACTCGTGTGCGATGGACGACTGCCCGCAGGCCGGCGGACGCGCAAACTCAGATCGAGGTCACTGTGGCGACCAACCCGAGCCCTCCCGTCATCCAGGGAGGCGGATCCCGCACCCGCGCGCGTCCGCGTCAGCCCACGGCGGTCTCCGAAAAGACCGTATGCGCAAGGTACGGCCACGGGGCGGTTCTTGCAACTAACCGAAGGTCCTGTTCACTCCTGACCGTTCGGAGGGAGTTCTCGCAAATCGCGAACTTTTTCGCGTATGGACCGGTGCCGGAAGGCGGTCGCTCGAGCGGGGCCCGGCGGGCTCCCGAGGGGTTACGCCCCGTCGGCCGCGCGCGTCGCGGAAAGGAGCGGGAAGGGGTTGATGCGCCCTGAGGCGCGCTCCCATGCGAACGTCGTCTGCCGCGTCGCGTTTCCCAGCGCCTGGCCGGCGCCGACCGCGGCGCCGTCTGCGACTCCCGGGGCGTAGGCGGCGAGCCCGCTGTAGCCGATCCTGTCGCCGTCGGCGGTGACGATCCAGAACGCGAGGCCGGACGTCTGCTCCGCCGGAGTGGCAGCCGAGAGGATGCCTGAGGCGGATGCGACGACCGTGGCGCCCGGCTCGGCGGTGATGGTGATCGCGCATGCCGTCGCCCGTCCGTAGCAGCCGGGCGACCCGGGCGCGGCGAAGTCGTCGGCGTAGCGAACCGGCGCGCCGCCGGGGACGATGGGGAAGACAAAGGCGGCGATCGTCGCACCGAGCCCGGTCGCCGGGTCGGCGCCACGCTCCATCAACGGGGCGTCGATCGCCGGTGCGACGCCGTTCCACGCGACGATGCCCTCGGCGGCGGGGCCGGTGGGTCCCGTCGGCGCGGCCGGCGCAGGTTCGGCGCACGCGACGGCCGACTGCTGCTCGAGAGTGATCGGGAGATCCGGGTTGCCGCCGAGCCTCCGGTAGGAGGCGCCGACCCCGGCCGTCCAGTTCGCGTTGAGGTTCGTCGGGTCGTTCGCGGCGCCGAGCGGCGCCCACTTGCCACCGATCTCGGCGAGCGTGCGGCGCCCCTCCCCGACGTAGTAGCGGGCGAGCAGCTCTGCAGCGAACGCGATGGCTGAGGCCTGCGTCTCGAAGCGCCGGCCGGGGCCGATCCCGAAGGGGTTGTTGATGACCTGCGCCGGGACGTACGTCGAGAGGATCGTCTCGTGCGCGGCGATCGCGACGAGCGCGCGCGGATCGAGTCCCCACGACGCCGCCGCCGTGGCGAAGGTGCGGCCCTCACCCGCCAGCGGGCTCCCGGCGCCGGCGAGGACGCGGTCGAGGCCGGCGGGGTCCAGAGCGCCCACGCACGAGAGAGCGTCCTTGGAATTGACACCGGACGTCGCGGCGATGCCCGCCGCAACCGTCGCCCCGGAGACTGCGAACGCTCCCAGCACTGAACGAAATAGAGGTTTCATTACGTTCGGAGTGTACACATGATCGCGGTGGAAACCCGCAGAACTCGGTGACAATGTGGGTTCACCGGTTCGGTCAGCGGCTCCCCAGGCGGGTCAGGCCCCGGAGGGCGAACGTCCCGGTGAGCGTCAGGAGGATCGCGAACGCCAGGAGCGCCGGTCCCAGCCGCGACCAGGTGATGCCGGTGAGCTGCGCGGTGCGGGAGGCCTCGAGGATGAACGTGATCGGGTTCCAGTCGGCGACGTGGGAAAGCCACCCTCGGAGGGCGCTGCGGGGGGTGTACGCCACGGATGTGAACACCGACATGAAGACCACGACCTGCATCAGCGGCGTCGCCTGGACGCTTCTGGCGCGCAGCGCCACCCCGATCGCCCAGAGCGATGCGCTCGCCGCGAACGACGCCGCCAGCAGGTAGACGACGACCGTGTCGGCCAGACCGGGCAGCTGGACGCCGCCGAGCATCGCCGCGACGTAGACGACGGTGGTCGTGAACAGGCTGCGGGCGACCGCGGCCAGCAGCGGCCCCGTGAGGAGGGCGATGCGGGGCGCCGGGCTCGCCTGGAGCCGGTCGAAGAACCCGCCCTCGAGGTCGCGCGCCAGCGTCATCCCGGAGTTGACGCCGGCGAAGCCAGCGCCCATCGTCGCCGCCATCGGCAGCGTGAACGCGAGGTAGCTCGAACCGGCGAAGTCCGGGAGCGCACCGATGCCACGGAACGCCCCGGCGGTCGAGATCAGGATGAACAGCGGCATGACGAGCGACGGGATGAACACCGACGGCACGCGCCGCACCAGCAGGAGGTTGCGGGCGGCGAGGCCGAGGCTGATGCGGAGGACGGGCATCAGCACTCAAGCGCCCTCGGTGGCGAGCCGGCGGCGGTAGGTCACGGCGGAGATGGCGACGGACAGCACGGCGAACCCGAGCGCGAAGCCGAGCCCCTTGAGCGTCGCGCCGTGGGCGCCGCCGTCGATGACCTGCGCGCGCATTCCCTCGACGATGTAGGAGATCGGGTTCGCGTCGGCGACGGCCCTGTACCAGCCGGTCATCGTCTCCCGCGGGAAGAACGCCGAGGAGAAGAACAGCAGGATGAAGAACAGCGGGAACGTGCCCTGCACGGCCTCCCCCGACCCGGTGCGAAGCGCAAGGATCACGCCCAGCCCGCCGATGGCGGCGGCGAGTAGGGTGGCGAAGACGACCAGGACCAGGACCCCGGCGACGCCCGCGTCGACCCGGGCGCCGAACAGCACGGCGATGCCGAGGAACAGGAGCCCCTGGAGGATCCCCTGGGCGACGCTCGCTCCGAGCCGGCCCGTGAGGATCGCCCAGCGCGAGACCGGGGATGCGACGAGCCGGTCGAAGAAGCCGGTCTCCATGTCCGCGGCGAACGCCGCTCCCGCGCCGGTCCCGGCGATCAGCACCCCCTGCAGCACCGACCCCGCGACCGCGAAGTCGAGGAACCCGCGAACCGGCGGGAACCCCGGGACGCGCCCGGGCGCGTCGCTGAACGACCCGGTGAAGATCGCGAGCAGCGCGAGCGGGAAGAACAGCGACGGGAACCACGCCTGCGGGATCCGAAGGGTCGTGCGGACCGAACGCAACGCGAGCGCGCCGGTCTGGCGGAGGGCCAATCCGCTCACGCGGCGGCGTCCTCATCCTCCGCCAGCAGGGATCGCCCCGTCTTCGCCAAGAAGACGTCGTCGAGCGACGGCTCGGCCAGGTCGAGATGCGCGACGGCGATACCGGCCTCGTCGAGCATCCGGACCACGGGTGCCAGCCCCGCGGCGCCGTCCGGCATGCGCATCGCAACCGTGCGGGCGGAACCCGGGAGGGTCGCGCCCATCCGCCTGAGAGCCGCGTGGGCCCTGTCGCGCTGATCGGGGTCGGCGAGCGTGACGGTCAGCGTCGGCTCGCCGATGGAGGCCTTGAGCTCGGCCGGCGACCCCTCCGCCACGAGGCGTCCGAGGTCGATGATCGCGATCCGGCCGGCGAGCTGGTCGGCCTCCTCGAGGTACTGGGTGGTGAGGAACACGGTCGTGCCGTGCTCCCGGTTGAGTCGCCGCACCTCGTTCCACACCGTCAGGCGGGAGAGCGGGTCCAGCCCCGTGGTCGGCTCGTCGAGGAAGAGCACGGTCGGCGCGTGCACGAGCGACAGCGCCAGGTCGAGGCGCCGGCGCATCCCCCCGGAGTACGTGCCCACGCGGCGATCCGCGGCATCGGTCAGGTCGACCTGGACGAGGAGGTCCTCGGCACGCCCACGCCCCCGCCGACGCGACAGGCCGTGGAGCACCGCCTGCAGGTGCAGCAGCTCCCGGCCGGTCATGAACGGATCGATCGCGGCGTCCTGGAGGGCGACGCCGATCTTGCGGCGAACCGCGGAGGCCTCCTGGACCACGTCGTGCCCCGCGACCCGCGCGGTTCCCGCAGTCGGGCGAAGCAGCGTGGTGAGCATCCGCACCATCGTGCTCTTGCCTGCGCCGTTCGGTCCGAGGAACCCGAAGATCTCGCCCTCGGACACCGCCAGATCCACGCCGGCGACCGCTTGCACGCCGCCCTTGAAGGCGCGTTCCAGGCCTTTGGCTTCGACGGCCGGCGTCATGACATCCCCTCGTTTTCGCGTCAGATCGAACGAGGTTAGAGACCGGCCGTGGGCAGCGGCCCTTTTCAGCCGGCCTCGCCTCCTGTCACAATCGGGCGGCATGCCCAGGAAACGTGAACTTGTCGTCGCCGCCCAGCGCCTCGCGCAACTCGAAGCCGAGCTGCTCGACAGCGTGCAGAAGCACGACCTGGCGGCGGACGGCAACGAGCGGTCGGACGGGCATCATCACCCGGCGGAGGCGGCCAGCGACGCGGAGATGCGCGAGCACGACCTGCGTCTCCAGGGCAGGCTCCGTGAACGGATGGACCAGATCGACCGGGCCCGCAGGGCCATCGAGGGCGGCACCTACGGCCGCTGCGTCGAGTGCGGCGGGAGGATCCCCGAGGGTCGGCTCAGGGCCATGCCGGACGCGGAACGCTGCGTTCCCTGCCAGATGAAGTTCACGCGGGGACGGTAGTACGGATCGGTTCCGGTACTGCCCGGCCTGTGGGCGGCCGATCCACGCGGCCCCGCCGGTCACCTGTCGCGCCTGCGGCGCACGGCACTGGCGAAACGCCAAGCCCTGCGCGGGAGGTCTGGTCACGCGGGGTGGGCGGCTGCTTCTGATACGCCGGTCGATCGACCCATGGCGGGGGTGCTGGGACCTTCCCGGCGGCTTCTGCGAACCGGATGAGCATCCCATCGACACCGTCGTCCGCGAGGTGCGCGAGGAGGTGGGGCTCGACGTCCGCGTGACCGGCATGGTCGGCATCTGGATTGACACCTACGGCGCCGCTGATCCGGCGGACCCGCCGGACGCGACCCTCAACTGCTACTACCACGCGGTCACCGCGGATGACCGGTCCCCGGTCGTCGACTCCCGCGAGGCGAGCGAGGCGGCGTGGTTCGCCCCGGACGCGCTGCCCGATGCGATCGCGTTCCCGGATCATGTGCGTGAGGTGTTGGAGGCCTGGCGCGAGACGGTGGCCTCGGAGGGCCCCCTCAGCAGCCCGGTCATCCGCCCGTCGTAGGCGGGGTCCGCCACGGCGACCCGCAGCGGTCGGGCCGACAGCCACGCCACGGCGACGCCCAGAGACCACACGACCCCGGCGACGGCGACGTGGCCGAGGATCACCTCCCACGGCAGCCGGTGACGGTACTGGTACTCGCCCAGGCCCACCTGGAGCGCGAGCACGGGCACGAACCCGGCCGCGAGGCGGAGCGTCAGGCGGTCCGCGGGCCGGCGACGCACGAGCCACACCCCCAGCGCGGCGGCGAGGATGGCGAAGCCGATGACCACCCGGACGTGGACCGACACGGCGTCACCAAGGTTGCCGAGACGCCGGATCACGGCGGGATCGCCCGAGTGCGGGCCGGCGGCCGTGACCAGCGCGCCGGTCACGATCACGCCGCCGAGGGCCGCGAGGGTCAGCGCCGCGAGGCGTGCCCGACCCGCCTCGACACCCCGCGTGCGCCCATGGACGTGGTCGCGGGCACGGAGCGCGAAGATCGTCCCGGCGCCGAGGGCGAGCATCGACAGCAGGAAATGGCCTGCGACCAGCAGCGGATGCAGGTCGAACACGACCGTCAGACCCCCAAGCGGTCCCTGCGCGAGCCCGGCCAGCGCCGGAACGGCGGCCCAGCGACGCAGCGGGCGGGGCGCGTGCGGCACCAGGCGGGCGCCGAGCCACGCGACGACGGCCATCACCACGACGAGCGCGGAGAAGATCCGGTTCGAGTACTCGATCCACGCGTGCCCCGAGAGCGGGGGGACCACCTCGCCGTGGCAGCCGGGCCAGTCGGGACACCCCAGGCCGGAATCGGTGAGCCGCACGAGGCCGCCGCTCGGAATGATCAGGAGCAGGCCGGCCAGTGAGACGAGCGCAAGCCGCAGCGACGTCCTCGGGGAGACGGCCCAACGGCCGCTGGATCGTGCGACGCGCATCATCGACGTGATGCTAGAAGGAATCGGTCACCCGAACGGCATCGGCGGCGCGGGCAAGTGTCACAACCGGTGGGCCGGCGCCGCCTGCGTCCTCTGCGCCCGGCGCGAGGCCCCGCAGGCCGGTCCGGCCCAATTTTCGCGCGGCGCGTATCAAGTTCGGGGCATCGGGACTCGATATGGGTGATGAGCCCCGAACGAACGTGAGACTTCGATGACCCGCTCGACCTCATTCCGCAACGCCACCGCCGGCTTCGTGGCCGCGACTCTCGGCTTGCTCGTGCTCCACGCCCTCTTGGCGTAGCCGCCGCGAACTGACACGCTCGGGCGCGTGCGCGCCCGGACCTGGCTGGCGGTCGTCTGTGCCCTCCTGGCCGTCCCCGCCTCCGCCGCAGGGCACGCCGAGCTGGAGTCCGAGGGCCGCACCGCGAACGGCGAAGTGAGGCTGCTCTTCTCCGCGCCGATCGAATCGGCGTTCGCACGGGCCGCGGCGACCACTTCGCGCGAAACATCAGCCGCCGTCGCACGGCGGGATCCCCTCGACGAGCAGACGCTCCTGGTCGAGGTACCGGATGGCACCGCGGCGCTGGAGTGGCGCGTGCTGTCACGCGACGGCCACGTGACGTCGGGCGTGTCCACGTTCCCCGCCGCAGGGGTCGCTGTGCTCGTGTCCCTGGCGTTGGGTGTCAGGGGCGACGGCACGCTGACGGTGGCCGGCGACGGCCTCGTGTTCGTCGGCCTGCTCGGCCTCCTCGGAATGCTGGCGCTGCGGTTCGTCGTGCTCGGACCGGCGTGGCGTTCCGGCGGCCCCCGGCCGCCGGGAGCCGGCGATCCCGCGCCCTGGCGTGGCGCGACCGACGCTCCGTTGCGCGCCGCCGCCGCCGGCGGGTGGCGCGCCTGGTGGGGACTCGTCGCGGTCGTGGCGGCGGGACTGGCGGTGAGCGCCGTCGCCCTGCTCCGGGCGCTCGACGCCGGCGCGGGCGGGCTGGGCACGCTCGTCACCGACACCCGCTGGGGCGCCGGCTGGATCGTCCAGGCGATCGGCGTCGTGGCGGCCGCGATCCTGGCCGCCGGGCTGCGTGCGCACCGTGAGGATGCGTTCGCGCCCGATCCGCCGCAGCGATGGGGACTCGGCATCGGCGCCGCCCTCGCCGCCGCCGGAATCGCGATCTCTTGGAGCGCCCACTCGTCATCCGGTACCGACGCGGGCCTCGGCACCGGCATCGACGCGGTCCACCTCCTGGCCAGCGGCCTGTGGCTCGGCGGCCTGGTCGGGTTGCTGACGATGGTTCCCCGCGCCCGGCGCGACCTGGGCGAGTCCGACGGGCTGCGCCTGAGCGCGGCCATCGTGGTGCGCTTCTCGGGCCTGGCGATCGCCTGCGTCGGGGTCCTCGTGGTGACCGGCGTGTACCGCGCGCTGGGCGAGCTGCGGTCGTTCTCGGACCTGGTCGACACCGGCTACGGGCAGGCGCTCCTGGTGAAGCTCGTCACCTTCGCCGTCCTGCTCGTCGGCGGGGTCTACAACCGGCTGGTGCTGCACCCACGGCTCGAGCGGGCGGCCCTCGGGCTGCGATCAAACGACGGGGGCGCCGCCGAGCGGCTCCGGGTGAGCGTCACCGCCGAGATCGTCGTGGCGGTGGCGCTCATCGTCGTGGTGGCCGTCCTGGTCAGCCTTCCTCCGCCATGACCTGCTCAGCGGTCGAGTGCGCACGTCTGGGCAGACCCGCACGTCACATCCCTCTGACCCCGCGATGCGGATCACC
>CAYTRV010000076.1:0-2449 GCA_964440285.1 uncultured Bifidobacteriaceae bacterium
CGCCTCGCGCTCGGACGGGGGGCCGCCGTGGTGAACCTCGACAAGCTCACCTACGCCGGGAACCCCGCGAATGTCGCGGACGTGGCGGATGACGCCGGCTACCGCTTCGTGCGGGGCGACATCGCCGATCCGGAGGTCGTCGCAGAGGCGATCGACGGCTGCGACGCGGTCGTCAACTTCGCCGCCGAGAGCCACGTCGATCGGAGCATCCTCGACCCCTCGGAGTTCATCCGCACCGACGTGCAGGGCACCGCCACGCTGCTGGCCGCGGCGAAGCAGGCCGGCGTGACGCGGTTCGTGCAGGTGTCCACGGACGAGGTGTACGGATCGATCGACGCCGGATCCTTCCGTGAGACCGATCCCGTGCGTCCGTCGAGCCCGTACTCGGCGAGCAAGGCGGGCGGCGACATGCAAGTGCTCGCCTGGCACCACACGTTCGGCATGGACGCCGTCATCACCCGCGGCAGCAACACCTTCGGTCCGCGGCAGTACCCGGAGAAGCTCATCCCGCTGTTCGTGACGAACGCGCTCGACGGGCTCGAGCTGCCGGTGTACGGCGACGGGATGCAGGTGCGCGACTGGATCTTCGTGACCGACCACTGCGAGGGCATCTGGACCGCCATGGAGCGCGGCAGGGCGGGCGAGGTGTACAACGTCGGCGGCGGGCACGAGATGCCGAACATCGCGATCACCCGCAGGATCCTCGAGCTGACGGGCGCCGATCCCGACCTCGTGCGACACGTCGTCGACCGGCCCGGTCACGACCGCCGCTACTCGCTCGACACCGCCAAGCTCCGCGGGCTGGGCTGGGAGCCTCGCCGCACGTTCGACGAGGCGCTCGACGAGACCGTCGCCTGGTACACCGACCGCCGGGACTGGTGGGAGGCGATCAAGAGCGGTGAGTACCTCGCCTACTACCAGGCGCAGTACGGGGCTCGCTAGTCGGCGCCGTTCCGGGTCGCGCGCGGGTCTGGAGGACTCCCTCCCCGGGTACCGAACCGTTTTGGTTGCGTGACCGCACACCGGCTGAAAAAGTCCTGCACCTGAGGATGGAACCGCGCACAGTGGCGATGTCCCGCGTCGCCCGGCGACCCGGCCCGCGACCACCGTTCGCGGCCCCGCTCGCCGGTCTCCTCGCGGCCGCGGTGCTCTGCGCTCCCGCCCTCGCCCTCACCCTGCCGCCCGATCCCGCGGGCGGCGCGTCACCGTCTGCGGCGCCCGCGCCCACCGCCAAGAAGAAGAAGCCGAAGGCCCCGCCGAGGTTCGTCTTCACCTTCGAGGGCCGCGGCTACGGGCACGGCATCGGGATGTCGCAGTACGGCGCGTACGGCGCGGCGCTCGCCGGGCGGAGTGCAGGCCAGATCATCGCCTACTACTACCGCGGCACGACGCTCGCGGTGCTCCCCGTCACACCGGTTCGCGTGCTGCTCGCCACGGGCGCGACGGCCCTGACCCTGTCGGCGGACGGCGCATGGGGCGCGAGCGTGGAGAACAACCCCTTGCAGGTCGTGCGGCCACTGCCTCCGGCCGTCGCGCTCCGGGTCTCCGCGGTGGGGGTGGACGGCGTCGTCGTGCGGGACCCGAGCGGCGCGGAGCTGCTGCGCACCACCGGACCCGTCCGGTTCGCGCCGACCGCGCCGGAGGCCACAACCCAGTTCAAGGGCGTGCGGTACCGGGGTGCCCTCCGGGTCGCACGGGAAGCCGGCGGCTTCAGCGTGGTCAACCACATCGACCTCGAGCGGTACCTGCCGGGGGTGGTGCCCCGGGAGATGCCGGCGAAGTGGGGTGACGATGCCCCCGCCGCGCTCGAGGCCCAGGCCATCGCAGCGCGCTCGTACGCGATGGCGACCCGCCGCGCGGGCGTGAGCTTCGACATGTTCGCGGACGAGCGCAGCCAGGTCTACGGGGGCGCGTCGGCCGAGGATCCGCGGACGAGCCGGGCGGTGCAGGCCACGGCGGGCAAGGTCGCGACCTACCGGGGCAGCATCGTGACGACCTATTTCTTCTCGACGTCCGGCGGCCGCACCGAGAACGTGGAGAACGTATTCCGCGAGTCGGCGCAGCCGTACCTCGTAAGCGTCAACGACAAGGCGTACGACGCGCGGTCGCCGCACCACCGGTGGACGGACCCGAAGACGTTCACCGACGCGCAGCTTGCAAAGCTCCTCGGTACCCGCAAGCCGGTGCTCAGCATGAAGGTACTGCAGCGCGGCGCCTCCCCCCGGGTGAAGCTCCTCCGCATCACCACGCGCAGCGGCGGCAAGAAGGAGATGCGTGGCACAGAAGTGCGACGCGCGCTGGGTCTCCGCGACACGTGGTTCTTCGTGCGCCGCCGGGTGCGCACCCCCGCCACCCTGCGGCTCGTCACGAGGTTGGCGCCCTAGGGGCTCCCTCCTCAGGCGATGAGTGATAGCGGTGTCAGTGATGCGGGCGTCAGTGATGCGGGCGT
>CAYTRV010000076.1:2549-9762 GCA_964440285.1 uncultured Bifidobacteriaceae bacterium
GTCAGTGATGCGGGCGTCAGTGATGCGGGCGTGGCCGCCCGCCCGCGGCAGGTGAAAATAGGGCTCGCTTCCAGGGACGGTCTCCCTGTTGCGAGCCCCGTTCTCCCCTCAGCTCGTCTGCACGATGCCCGGATCGGGTGTCACGACCTTGACGGTCGTCCGCTTCCCGCCCTTGATCTGGGAGACCGTCACCGCGCCCAGTGTCGTGTCGCCGTTCTCGTCGATGCTGAACGAGCCCATGATCCCGTCGGTCACGTTGGTCTTGAAGAGGTTCTCGACGACCGACGCGCGGCTGCCGTCCGAAACGGCGATCGCGTCGAGCAGCACCACGGCGGCCTGCGCCGCGTAGGCCGAGTCCGCCGTCACCTTGTCCGCGCCGCCGACCGTTGCACCGAACTCGTCGACGAACGCCTTCCCCCTGCGGGGGAGCTGGTCGGCCGGCGGACCCGCGACGCTTACGTAGACGTTCTCGGCTGCCCCGCCCGCGTCTCTCACGACCGACTCGACGGGGGTGAATCCGTCGGGCGCCAGGATCTCAACTCCTGAGCCGAGCACGGCGCGGAGGTCTTTCACCAGCCTGCCACCGTGGTTGTCGACGATGCCGGCGAGGACGACGCCGTCGGCACCGCTCCGCTTGATGGCGTTGGCGAGCGCTGTGTAGCCCGTCGCTTTGGGAGCCCACGTCCGGCTGGCAGCGATGCCGAGGTTGAGCGTCTTGGCGGCGGAGACGAAGCCGTTCGCCACGCCGGCGCCGTAGCGCTGACCGTCGCTGAGGACGAAGATCCGCGTGAGCTTCAGGTCCTGGCGCGCGAAGGTCGCCAGGGCCGGACCCTGGACGTTGTCGGCGCCGACGACGCGTGCAT
Organism: uncultured Bifidobacteriaceae bacterium; assembly: GCA_964440285.1. Lineage (GTDB taxonomy): Bacteria > Actinomycetota > Thermoleophilia > Miltoncostaeales > Miltoncostaeaceae > CALMEC01. The sequence goes on from CAYTRV010000076.1 coordinate 3,413, forward strand.
AGGTTCGCCGGCCGGACGGGGAGTACTTGTCCGGCTCGCCGGCCGCCACAGGGCCCCCTTGGGTGAGCCCCACGTACGTGTTCGTCGGGCTCACCATCGCGACGCTCTCCGCGTTCAGTATTGGAATCGCGAACTTGGCGCATCCCGAGTCGTAGGTGCCGATGATCCCGATGACCGCGGTGTTCGCGGCGTACGCGCTGGCGTTGGCGGCGCACCGCGCCGAGTCCCACGACGCCGCCTGATCGGTGGAGTCGTCGCATGCCTGGTAGGCGATCCTCTTCTCGCCTGCCTTGAAGCCGCGTTGCTTCAGGATGAACTCGATTGCCTTGCCCATCTGCTCGGTCTGCGGAAGGGACGGGTTCTGCAACGGCAGGTCGGAGGCGATCAGGTAGTCCGGATCGCCATCTCCCTCGTACACGATGGGCGTGGGACACGCCGACGCCGGAAGTTCCCGGACATTGCCGCGCCGGCCGTCCTCGTTGCTTCCCCCACAGCCGGTCAGCACAGCCCCAATCGCCGCGACTGCCGCGATCGCGTGAAGGGTCCATCGACCAGGCCTCATGTGTGCGTTGCTCCTCGCCGTGACGGGGTGGTCCCTATTGGGCCTCGAGCAGTTCCTCCGGCGGCACGTCGCGCCAGACGCGCGCGGGGAGTCCCGCGACGAGCTTGCCGGCGGGCACGTCCTTGGTCACGAGGGCGCCGGCGGCGATGAAGGCCTCCTCCCCGATCTCGATTCCCGGCAGGATGATCGACGCCCCGCCCACGCGGGCGCCGCGGCGGATGATGGGGCCCTTGATGTGCTCGTGCCGGCCCTCGGTGCGGCCCATGAAGTTGTCGTTCGTGGTGGCGACGCACGGGGCGATGAAGACGTGTTCCTCGAGCACGGAGTAGGCCGTGATGTAGCAGTTGGCCTGGATCTTGGTGTGGTCGCCGATCGACGTGTCGTTCTCGACGACGCTGCCGCGGCCGACGATGACGCTGTCGCCGATCGTGACCCGCTCGCGGATCGCGACCTGATCGCCGATGACGCAGTCCCGGCCGATCACCGATCCCGCGAACAGCACCGAGCCGGCGCAGATCGCGGTGCCCGCGCCGATGCTCAGCGGGGGGAGCGGATCGCGTTTGGCGGTCGAGCGCTTCCCGAGGCGGGGCTCCTTGCCGATGACCACGTTGTCCTGGATGACGCAGCCGTCGCCGATCACCGTGCCGGCATGGATCACGACGTTCGCCCCGATCTCGACGTCCTCGCCGATCGCGACCCCGTCTCCCGCGACTAGGTTCTCGCGGCTCACGATGCGGCTCCGTGCGCCAGGGCGACCGGGCGGCCGGCATCCGCGAGCGATTCACTCATCGCCTCGAGCACTTCGACCACGGTGAGGCCGGCCACTGCATCCGACAGCGGCCGCTCCCCCGTCGCGACGCAGTGGACGAAGTGCTCGCAGACACGGCGCAGCGGCTCGGTGCCGTCGATCTTCGGGATGTGGATATCCCCCGAGCGGACCTGGATGTACTCGCCGTACGTGGCGGTGCGGGGCGTCGGGCCCTTGTCGTAGATCGTCACCTTGCGCTCCGTCTCCATGTCGTCGAACACCACCATCCGCTCCGATCCGATCACCGTCATCCTGCGCATCTTGTGCGGGTCGAGCCATGACAGGTGCAGGTGGCCGGTGACGCCGGACGGGAAGCGCAGGTGCCCGAACACGACGTCCTCCACGCCCGGCTGCAGATACGACTCGCCCCACGCGGCGACCTCCACGGGTCGCTCGCCGGCGAGCCAGATCATGACCGAGATGTCGTGCGGCCCCAGGCTCCACAGCGCGTTCTCGTCGGGCCGGACGATGCCGAGGTTCTGGCGGTTGCCGTACATATAGAAGGTGCGGTCGCCGAGGGCCCCCCCCTCGACGAGCTCCTTCACCTTGCGAAGGCCGGGGTGGTAGACGAGCAGGTGGTCGACCATCGCGATCAGGCCGCGCTCCTCCGCCAGCTCGGCCACGCCACGCGCGTCGGCGGCGGTCAGGGCCAGCGGCTTCTCGACGAACACGTGCTTGCCGGCCTCGAGCGCGCGCGTCGCGAGCACGGCGTGGGTCGGCACGGAGGTGGCGATCACGACGGCATCCAGCCGCCCGTCGCCGAGCAGGTCGTCGAGGTTCGTCGTGAACGCGGTGTGCGGGAAGGCGGAGCGGTGACGATCGAGCAGTGACTGGTCGAGGTCGCAGCACCACGTCAGCTCGCACCCCGGCAACCGGTCGAAGTTGCGCGCGAGGTTCGGCCCCCAGTAGTTGAGGCCGACGACGCCGAGGCGAACCGTTGGATCGTTGATCACAGGCGCCACACCTTTCCGTCGAGTTCCGGGACGACGTTGCGGAAGTCGACGACGAGCGGCGCCTCGCGGGCGATGAGCTCCCAGTCGACGTTCGAGTGGGCCGTGACGACGGCGACTGCGTCGACGCCGCGGAGGAGCTCCGCGTCCAGCGGGACGCTGCGCAGTCCGAGCTTCGCGACGAGCGGGACGTGCGGGTCGTGGTAGGCGATCTGGGCTCCCGCCTCGACGAGCAAGTCGATCACCTTGAGCGCCGGGCTCTCGCGCATGTCGTTCACGTCGGCCTTGTAGGCGACGCCGATCACCAGGATGCGGCTCCCGTTGACAGGCTTGCGCCGGCTGTTGAGGGCCCGCGCGAGCTTCCCGACGCAGAAGGCCGGCATCTGGGAGTTGATCTTCCCTGCGAGCTCGATGAACTCCGTGTGGAACTCGTACTCGCGGGCCTTCCATGTGAGGTAGAACGGGTCGATCGGGATGCAGTGCCCGCCGAGGCCGGGTCCGGGACGGAACGGCATGAACCCGAACGGCTTGGTGGCGGCGGCGTCGATGACCTCCCAGACGTTGATGCCCATCCGGTCGCAGAGCATCGCCATCTCGTTGACCAGCGCGATGTTGACGCCCCGGAAGATGTTCTCGAGGAGCTTCGTCATCTCGGCGATCTCGGGGCTCGAGACCGCGACGAGGTTGTCGCACGCCGCCCCGTAGACCTCCATCGCGCGGCGCGTGCAGTCCGGGGTGAGGCCGCCGACGACCTTCGGCGTGGTCCGGGTGGTCCAGTCGACGCGGCCCGGGTCGACCCGCTCGGGCGAGAAGGCGAGGTGGAAGTCCCTGCCGGCCACCAGGCCCGACCGTTCCAGGATCGGCGCGAGCTCGTCGCGGGTGGTGCCCGGGTAGGTGGTGCTCTCCAGCACGACGAGCTGCCCCGCCCGCAGCCGCTGGGAGAGGCTCTCCGCCGCGCCGAGGACGGCCGACAGGTCCGGTTCGCGGTGCTCGTCGAGCGGCGTGGGAAGGCAGATGATGACGGTCTCGACCCACTTCATCGCGTCCCACGCAGTCGTCGCCCGGACGAGGCCGCCGGCCACCAGCGGCCCGAGGCGGTCCGACGCGACGTCCTCGATGTACGACTCGCCCCGGTTGAGCATGTCGACCTTCGACTGGACGGCATCCAGGCCGATCACGGCAACCCCGGCCTCGGCGAGCGTGGTCGCGAGGGGCAATCCGACGTAGCCCATGCCGATCACGCCGACGCGCGGCGCGGTTTCTGTCATCTGACGGCCTGTGGGGAGCGGTGGGACGGCAACGGCTCGCTATCGTAGCTAAGTGCTCCCGTTCGGAGGTATCGAGCATGTCCGATGATGCGCTGCTGGCGGGGCTCCCGCGAATCGCGAGGGTCGCCGAGGAGGTGCGCCTGCGCGGGCTGCTCGCGCTTGCGGCCGGCGCCGCCGCCGCCGCGTGGTGGACGATCCAGTGGCTGCTGGACCAGCCGGTCGAGGCCGGGCGCACGTGGGCCCTCGCCCTGCTGACGACGGTGCTCGCCGCGGTGAGCGGGGTGATCAACGTGCCACGCCGGCTTCGCGAGGGCCTTCGCAACCCCCGCTTCCCGTCGTCGCGAATGGTCTACGAGACCCGTGCGGACGGGCGCGACCGGCGCATCCGGCTGTCGGGGGCGGTGTTCCTCTCGACGATCGTCATCCTGATGTTCGATCAGCTCGCCGAGTGGGGCGGCGTGACCGCCGGCGTGATCGCCGGCGCTGCCGCGGGGCTCGGTGTGGCGGATCTCATCGAGGCCCGCCGCTGGGCGCGGGCCGAACGGCAGCGCGACGCCGACCTGTTCGTCCGCGTCGGGCCGAGGGCGCTGGTCGCGGGCTTCGGCCGAGCTGAGGTCTACGAGGTGCCGAGCCCGCCGAATGAGGGCAACGCCTGGTCCTGAGCGCTCATGGGAGCGCCTCGCCGACTGCCCGGGGCGCCCCGGTGAGGGCCCCGGCGGTCAAGACCGACAGGCCCGCCGCCCCGGCGAGCACTGCGAAGCCCGCCATGAAGGCACCCGACGAGGCGACGGCGGACGCGAGGCCCGCCGCGGCGATCCCTCCGGTGTAGCGCACGGTCATGAACACGCCGCTGGCGACTCCCACCATCTCGGCCGGGGACGATTCGACGGCGGTGGTTTGAAGCGACGCTCCTGCAAGGCCCACTCCAAGGCCCGCGATCGCGACGAGCGCGGCCGTGGCCGCCACGCCGGGGGATTCGGCGACCGTGACCAGCCCCACGGTCGCGACGAGTGCGATCGCCGCCCCGATCGCGACCGGGGTCCTTCGCCCGAGCCGGTCCGACAGGTGCCCGCCCACGGGCGAGACGAGCATCATCGCGCCGGTCATTGCGCCGATGAGAAGGCCGGCACCGGATGGTCCGAGATCCAGCTCGCGTTCGGCAAGGATTGGGACGATCAAGAGCAGCGAGTACATGACGAGGTTGTGCAGCAGCACCGTCGCGGTCGCCCCGACGTAGGGCCGCCGGCCGAAGAGCGACAGCGCGACGAAGGGATCAGCGGCGCGTCGCTCGATCCGCACGAAGAGCGCCAGCAGGAGCGCCGCCGCAGCGACGGCGGGCAGCCACCTTTCGGGCCCGTCGGTGGCGAGGAACAGCGCTGCGACGAGCGCGCCCACGAACCCGGTGAACGCCGCCGCCCCCGTCAGGTCGAAGCGCATGCCGCCGGCGCGGCGCCCGGGATCGGGCGGCAGTCCTCGCGCGGCCATGGTGAGCGCGACGGCCCCGACCGGCAGGTTGACGAGGAAGATCGCCCGCCACCCGAAGACCGCCACGAGGCCGCCGCCGATTACCGGCCCGACCGCGGCTGCGAGGCCCATCACCGTGCCGAACCAGCCGAACAGCCGTCCGCGCCGCTCGGGGGGGACGATCTCGCGGAGCAGGGCGGCGGCGCTCGGGGTCATGAGCCCCCCGAAGAGCGCCTGCGTCATACGGAGGGCCACGAGCGCGGCGAACCAGGGCGCGAAGGTGGCGAGGGCGGAGACGGCGAGGAACGCGCCGAGTCCGGCGAGGAAGGCTCTGCGGTGCCCGAGCGCATCGCCCAGCCGGCCGCCCAGGGGCTGCGCCAGGGCCATCACGACCAGGTAGCCGCTGACGAGCCATGTCACCGCGCCGACGCTGACGTCGAGATCGCCCTCGATGTCGAGCAGCGCGACCGCGATCATCGTCGAGTTGAGGGGAACGAGGGCGGCGGCCGAGCAGAGCCCGGCCGCCGCGAGCGTGGTGCTCGGAGGCGTCCGCGCGGTCGCGCCGGCAGCGGGAGCGTCAGCCGATGAGCACCTCGCCGGCGTCGCCGTCCACCGTGATCCGCTGACCGTCGGTGATGATCTGCGTCGCGATCTTCGTGCCCATCACGGCAGGGATGCCGTACTCCCGCGCGACGATGGCGCCGTGCGCGAGCACGCCGCCCGTGTCGGTGACGAGTGCCGCGATGGAGGCGAAGATCGGGGTCCACGGCGGCGTCGTCGACCGGCAGACGAGGATCTCCCCGGCCTGTACGCGGTGGAGCTCGTCAACCGAGCGCACCACCCGGGCCACGCCCTCCACCCGCCCGCGCGATCCGGCGGAGCCGCCGAGCACCCGCCCGTCGACCTCGGGCGGTCCCGGCTTTCCGAAGAACTTGACGAGGCCCGGATCCATCGGGGCGTCAGGGTCGGGCGGGGTGCCGAGCAATGGCGGCGCCTCGAGCAGGCTCCAACGTGCGTACTGTCGTCGCCCTGCCCGCGCGCGCTCCGTGAGGTCGGCGCCCGCCAGGCCGTCGCGCAGGGCATCGAGGTCGAGATACCAGACGTCCGCTGGGTCGCGTAGCTGCCCACGCCCCGTGAGGACTCCGCCCACCCGGAGGAATGCCCGGCGGGTCGCCCCGGCGAGCGCGCGTTGATCGATGTAGAACGCGTGGTCCTCCTCCAGTGGCCACACGTCGAGGGCCACCCGATACGCATGGTCGAACGCCGCGAGCAGCGTCGCGTCCCCACCAATCCGCTGG
>CAYTRV010000077.1:0-6736 GCA_964440285.1 uncultured Bifidobacteriaceae bacterium
GACGCGTCGAGGGCCGTCGACGTGATCTCCCGTGTCATCGACCCCGACGCGCGCCAGGAGTTCGCCGAGGAGGTATCGGTGGAGCAGGATGCCCTTCGCGAGGTGCATGCCGGCAAGTCCGCGCGGGCGATGCTCGAGCTGTCCACGGCGCGCGCCCGCCGCACCCCCATTGCGTGGAGCGCCGAGGACGTGCCGGCCCCGGAGTTCACCGGCCTCCGGCAACTCGACGACGTCCCGTTGACCGACATCGTTCCGTTCATCGATTGGACCTTCTTCTTCCACGCGTGGGAGCTGCGTGGCCGGTTCCCGGGCGTGCTCGACCACCCGAAGTACGGATCCGCGGCACGGGAGCTCTTCGCCAACGCGACCGAGCTGCTCGAGCGCATCACCTCGGAGCGGCTGCTCCAGGCGCGCGGCGTGTACGGCTTGTGGCCCGCGAACGCCGAGGGCGACGACATCGTGGTGTTCGCCGACGACACGCGCGCCGCGGAGCTCACCCGGTTCCCGATGCTGCGCCAGCAGCGCGAGAAGGCCGACGACAAGCCGAGCTTCTGCCTCGCAGATTTCGTGGCGCCGCGGGCCACCGGCCTCCGGGACCACATCGGCCTGTTCGCGGTGACGGCAGGCCTCGGCGCCGCGGAGCTCGTGGAGCGGTTCGAACGCGACCATGACGACTACTCGGCGATCATGGTGCGGGCGATCGCCGACCGCCTCGCGGAGGCCCTCGCCGAGATGCTCCACCAGCGCGTGCGCCGGGAGTGGGGCTACGGCGCCGATGAGGAGCTGACGGGCGACGACATCATCGCGGAGCGCTACCGCGGGATCCGCCCCGCGTTCGGCTACCCGGCCTGTCCCGACCACACCGAGAAGCATCGGCTGTTCGAGCTGCTCGGCGCCGAGCGGCAGGGCCTCTCGCTGAGCGAAAACTTCGCGATGCTCCCAGCCGCCTCGGTGAGTGGCATCTACCTCGCCCACCCGGCCGCCCGCTACTTTGCGGTGGGGCCGATCAACGCGGATCAGGTCGCCGACTACGCCGCCCGGAAGGGCATCAGCGTCGCCGAGGCGGAGCGGTGGCTCGGCCCGAACCTCGCGTACGAACCGGGTGGCCTGGTCCCCGCGTAGAGCCGCGGCGGCTCGTCAGAACTGCTGCTTCGCGAGGTAGAGGCGCACGTGGCGGACGCCCTCCACGAGGGCGGTGAGGCGTTCTGCGGCCTCGTCACCGGGGAGATCGGCGAGACCGCCCGCCGCGACCCACCACTCGGACGGATCGTCCTTCACGATGTCGAGGACGAAGCTGGCGACGTCGTTCGCGTCACCCGGCCCGCGAGTCCCGTCGACGCCGATCACGATCTCGTCCGCGTGCAGCCGGTACGACCCGGGTGGCGGTACGCCGTCGCACTCGACGATGGGGGCCCCGTTCACCGCGCCGTTCGCCTTCACCCGACGGTGCGGCACCGCGGCGACGGCCGCGGCGAACGTCTCGATGGTGTCGACGGCTGCCCCGCTCGCGACGACGTCCAGACCGATCCGCTCGAGGCGGGATGCCCAATCCGGGTCGCCGGGCAGCCCACTGAGGACAATCGTCGGCAGAACAGGGAGCTGAATGCCCAAAGCGGCCAGGATCTCGCGGCGCACGGACCGGACGCTACCCCCTCCGGCCGGTAGTTTGCGTGTCGAGAACGCGAACTGCGACGGGGGAAGCTGGATGAGCAACGAGACGGGACGCCGCGGCCCGGTCGGGCTGGACGCCCATGGCATCACGAACACGGGCGGCGTGAGGTGGAACGCGACCACGCCCGAGCTCTACGAGCACGCACTCGGTCGCGGTGAGGGCGCCGTCGCGGAGGGCGGTGCCCTCGTCGTCTCGACGGGTGCGCACACGGGACGCGCACCGAAGGACAAGTTCGTCGTACGCGAGCCCGGCAGCGAGGAGCGCATCTGGTGGGGCGATGTCAACCAGCCGTTCGAGCCGGACACCTACGCCGCGCTGCGCTCCCGCCTCCTTGAGTACCTCAGCGGCCGTGAGCTGTTCGTCGTCGACGCGTTCGCCGGTGCGCACCCCCGCCACCGACTGGCGCTGCGCGTGGTGACCGACAGCGCCTGGCACGCCCTGTTCGCCCGCACCATGTTCATCGTGCCCGACGACGACGAGTTCGCGACGCACACGCCCGCGGCCGTGGTGTTTCACGCCCCCGGCTTCCAGGCGGACCCGGATCGCGACGGGACCCGCGCGGCGAACTTCGTGGTGCTGCACCCGACGGATCAGGAGATGATCATCGGCGGCACGCAGTACGCCGGTGAGATCAAGAAGTCGATCTTCACCCTCATGAACGACCGGCTCCCGCTCGACGGCGTGCTGTCGATGCACTGCTCGGCGAACGTCAGCGAGGATGGCCGAGTCGCCGTGTTCTTCGGCCTGTCGGGCACCGGCAAGACGACGCTGTCGACCGACGCGACCCGCCCGCTGATCGGCGACGACGAGCACGGCTGGGGCGACGACGGCGTCTTCAACATCGAGGGCGGCTGCTACGCGAAGGTCATCGGCCTCTCCGCCGAAGCGGAGCCGGAGATCTACCGCACCACCCGCTTGTTCGGCACCGTCATCGAGAACGTCGTGATGGACCCAGTCACCCGCCGACTCGACCTCGACGACGGGTCGATCACCGAGAACACGCGTGGGGCCTACCCCCTCGAGTCGATCGAGAACGCGCACCCCCCGAAACGCGCCGGCCACCCGAGCACGATCGTGATGCTCACCGCGGACGCGTTCGGGGTGCTGCCGCCGATCGCCAAGCTCACCCATGCCCAGGCCATGTACCACTTCCTCGCCGGCTATACCGCCAAGGTCGCCGGCACCGAGGTCGGCATCATCGAGCCCCAGACGACGTTCAGCGCATGCTTCGGCGCGCCGTTCCTGCCGCAGCGCCCCGCCGTGTATGCCCACATGCTGGGCGAGCTCATCGAGGAGCACCAGGTGTCGGCGTGGCTGGTGAACACGGGCTGGACCGGCGGCTCCTACGGAGTCGGGCGGCGCATGCCGATCGCGGCGACCCGGGCGATCGTCCGGGCGGCGATCAGCGGCGAGCTCGATGCGGCTCCCACCCGCACGGACCCGACCTTCGGCTTCGAGGTCCCGCTCGCCGTGCCGGACGTCGACCCGCAACTCCTCGACCCGCGTTCCACGTGGGCCGACCCCGCGAAGTACGACGCGACCGCCGCGAAGCTGGCCGGGGAGTTCAGCTCGCACTTCGCGGTGTTCGCCGCCGACGTGAGCCGGGCCGTCGCCGCGGCAGGGCCCTCCGTCGGGTAGGCCATCCGGTGGCACGGCCCGTGGGGACGTTTCCCCCGGGCCGTATTGAACCGGTGCTACGAGCGCTTGGCCGGAGGGGCGAGCACCTTCGTCGTGCCCCTCAGAGTCTGTGGATCGATGGTTGTGCGGGTCGCACCGCCCTGGATGTCGAGCCGGTAGCGCCCTGACCGGATCGCCTTGAGCAGCCCCGCCGACGGCTTCCACACGGCCCGCATCGCTCCGGTGCCGGTGACGGCAAGCGTGCTGCGACCCGCTCTCGCCTTCGCCGACAGCTTCGCCATCGCCGAGGGGCTCAGCGCCTCGATGATGGAGGCCCCGGCGAGGACGGGCTTCTTGCCGCCGAGGCGGTAGAGCTTGACGCGAAGGACGCGCGTGTCGGCCGGGCCGGTGAGGCGGAAGGCGATCCCCTTCTTCGTGATCTCCTTCTTCGTGAAGCTCTTCTTCAGGACGAGCTTCCGGAGCGCCGCCCGCGCGGGGGTCGTGGTCGTGGCGGCCGTTGTGCCGGGCGGGCTCGCCGGCGTGGCGACCTTCGGGAGCTCGCGAATCGGCCCGGTGCCCGTCGGGTAGACCCGCAGGAGGCCCCACTGCCCCGCGTCGGTGAACGGCCGGCGGATGTTGCCGTAGAAGTAGTCCCCCGGGGAGCCGGCGCCGCTGCGGACGTGCGCGTCGATGGTGGATAGGGGTCCGAAGCTCTGGTTGGCGAGTTGTTCGGATTGATGGATGCCACCATCCCACGCCCACGTGTGCCCGCCGAGGTTGAACACCTGGGTCTGCTCGCCGCCCGGCGCGCCGATCACGTGCACCCGCATCGGGTCGCCCGGGTAGGCCCGCAGCAGCGAGGTCGCCGGATCGCCATGGACGAGCGAGCTGAACTGGCGAGCGTCGAGCTCCCGGCCGCCCGCCGAGGCGTAGTTCAGCCAGGTCGGCGTCTTCACCTCGTCGGGGTAGGGCATCACGTTCGAGCCGATCCCCGGTTCGTTGTCGGAGAAGAACACCGAGAAGTCGCGGTAGCCCTGACCGCCCGGAACGTGCACGTCCACCTGCAGGCCGACGTCCTTCGGCGCGCCGGTGACCGGATCGGCGAACACGGCGCCCGCGGGAGCGACGATCAGCGCGCCGTACAGGCCCTGCACGCCGGTGTCGTCCCCGCCGTAGTCGCTGATCACGGCACTGCCGATGTTCGCCTCGTCGGCAAAGAACGTGTACCGGCGCGAGGCGCCGGGGGCGACGGTCTGCTCGGGGTTGAAGCCGAGGTTGACTCCCGACGAGGATATGTCGCGAAGGAGCTTGGCGACGTGGAACGAGGCACGGCCGGCCGCGCGCTCGTTGGTGAACCTGACGTTCACGCACTCTCCGGCGGCGACGTGGAGCGCAAGCGGCTCGGGTGTCTTGGTGCCGGCCTTGACCGCCGCCGCATCCGCGGTCGGCACATAGGCGAGCGTGCGGCCGACGACCCCGCCCGGGACGTCCACGGCGCTGATCGAGAAGGAACGCATCGTCGCGTCGGACGGGCACGGCTCGCCGATGGTCGTCGCAGCGGGCGGACGGCCACCGGTCTGCTGCGGGGTGTCCGACGGACCCGTGGGGACGTCGGTGCCGGGGAGCGGCTGGAGGTTGGCGACCTGACGCGGAAGGACCCGGATGATTCCCCATGCGCCCTGCTCGACGCGGCGACCGATGCCGTTGGTGTAGAGGTAGTCGCCGGCGCGCTTCTGGGGACCGCCGGCGCTGTTGAGCGCGAGCGTGAAGCGCTCGGAGATCCCGTAGACGAGCGCGGAGAGCGGGCTCGACGTGATCTTGCCGTTCTCGACGTACCTGTTCTCGGCGAAGATCCTGTGGCCGTCGATGTGGAGGGTGTCGACGCCGGAGCTGACGTTGATCGTGCGGATCACGAACGGGTCGCCGGCGTACGCGCGCGGAATCGGCGTGCCGGGGTCGCCGTGGCGATAGGAGCTGTACAGCAGCGATGGATCCGGGTCGACGACGCGGCGGTCCGACAGCGGCTCGGCCCTGAGGTTGAGCGTGCTGTCGGTCGTCGGGTTCTGGTCGAGGGTCCACAGCACGAACTCACGGAAGCTGCTGCCAACCAAGCCGGGGGCGAGCGGGTTGTTGGTGTGGATGTCCACGAGGGTTCCCGACTCGACCTCCGCACCGCTCACCGGGTCGTGGTAGGTGGAGCCCTTGGGTTCGATGATGAGCTGCCCGACCAGTCCGTGGCCCCAGTTGTGGATGCCGTCGACGTGGTCGTGCCAGAAGATGTTGTCGAGCACCACGTCGGGGAACCAGACTTCCTTGACGAACTCCGTGCCCGCCCACTCGTCAACGGCGTGGGCCTTCGCGAGGGGTTCGTTGAGCGCGAGCACGCGGTTCGCGCCCGCCGAAGCGACCCCGGTGACCTTGCGGATCTCGATCTGCTCCGTGCCAAGGCCGACGGCGATCCAGATTCCGACGCGGTACTTCGCGAGGGACGGCAGCGTCCCAGTCGGCTTGACGGTGACGGCGGTCGCGCCCACGGCCGCATCAGTGGCGAGCCGTGCGTCGTCGACGCGGTAGGGCCGGACGGCCTGGCCGTACACCATGCCTGCGGTGGCCCCGTCGGAGCCGTTCGGGTCGAACTGCACGTGGTGGATGTGCAGGTTCGTCATCGGGAACGGCTGGTCGGGGTCGTCCTCGGTCTGTTCGGACGTCACGGTCAGGTTGATGCACTCGCCGACGTTCGCGCGGATCGCGAGCGGCTCGGACGGCATCTGGCCGCTGCGGACCTTGTCCTTGTTCTTCGCGAGCACGAATATTTTGCCGAACTCGTCCGTCGCGCCGTTCTTCGTGACCTGAATCGGCTTCTGGATCGACACGATGTTGAAGTTCCGCCCCGGCAGGGAGCTCTGCGGGCACAGTCCGTCTGCGCGCTTGGACCACGGGTCGGGCGACCCGCCGGGCGCGGGCGCCTTGTTCCCCTGCTCACCGAGCCACGGAGCCCCGCTGTGCCCGTTCGAGCTGAACGGTGGCCGCTGCCCGATCTGCGGGCGCAGCAACGGGTAGGCCGGCCGGCCGTTGGTCGGGTTGAACAAGATCCTCGGTCGCCCGTCGGCGCTGAGGGCATGCTCTCGGTCGACGGCGAGGAGGCCGGGATGGCCCGCGAATGCCCGGAACGACCCGTCGGCGTCGGTCAGGAGGTTGGGGTAGGCGGGGACTCCCGGCGTGGTCGTGCGGAACGGGGAGGTCGGGCCGAGGTCGCCAGTGCGGTCCTCCGGCGCGCCGTAGTAGACGTCCGCGGTCGCTGCGGTGCCGCGCTGCCAGTCCCAGACGGCGCCGTCGAGCGAGATCGGGTCGCCCGGCGCCTTCTGCGGCACGCCCTGCGGCGGGATCTGCGGCTCGACCCACTGCGCGAGGTTGTCCGCGGTGATCGTCGTGCCGTCGGGCATGACC
>CAYTRV010000077.1:6836-9709 GCA_964440285.1 uncultured Bifidobacteriaceae bacterium
TGGTCGGCGTGCGGGTTGACGCGCCACCGGTCGCCGCCGCCGTGGAGGTGATAGACGTGGAACAGCTCGGACCCGGCGTGGACGAGGCGGATCTTCGTCGGGTCGCCGAGGTAGCCGCGGGTGATCGGCGTCGCCGGGTCGCCCATGGTGTACGAGTTGTAGGCGAACGCCTTGAGCCGGTCGAGCTGGTCGAGGCCGAGGCGGTGCATGAACGGCTCGCTGCGGTAGTTCATCGCGCGCGAACCGGGGCGGTAGGAAAGGCTCAGCGGATCTTTCACCGGGACCGTTTTCACCAGCTCGCCGGGCTCCAGCTCCACATCCGCCGCGGTTGTCGGGATCAGGTACTTCTCGTTGCCGATCTCGTGGTGCAGGAGGTTGCTCTCACGGAACGCCTTGCCGTTGCCGGGGACGATCGTCGCCTCCCAGCCCCAGCCGGACTCGAGCGGCTGCCCGGTGTCGGGGTTCAGATAGACGCTGCCCTCGGGTTCGACGGTGAGCACGCCGAAGAGACCGTGCGAGACGGCATCACGGTTGCCGGGGCCAGGGCGGATGTAGCGGGCGCCCTCGAGCTCGGGGTCCTTCGGGACGTAGTAGCGGTACTGCGTGGTGCCGTTGGTCGACACCGATGACGGCGTGTTGTTGCCGATCGCGTCGCCGGACGAGGCGACGTCGAACGCGAGACCGTCGATGTGGATGCCGAACTCTCCGGTCGCCTTGTTCTGGAAGTTGATCTCGACGCAGTCGCCCAGGTTTGCCCGAATGACGAGCGGCTGGATCGGGTCGTCGCGGAGGCCGATGCTGACGTGGCGCGAGGCCTCCTGGGCCCGGATCGCGGCCTCCATCGAGGCGAGGGCGTACATCTTGCCCTGGGGGTCGTGGTCGCCGAAGCGGTTCAGCGGGATGTCGACGTTGAGGGCCCGCACGTCGAACGTCTTGACCGGCGCACCCGCCGGGCACGGGGTGCCAGGACCCGAGCCGGCGATCGCCCGCTCGGTACCGGCCTGCGCGAGCAGCCCGACCGGCGCGAGGACGACCAGCGCGAGCGCGCCCTGAAACGCGATCCGGCCGAACGGCGTGCCCGGGGGGTGCCACCCCCGAACCTGCGGCGCCTCCCAAGGACGCCGCCGTGCCAGCCCCGCCGCGACCGAACCGCCCACGAGGAGGTCGACCGGGAAGGCGACGACGAAGTCGCGCAGCATGTGCAGCGCGAACGGCAGGTCGTGGCCGGCGTGTCCCGTCGTGAAGAGCACCTGGTGCAGCGGCCCGAAGAGCGACGTCGCGAGCGCGGTGAGACCGCCGACGACGACGGCGAGCAGGGAGACACCAAGGGCGAGCGACGGTTCGGACCCCGTTCGCTGAAGCACGCGGCGGGTCGTGAGAAGCCCGATCCACACCGCCGCCATGACGACCGGGAGCGCGAGCGTCGCGTCGCGCAGCCAGGTGGAGGCGAACCCGACCTGCTCCGGCTCGAGGCTGCTGCCGGACCGGTGGATGGCGGTCAGCCAGGCGCCGCCGCCGTAGGCCAGCGCCACCGCCAGCAGGAACGCCACGAGCGGCCGCGCCAGCCGGGTGACCGGCTGACGGGAAAGCACGCGGATGAGGTGGTCGGTCATGTGGGTGCCTTAGGGGTGGCTGTGGGCGTCGGTGCCCTTGGGCGCGGTGTCCACGCGCCCGAGGTTGATGAGAAACGGCGTCGCCCGGCCGCGGTCCTGGAAGGCGAGCTGGAGCTTCTGGCCCTTACGCGGCGCGACGAAGATGAGCGTCGCTTCGACCGCCGCGTCGGGCAGGAGCGTGGCCGGCTTGATGCTGGAACCGGTCACCGAGATGGGCTGGCTCGTTCCCGAGATCAGGGTGAACTGGCTCGGCGAGTAAGGGATCGGGGTGCGAAGCCGGTTGGTGATCTCGACGGTCACCTGCACCTGCACCTTGTCCGGCGGGACGTAGCCGCCGATGCCGTGGTTCGCGCCAGCGAGCGACCTGCGCGTGAGGCCGGGGAGCGACTGGGCGGTGCCCACGACGACCGAGCCGAAGCTGGTTTGGACGTCCGACGCGATGCCGTATCCGGACTGTGCCCCACCCGTCGTGGATGCCTCGGCATGCGAGTGGAGGACGCTCGCCGGGGAGTCGCCGCCGAACACCATCCGGCCGCCGAGGTAGGCGCCGAGCAGCGCGACCTGCACGCCGATCGCGAGGATCAGCACCAGCATCCGGTGGTCGCCGCCGCGGATCGGCTCGGTGCGGGTCGTCATCTCCCCGGACCTGCCTTCGGAACGAGCGCCGCCACGATGCGGAGCACTCCCGTGCCCGCCCAGGTTGTAAGCCGCCCTTGCCTCGTACCGGAGTTGATCGTCACCGTGAATCGCTTGCTCTGGAGACGCAGCGCCACAGCCCGCGGAAGGACGAGTTGGACGACGTTGCGCTTGCCGCCGCGCACGCGCACAGCGGTCGTGCGCACCGGCGAGGCCGGCTTCCTCGTGATCGTGAAGCGGGCGAACTTGGCGCCGGGGGGCGCGTCGAAGACGACCCGGAGCGTGCGGCCGCGAAGCGTCGCCGAGATCCGACCCGGCTTCCATGCGGCGACCGGCACTGGTGCCACGACCGGCGACGTCGCGGTGAGCGGCGTGGCGACGGGCGGCGCCACGACATGGAAGGTCGCGCCGACCGGCGAGCCGGTATTGCCGGCGAAGTCCGTGGCTCTCACCGAGAAGGTGTGCTCGCCGACCGCGAGGTTGGCGTAGCGGGCCGGGCTCTCGCACGGGGCGGGAGCGCCGCCGTCGATGGTGCACTTGAACTCCGCGGTGATGTCGTCGGCGGCGAAGCCGATCTGCGCGGACGTTCCGTTGACGAGGACGTCACCGAGGGTGATCGCGGGG
>CAYTRV010000078.1:0-9704 GCA_964440285.1 uncultured Bifidobacteriaceae bacterium
ACGTCTCGGCGAAGGACCTCGGCAGCGGCAACCAGCAGCAGATCCGCATCGAGGCGTCCAGCGGTCTCTCCGACGACGAGATCCGCAAGATGGTGTCCGACGCCGAGTCGCACGCCGACGAGGACAAGCGCCTGCGGGCCCTCGCCGAGGCGCGCAACAACGCCGAGGCCCGGGCACACGAAGGCGAGCGCCAGCTCCGGGAGCACGGCGACGTCATCGACGAGGAGCTCAAGCGCGACCTCGAGGGAGCGATCGCCGCGGCCAAGGAGGCTGCGCAGGGCGAGGACACCGACGACATCGAGGCCAAGACCCAGAGCCTCGTCGACCTCCTGCACCGGTTCTCGGAGCAGGTCTACCAGAAGGCCGCCCAGACCCAGGCGGCCAACGGCGCCGACCCGGCCGGGGAGACCGTGGAGGACGCCGAGTACGAGGTCATCGACGAAGAGAAGGAGGCGAGTTAGCCATGAGCATTGTCCGTTTCGATCCGTTCCGCGACATCACGTCGTTCCGGGACGACATCAACCGCCTGTTCGCGCGGTCCCTCGGTGAGGGCGTGACCGGCACCCACACGTGGGCGCCCGCCGTCGACGTCTTCGAGACCAAGGACGCCGTCGTGCTGAAGGCGGAGCTTCCCGGCCTCACCGCCGAGGACGTCGACGTGGAGATCGACGACAACGTCCTCACCGTCTCGGGCGAGCGCACGTTCAAGGACACCGTCGAGGAGGGGCGCTACTACCGGCTCGAGCGCAGCTACGGGAAGTTCTCCCGCAGCCTGACGCTGCCGCAGGGCATCACGGCGGACGAGGTGTCGGCGACGTTCACGGACGGCGTCCTCGAGGTGGTCGTGCCGAAGGCCGAGGAGGTCAAGCCTCGGAAGATCACGATCGGCGCGGGCGAGGCGGCGTGACCGGCGACCCCCGCGACCCGGGCGCGCCGGCCGGCGCGCCCGGTGAGCCGGCCCCTGCCGGCGGTCCGGTGGAGGCGGTCGAGGTCGGGGCCGGGGCCCCCGACGGGGTCCCGGCAGAGCCCGTCGACGACGACGTCGTCGAGCGCATCGCCGCCGAGCGCGACGAGTACCTCGACGCCCTCCAGCGACTGAAGGCCGAGTTCGACAACTACCGCAAACGGGTCGACCGCGACCGCGAGGCGCAGCACAAGGCCGGCGTCCGCGACCTCGTCGCCGAACTCCTGCCGGTGATCGACAACCTCGAACGGGCCGTTGAGGCGCTCGGTGACGCCGGTGCGCCCATCGTCGCCGGCGTCGAGATGGTCCGTGGCCAGTTGACCGGGCTGTTGGCCGGCCGGGGGGTCCAGGAGATCGCGGCCCACTCTGCGGCCTTCGACCCGGAGGTCCACGAGGCCGTCGCGCAGCACCCCACGGACGAGCATGCCGAGGGCACGGTCGTGCACGTCGCCGAGAAGGGCTATCGCATCGGCGACACCGTCATCCGCCCGGCGAAGGTCGTCGTCGCCGCCCGCCCGCCGGCGGAGGGAGAGTAGGCGCAGTGGCCAACGACCTCTACGAGGTGCTGGGGGTCTCGCGCGGCGCGTCGTCGGAGGAGATCAAGAGGGCCTACCGCAAGCTCGCCCGCAAGTACCACCCCGACCAGAACCCGGACGATCCCAAGGCCGAGGACCGGTTCAAGGAGATCTCCCACGCGTACGACGTGCTCTCCGACCCGGAGAAGCGCAAGCAGTACGACCTCGGTCCGCAGGCGTTCGGCGCCGGTGGATCGGGTGCGGGCGGCGCCGGCGGGTTCGACCCGTCCGGATTCGACTTCGGGGACCTGTTCGGGATGTTCGGCGGCGGCCGTAGCGGCGGACGGGCGCAGGGGCGCGCGGCGCCGCGCCGCGGGGCGGATGTCGAGGTCAACGTCACCCTCTCGTTCGACCAGGCGATGGCCGGGGCGAGCGTGCCGGTCACCTACGAGGTCGACGAGGCGTGCCCCACGTGCTCGGGGACGGGCGCCAAGCCCGGGTCGAAGTCGAGCCTTTGCGGCGAGTGCCGCGGCCGTGGCGTCGTCGGTCGCAACCTCGGCGGGTTCGAGGTCATGAGCCAGCCGTGCCCCGTCTGCAAGGGCGCCGGCACGATCATCGACGACCCTTGTGACACGTGCCACGGCGCTGGCCTGCGCCGGGTCCGGCGCACCGAGCAGGTCACGGTTCCGGCGGGGGTCAAGACGGGCACCAAAGTCCGCAAGCGCGGCCGCGGTCAGGCCGGTGCGCGCGGCGCCCAGGCCGGCGATCTGGTGGTCACGACGCACGTCACGCCCAGCCGGATCTTCACCCGCAACGGCGACGACCTCGAGTTGGAGGTGCCGGTCACGTTCGCGGAGGCGGCGCTCGGTGCGAAGGTCGAGATCCCCACGCGCGAGGGCAAGGTCGCGGTGACCGTTCCGGCAGGCAGCCAGAGCGGCAAGGCGCTGCGGGTGCGCGGCAAGGGCGCCCCGCGCCTCAAGGGCGGCGGGCACGGCGACCTCATCGCCCGGATCCGGGTCGAGGTCCCCGAGAAGCTCACCGACGAGCAGACCGCCGCGCTCGAGGCGTTCGCGACGCTCGACGGCCGCAACCCACGGGAGCGGCTGTTCCGATGATCAGCCGCCGGAGACGTTTGAGCCACCCGAATCGCGGATGGCATGTCGCCCACCTCGGAGGGGTGGCCCACAGGCCGCCTGCGGCGGACGATTCACCGCGCTCACCACTGCGCGTTGGCGGCGGATTCGCGACCCTGAGGCCCGCTCAATTTCCTTGCGCGGCTGTTGGTGTCGAAGGTGCCGACTAGATGCCGAATTTCGACCAGCGCGCAGTGTTCATGATCGGCATCGCCGCCGAGCTCGCCGGCATGCACCCGCAGACCCTGCGCATGTACGAGCGGCGCGGGCTCCTTCGACCGTCCCGGTCGAAGGGGGGCACCCGCCTCTACAGCCAGGCGGATGTCGCCAGGTTGAGGCGCATCCATGAGATGTCCGAGACCGGCCTCAACCTGGCGGGGATCGAGCAGGTGCTCGAGCTCGAGCGTGCCCTCGATGCCGTGCTCGCGCGGGTGAGGCAACTGGAGTCGCAGATGCTTGCCCAGGCCGCGGCCGCGTTCGAGGAACTCGAGGCGATGCGACGGTCGATGTCCACCGAGCTCGTCCCGGCCCGCAGGGGCGGCCAGCTCGTCCCCCTCATCCAGCCAATCGTCAGGAGACGGTAGGAGTACCCATGGCAGTCGATCAGTACACCGTCCGTGCCCAGGAGGCCATCGCGGCCGCCCAGGCCCTCGCGCAGGAGCGCGAGCAGCAGATCATCGAGCCGGCGCATCTGCTCGTCGCGCTGCTCGACGCGCACGAGGGCATCGTCACGCCGTTGCTCGAAGCCGCGGGCGCCGACACGACTGCGCTTCGGGCGGAGGCCGTCGCGGCGACGGAGCGCCTGCCGGTGGTGCGTGGCGCCAGCCAACAGCACATCTCGCAGGTCATGCGCGACGTGCTGAAGCGCGCGGGGCGTGAGGCGGAGCGGCTGAACGACGAGTACATCTCCACCGAGCACCTGCTGCTCGGGCTCGTGGGCGAGCCCTCTTCCGCACGTGACGCACTGGCCGCGGCCGGCGTGACCCACGACGCGCTGTTGACCGCGATGCAGTCCGTGCGCGGATCGCACCGCGTGACCGACCCGAACCCTGAGGCGAAGTACCAGTCGCTCGAGCAGTACGGTCGCGACCTCACCGACGCCGCACGCCGCGGCAAGCTCGACCCGGTCATCGGCCGAGACAACGAGGTGCGCCGCGTCATCCAGGTGCTCTCGCGCCGGACGAAGAACAACCCCGTGCTCATCGGCGAGCCCGGCGTCGGGAAGACCGCCATCGTCGAGGGGCTCGCCCAGCGGATCGTCTCGGGCGACATCCCGGAGAGCCTGCGGGACAAGCGGGTCATCGCCCTCGACATCGGCGCGCTCGTCGCCGGTACCAAGTACCGCGGCGAGTTCGAGGACCGGTTGAAGGCGGTGCTCAAGGAGATCGCCGACGCTCAGGGCGAGATCATCCTGTTCATGGACGAGCTCCACACCATCGTCGGCGCCGGTGCGGCGGAGGGCGCCGTCGACGCCGCCAACCTCCTGAAGCCCATGCTCGCCCGCGGCGAGCTGCGGGCCGTCGGCGCGACGACGCTCGACGAGTACCGCAAGCACATCGAAAAGGACCCGGCGCTCGAGCGGCGGTTCCAGCCGGTGTACGTCGGGGAGCCATCGGTCGAGGACACCATCGCGATCCTGCGGGGATTGAAGGAGCGCTACGAGGTCCACCACGGGGTACGCATCCAGGATGCGGCGCTCGTCGCCGCCGCCCGGCTTTCGCATCGCTACATCACCGGGCGGTTCCTGCCCGACAAGGCCATCGACCTCGTCGACGAGGCGGCGAGCCGCCTGCGGATCGAGATCGACTCGGTTCCGCAGGAGCTCGACCAGGTGGAGCGGCGCATCATCCAGCTCGAGATCGAGGAGCAGGCCCTCAAGCCGGAGACCGACTCCGGCTCGGTCGCGCGCCGCGAGGCGGTGCAGGCGGAGCTCGCGGAACTGCGCGAGCAGGCCGCGGCGATGCGCGCCCTCTGGGACCGGGAGAAGGCGATCATCGGACGCATCCAGCAGGCCAAGAGCGAGATCGAGCAGGCGCGTCAGGAGCTGGAGCGCGCAGAGCGGGAGGCCGACCTGGAGGGGGCGGCTCGTCTCAAGTTCGGCACCCTCCCGGAGCTGGAGCGCACGCTCGCGGAGGCGCAGGATGATCTCGCCCGGCGCCAGGCCGAGAGCCAGATGCTCAACGAGGAGGTCGGCGAGCAGGACGTCGCCGAGGTCGTCGCCGGATGGACCGGCGTCCCGGTGAGCCGGCTCATGGAGGGCGAGGTGGAGAAGCTCGTCCACATGGAGGAGCGCCTGCACGAGCGGGTCGTCGGCCAGGATCAGGCAGTCGAGGCCGTCGCGAACGCGCTGCGGCGCGCCCGTGCGGGGCTTTCGGACCCGAACCGGCCCATCGGCTCGTTCATCTTCCTCGGCCCGACGGGTGTCGGGAAGACCGAGCTGGCCCGTGCGCTCGCGGAGTTCATGTTCGACGACGAGCGCGCGATGGTGCGCGTCGACATGAGCGAATACATGGAGAAGCACGCGGTGGCGCGGCTCATCGGCGCGCCGCCCGGGTACGTGGGCTTCGAGGAGGGTGGCCAGCTCACCGAGGCCGTGCGTCGCCGTCCCTACGCAGTGCTCCTGCTCGACGAGATCGAGAAGGCCCACCCGGACGTGTTCAACGTGCTGCTGCAGCTCCTCGACGACGGCCGGCTCACCGACGGTCAAGGCCGCGTCGTGAACTTCACCAACACGGTGGTGATCATGACCTCGAACGCCGGGAGCCAGTTCCTGATGGAGGGCATCTCCCAGGACATCGCCGAGGAGCGGGTCCTTGGGGCGTTGCGCGAGCAGTTCCGCCCCGAGTTCCTCAACCGCATCGACGAGATCGTCGTGTTCCAGCGGTTGGGCCGCGAGGAGATCGACCGGATCGTCGAGTTCCAGCTCGCCGGGCTCGCGAAGCGCCTGCTGGAGCGCGACATCACGATCACGCTGACGGACGCGGCGAAACGGACGATCGCGGACGAGGGCTACGACCCGGCCTACGGCGCCCGGCCGCTGAAGCGCGTCATCCAGAAACGCATCCAGGACCAGCTCGCGTTGCGGCTCCTCAAGGGCGAGTTCACCGACGGGGATCACGTCGAGGTGGACGCCGATGACGAGGGCCTGCTCGTGTTCCGGGTGGTCGACACGCCTGTGGGCGCCGGCACCTGAACCGGCCCGTCACCGAGGCTTTGAACCTGGTGCCAGGCACCTGACGTTGACATCGTGACCGCACCCGTTCGCACACATTTACAAAAAATTGTCAGAACCATCAGAACGATTTCTGGGCTTCGATCCGATAGTCAGAGCATGGGATCGAATCGAAATCGGGGTGACGTGATGGTGGCAGCGCGGACCAACGGCGCAGATGGCGCACGACTGATCGCAGCCGCGGTCCTCGTGGGCCTCGCGGCGTGCGGGATGCTCGCGGGGGGCGCAGCGGCGGCGCCGGTGGCCTCCGACGGAGCGATCACCCAGACGGCGACGCCCGATCCGGCGAACATCGGGCGGGAGCTCACATACACGCTGACCGCCACCAACGTCGGTCCGGGCATTCCCAAGAGCATGGCCGTCACCGACCAGCTCCCCGCGACCGTCACGTTCGTTCGCAGTGTCGCCTCGGTCGGAGGCGCGTGCGCCACGCCGGCCGTCGGCGCGAGCGGCACCGTCAAATGCACGTGGCAGGACCCCGGCGTCGGGGTTGCGCGGTCCATCCAGATCGTCGTCAAGCCGACGACGCGCACGACTCTGACCAACACCGCGACGGTCAACCTGCCGGGCGCGAAGGACCCGATCGCCGCCAACGACGCCGCCACCACGAATGTGCGGGCGATCCCGTACGCCCTCGCGGCGAATCGCGAGCGTTGTACCTGGGTCGGAACCGCAGGCGCCGACACGATCACCGGCACGGCCGGCAAGGACGTCATCTGCGGCCTGGGCGGCAACGACACGCTGTATGGCCTGGGCGGCAACGACGTCCTCGACGGCGGGGCCGGCAAGGACACGCTCTCCGGTGCGGCCGGGGCCGACAAGCTCTACGGGCGGGCAGGCGCCGACCGGCTGCTGGCCGGCAGCGGCAACGATCTTCTGGTCGGCGGGCTCGGCAGGGACCTCGTGTCCGGTGGAACCGGGACCGACAGCGCACGCGTCGGCGCAGGAGACACGGTTCGCAGCATCGAGCGTCGCCTCCCGTAGCGAATCTGAGCAGGCCGTGCGGTCCTCGGCCGGCCGAGATGAGTGTGCTCGCGGCCGGCCCGAGACACGGGCGCGCCTCGTCGGGATGCCGCCACCGAGGACGCTGCGGGATCACGACCGGCGGCCGCGAGACGCGGATCGGCGATGTCGTCGCAAGCGGCCGGTCCCCGTCTCGTCGGCGTGTGTCGATCGCCGCGTTCAGCGCGATCCGCATGACCCCGCCGGTGGTTGCTTTACTCGCTCAGCGCCGTGACGCCTGCGCCAGCCCGGCGGCCACGCCGATCGCGGCGGCCACCAGGCCCACGAACAGTCCGATGTCGCGCGACAGGAAGTCCGCCGGGTCGGGCGGCCGGAACAGCCGGTAGGCCACCAGGGCTCCGGCCAGCAGCGCGCATCCCGCGACCAGCCACCCGATGGCCTCGGCGGTTCGTGCATCGACGCGGTAGGCGTCGAAATGGTCCGCCAAGAGCAAAGCGGAGGCCAGCATCCAGATGACACCCAGGGCCAGGGCGCCCTTTGCCACGGCAGTCGCCTCCCACCCGCTTGCCGTACCCGATGACGCCGGAGGGCCGAGGTTCGCCGCGTACCACGGGAGGAACACCGCCGCGAGCATCAGCACTCCCGAGGCGGCGCCGACCGCGGCGGCAGCGGCGGGAGACGGGAGAAGTCGGGAGCGGCGGCGCATCCGGCCAATCGTAGCGAGGACCCGTGGTAGTCTCGCCCCGGCGCACACCTCGCCTCGCCCGAAGGAGACCGATGCCGACCTACATCCTCCTCAGCACGCTCAGCCCACACGGCGCCGGAACGCTGAAGGCGCACCCCGGACGGCTCAAGGAAGTCAACACCGAGATCGAGCAGATGGGGGCGAAGGTCGTCTCCCAGTGGGCGGTCCTCGGCCCGTACGACTTCGTGAACATCGTCGAGGCGCCGGACGAGAAGGTCATCGCCCGGGTCTCCGTCGAGCTCGCCGCGCGCGGCACCGCGCACTTCCAGACGCTGACCGCCATCCCGGTCGACGAGTTCCTCGCGCTCCTGAAGTGACGTGAAAGCATCCGACCGGCGCAGACGCCGCGGTCGCTCGATCTTCGCCGCCGGGTTGATCGGCGTGATCCTCGCCCCGGCCGTCGCCCCCGCGCACCGCGCGTCCGCGGAGTGGTTCCGGCGGCGGCGGGCCTCTGCAGACCCGACCGCCCCGTTCCTCGAGGCGCCCTGCCACTCCGAGCCCGACGGCTCCCCACCGGTCCCCGCCGAGGCGGAGGTCGCCCCATAGGCCCGTGGCGCTGGGAGGTGCTGGTCCCCGCGCACCGCATCGTCCTCGCGCTCCTTCGCGACGAGATCATCGAGGTTCGAGGGTCGACGAGCGCCGGCACCTTCGCGACGTATCGCGGCTTCCCGGACGCCGTCCACGGGATGATCGCTTGGCCCAACACGGTCCTGCTCACGGGGTCCGAGCCGATCGTCGTCGACCCCGGATACCAGACCCAGGGCGACATGCTTGTCGGTGCGCTCGCCACGAGGGCGCTCGCAGCCGACGACGTCCGCACCGTCGTGATGACGCACCTGCACTCCGACCACCTCTCCGCCGTTCCGCAGCTCGGCGAGGTCGACCTGTTCGTCCACGAGGCGGAGCTCGACACCCCGCATGCGCGCATGCAGCAGGGCGTGCTCGAACGCGTCGCGGTGCGGGTCCTGACCGGCGATCGTGGCGACATCCGGCCCGGCCTCGGCTGGATCCACACCCCCGGACACTCCCCCGGGCACATCGCCGTCATCGCCGACTGCCAAGATGGGCGGGTGATCCTCGCAGGTGACACACTCGGTCCCGATCCACGCTGGTTCGACCGGATGGAGCTTCCAGCGGCCTTCCCCGAGCGTGACGCGCACCTCGACGCGTTCCGCCGCATCCGGGCGCTCGACCCCCATGTCGTCATCCCGGGGCACAATCCCCCAGTGCGGCTACGCGAGCACGGAACCTAAGGAGAGCGGATGGACAGGATCAAAGGACTTCCCAGAGAGCAGAAGATGCTCGGCGTTGCGGCAGCCATGCTCGTCTTCATCGTCAGCCTGTTCCTCAAGTGGTACGGGGTGGACGCACCGTCCGTGGACATCCCCGGCATCGACCTCGGCGACCTCAGCGTCAAGGGAACCGCCATCGACTCATGGTGGATCGCGCTGATCCTCGCCATCGTCGCGGGGGGCGTCTACGCGGCCGAGGCGCTCAACTTCCCGCTGCCCGTCAAGTGGGCGACGATCGGCGCCGGCGCGCTGTCGGCGCTCCTCGTGTTCTTCTGGGCCCTCACGCACGTCATCGACGGCGGTGGCCTCAAGTTCGGCGCGTGGCTCGGGCTCATCGCGTCCGCGGTCAGCGCGATCCTCGCCGGAGTCGTGTGGAGCCAGGAGCGCACCTGACGCGAGCGCTCCACCCGGGAGGTGACATCCTCAACACACTTCGGGGCCTGAGCACTAGACTCCGTTCAAGTTGTCGTTACGAGGAGGATCCAATGGGGCTTCTTGACAAGGCAGTTGACGCCGCGAAGAAGGTCGCCGGGACCGCTCAGGAGGGCCTCGCGGAGGCGAAGGACAAGGGGCAGGAGCTCGTGCTCAAGCGCAAGGTCAACGGCTACGCGGAGGAGATCGGCCATCTCGTCGTCCGCCAGAAGGGCGGAGAGGCCGGGCTCGACACGGAGATCGACCGCCTCGTGGGCGAGATCCGCGCCGCCGAAGCCGAGATGAAGGCACTCGCGGAAGCATAGTCACCTCGCGACCGGGCGCCCCGGAACCGCTCCGGGGCGCCCCGGTCACGTGAGTCGCTAGGCTTCCCGGCCGATGCCCGACATAACCCGCCCGATCGTCGACTTAGCCACGAGCCAGATCGG
>CAYTRV010000079.1:0-9519 GCA_964440285.1 uncultured Bifidobacteriaceae bacterium
CGCCGGGCGCGGTTCTAAGAGCGTCCAGCGGGCCGCGAAATCATCGTAAGGCGTTATCATGATTTCGGCGATTCGCCGGACCTGGTCGAGATTCAGCGGACGCTCGTAAGGAACCCGCGGCCCATGCGTGGTTCTGGGTGAGCGAACGTAAGGAACGTGCATGGAAAGCGGGACCCACCGGAACGAGGGAAGCTTCGCCGAGACCGCCCGGCAGTGGGCGCATCACTCGGATCTCGTGATGTACGCCCGGCGTGTGCTCGGCGACCGGTCGGACACCGCCGAGGACATCGTGCAGGAGGCGTACCTTCGGCTCCTCGGACTCGCCGCTTCGGATGAGGCGCCGACGGCAGCCCGGCCGTGGCTCTTCCGGGTGGTGCGCAACCTGGCGATCGACGAGCGGCGCAGCGCCGCGCGACGCGCGGATCCGGTCGCGGAGCCCGACATCCTCGGAACGGCAGCGCTCGACGACACCGAGTCACTGGTGGAGCACCGTGAGGAGCTTGCCGGCGCACTCCGCGACATGGCGGCGCTGCCGCCGCGCGAGCGGCGCGCCATCGAGATGGACCAGGCCGGCATCGGCGCCCAGGCGATCGCGACTGAGCTGGGCACCACGCCGAACGCCGTCCACCAGGCCCTCTTCCGCGCCCGCAAGCGCCTCCGCGACACCCGGGCCGTGGCGTGGGGGTTGATCCCGATCGGACTCGCGCCCTTCGCGCTGCGGATCAGCGACCCGGCACTGGCCGCGACCATCACCAACCTGCCGCCGGGCGTCCCGGTGGGCCGTGCGCTCCCCGTCGCGGGAATCGTCGCCGCCGCGATGGTCGGCGGCAGCGTGGTCGTCCCCGTCGTCGACCAGACGCCCGCGAACGAGAAGTCCACCCAGCTCTTCGTGCAGCGGGCCGCGGCGGCGAGCGCCGCGTCGTCACCGATCTCCAACGGCGACCCAGCCGGCGGGAGCGCGCGGACGTCGAATACCGGACCGTCGTCGAACTCCGGCCCCGGATCGGTTGACTCCGGGGGCGGCGACGACGATGGCGACGAGTCACGCTCGGGCCGCGGCGACGGCGACGAAGCCGGCGACCGCTCCGGCCGCAGGAGCGGCAGCGACGATGACCGCGCGCGCGCCGACCGTGACGAGGACACTGACGGCGACCGGACGCGAACCAGCGGGTCCGGCAGGAGCGAGCGAGGCGGCGGCGAGGACTCGGATGCGGACTCCGGAGGCGACCTCGACAAGAGCGGCAAGGAGACGACCACGGGGTCGGAGTCGGGCTCCGGCGGCGACTCCTCCGGCAGCGGCGGCGACTGAGGACGTCGCACGCGACGGCTTTCACCCGGAGGTTCCCCGCCATGCGTGCGGCAGGAGCACGAAGTCCGCGCCCCGGATTGCCGCGAAACCCGCCCGGGCTTCGCCGCGGCCAGGCCACGACGACCCGTGCGACGCCCAAGGCGCAGGCTGAGCGCTAGAGTAGCGCGGTGCACCTGGGGCGAATCCACCACGTCGGCTATGCCGTCGACGACCTCGACGCGGTCATCCCGATGTACACCGACCGGTACGGGATGTCGGTCGAGGTGCGTGAGCGGCTTGACGACCAGGGGGTCGAGGCGGTGTCGCTCGGCGCCGGAACGAGCCACGTGGAGCTCATCCAGCCCGTGGACCCGAGCGGGTCGGTCGCGCGGTTCCTGCAACGCTGCGGCCCGGGGCTCCACCACGTCGCATTCGAGGTCGACGACCTCGCCGCCGCGCTCGCCGAGCTGCGTGACGGCGGCGCCGAGCTGATCGACACAGAACCGCGGCGAGGGCTCGGCGGCCACATGATCGCCTTCATCCACCCCAACGCCAGCGGTGGCGTGCTCACCGAGCTCGTCCAGTCCCACTGAAACGAACCTCACGGAGTCCTCGCACATGAAGATCCGCTACATCGAGCCAAAGCCCCGCGGCGCGACGATCTACGAGATCGCGAACCTCCCGAAACTCGGCTTGCCCCTCCTCGCCGCATGCATCCGCGAGAAGGACCCGACGGTCGACCAGTGGATCTACTGCGAGCTGATCAAGGGCGTCGAGGTCGACTGGGCGGACGTCGAGAGCGCCGATCTCGTCTGCATCTCCACCACCACCAACACCACGCTCGAGGGGTACGCGTACGCCGAACGGCTCCGTGCGAGGGACATCCCGGTGGTGTTCGGTGGTTCGCACGTGACGTTCATGGCCGACGAGGCGCTCAAGCACGCCGACTACGTGATCAGGCGCGAGGGGCACGTCGGGTTCGTCGAGCTGTTCGACTGGTTCGTGCGCGGGGGTGCCCGCGACGAGCTTCACGGCGTTCCCGGCCTCTCGTGGATCGGCAGGGACGGCCAGCAGGTCAACAACCCCGAGGCGCCCCCCGCGTCGAGCGAAGACCTCGACGCCCTCCCGTTCCCGGCCCTGGAACTGCTCGCGTCACGCGAGAAGATGGTGACGTACCCGCTCATGATGAAGTGGGGCTGCCCGTACGACTGCAACTTCTGCTCGGTCATCAAGATGTTCGGCCGCAAGCTGCGCAGCCGTTCCGTGGAGAACGTCATGCACGAGCTCCGGCTCGCGAAGCCCGAGCGCGTGTTCTTCTACGACGACATCTTCATCGTCGACAAGAAGCAGTCGAAGGCGCTGTTCCGGCAGATGCTCGAGGAAGGCGTCACGCCGATGTGGACCGCCCAGATCCGCGCGGACTCCCTCTACAAGTCGAAGACGACGCTCGAGCCGGACCACGAGCTGCTCACCCTGATGCGCGACTCCGGCTGCTACATGGTGTACGTCGGGTTCGAGTCGATCACGCAGGAGGGGCTCGACTCGTACAACAAGAAGCAGAAGGTCGAGCACATCACGACCTCCATCAAGCTGCTGCACGACTACGGCATTCGCGTGCACGGCATGTTCGTCGTCGGGGCCGACACCGACACCCCGGAGACCGTCCGCGCCACCATCGACTTCGCCCTGGAGCACAAGGTCGACACCCTCCAGATGATGATGCTCACCACGCTTCCGGGCACCGCGTTCGACGCACAGATGCGTTCGGACGGGAGGGTCATCACCCAGGACTACTCGCTGTACGACGGGCACCACTGCATCATCACCCCGAAGAACATGACGCCATACCAGCTGCAGATGGAGACCTGGAAAGGGATGCTCCGCTTCTACTCCTCGCAGGGGTGGCTGCGGCTGTTCAACCGCGAGATCGGCCGGAACCTGCTGCGGATCATGGGGCTCTTCGCCCGCGAGTGGCGCTTCACCGTCCGCCTGCCGCAGATCGCGATGCTCACCGTCCTCGGACGTGGCCCGGAGGCGTTCAACGTCATTCGGCGGACCATGTCGCCCCGTGCCGTGCGGTTCCTGTACGAGGCGTTCGGGGTCGCGGCGTTCCGCAAGTACGGGCGGAACCAGCTGCTGAAGTTCACCGATCAGATCGAGTCGATGAAACACGTCGACATCATCAAGCGCCTCCCCGCGTGGAGTCCGCCGATCGAGCGTCCGAAGACACTCACCGTCCTGGCGTCCAACTGATGGCCGGACGCCGGGTGGAGATCGGGTTCGAGGGCGGCACCATCCTCCGTCTCACGATCGCGGAAGACGCGGCGCAGGGCCTCGTCGGGAGCCTCGCGAACGGCAAGGGCGACTGGCGCTCGGTCGAGGCCGAGGAGGGGACGCACTGGTTGAACGTCGGCGAGCTCGTCTACGTCCGGCTGGTGCCGGGCGAGCCGTCCCGAGTGGGCTTCGGCGGGGCGTAGCCCCGACTACCAGATCGTCGACGCGCCGAGCGCGGCGATCGCCTCGTCCCTCGTGACCACGGGGATGTCCTCGATCAGCGATTGCGCCGCGATGAGACGGCCGAAGGGATCGCGGTGAGGTGTCGGGAGCCGAGCGGCGAGGAGCGCGTGCATGCTCGAGAGCTGCAGCTCGTCGGCTCGAAGCGTGCGGAGATGCCCCCCGTACCCTTCGACTACCGCGGCGGCGGTCCCGAGACGCCCAAGCTGATGCTTGCGGGCGATCTCATAGGCCGACACGCTTGAAACGCAGACCTCGGTCTCGAGTCGGCCGAGGAGGGATCTGACCGACTTCGAAAGCCGCCGAGGCTCGGTCAGCGCCCAGAGCAGCGCGTGCGTGTCCAGCAAGACCCGGCTCATTTGCCTCCAGACGTGCCTTCCCACATGTCCAGCTCGTCGTCGGGCAGCGGCTCGAAGAACCGCTCGGAGACACGCCCCTTGACGAAGCCGAGCGGACGACTTCCAGGCGCCTCGATCGGCACCAGCTTTGCGTAGGGGATCCCGTTCTTCGCGATGATGATCTCCTCGCCGGCCACGACGACCTCCAGCAGCCGTGAGAGATGCGTCTTCGCCTCGTGAACGTTGACGATCCGGCTCATACGGCCCACAGCTTAGCTTAGTCCGTATGACTTAGTCAACGCCGGTCCGTCGCGCACACCGTGCGCGGTCAGCGCAGCTCGAAGTCGCGCACGCCGGCGGCGGCGGTCCAGCGCCGGACGGCGAGGTGGTCGGGCGGGTCACCGAGGGTGATCACGACGACCTCGTCGATGTCGAGGCGGAACAGGTGGAACGGTCCGGGCGGCGCGCCTCCGGCAGCCGCCACGATGCGGGCCTTGGTGTTGTAGTCGTCGGTCTCCACCGCCCGGCCGGCCACCTTGGCGTCTCCCGCCCACTCCGGCGGGTCGATCGACGAGCTGTGCAACGCGAACCGGGGGTCACGCTGCAGGTCCAGCGCCTTCGGTGACCGCCACATGCAGCCGAGCCAGAGGTCGTCGTCGAGGATCTGGACCTCGATCCCACTGATGCGCGGCGCCCCGTCGCGGCGAAGAGTCGCGAGGCTCAGGTGCTTCCGGGCCTCGAGGAAGGCGCGGGCGCCGTCGGCGATGTCCGGCGCCGCGGCGGCGAACTGCCCCCACCGCGGCACGTCAGCCCCCGCCGAGCAGTCGCCGGACGATCGCGCTGACCTCCTTGCCGTCGGCGGCGCTGCCGAGCCGCGCCATCGCGGCCTTCATCACCGCTCCCAAGGCCTTCGGCTCGGTCGCGCCCAGCTCCGCGATGACCGCGGCGACGACCGGCTCCATCGTCGCGGCGTCCAGCTGCTCGGGCAGGTACTCCTCGACGACCGCCATCTCGGCCCGCTCGTCGGCGGCCCGGTCGGCCCGGCCCGCCGCCTCGAACTGCTCGACCGACTCCCGGTGCTGCTTGACGATGCCCTTCAGCACGCGCTCCACCGCTGCGTCGTCGAGCGGCTCACGGGCTGCGATCTCGGCGTTCTTGATCGCCGCCCGGGCCCGGCGGATCACACCGAGCCGCAGCTTCTCGCCGGCGCGCAGCGCCGACTTCATGTCCTCTTCGAGCCGGGTCGCGAGCGCCGCCGTCGCTTCTGCCATGCCGAATGCCTCCAGGGTTCGCTTCCCGAGAGAGGTTACCGGTCGCCGGTTGCTAGCCTCCCGCCGCGTGGAGCTCGGCCTCGTCGGTCTCGCCAACTCCGGCAAGACTTCCCTGTTCAACCTGATCACCGGTGACGCGGCGGAGGTCGCCGTGTACCCGTACTCCACCCGGGAGCCACGGAAGGGCGCGGCGGACGTCCCGGATCCTCGAATCGACGCGATCGCCGACGTGCAGGACATCCCCCGTCGGGTCGCCGCCCAGGTGCAGGTCGTCGACATCGCGGGTTTGGCGGCCGGCGCCGGACGGGGCGAGGGGCTCGGCGGGCAGGCGCTCGGCCGCCTGCGCGAAGTCGATGCGCTGATCCACGTGGTCCGCGAGTTCGCGAACGCCGAGGTGGGGCATCCGCTGGAGCGGATCGATCCCGTCGCGGACGTCGAGGCGGTCGATCTGGAGCTGGCGCTCGCGGACCGGGAGCAGCTCGCACGCCGCGAGGAGAAGACAGCGAAGGCGGCACGCACGGGGAACGCGCAGGCCAGGGCGGAGTTGACGGCGATCGCGTCGCTCGCCGCGGTG
Source organism: uncultured Bifidobacteriaceae bacterium (assembly GCA_964440285.1). GTDB lineage: Bacteria > Actinomycetota > Thermoleophilia > Miltoncostaeales > Miltoncostaeaceae > CALMEC01. The sequence continues at coordinate 5,986 of CAYTRV010000079.1, forward strand.
CTCGACGAGGGGCAGCCGGCCCGAGCGGCGGGCAGTGAGGCGGCGCGCACCCTGGCCGGCGAGATGGGCCTGCTCACCGCGAAACCGGTCCTCTACCTCGTCAACACCGACGACCCGGGCGATCCCCCGGCCGACGTGGCGGCGCTTGCCGCCGCGAGCGGGGCGCAAGCCATGGCGCTGCCCGTCGGCGTGGAGCTCGAGCTGGCGGGGATGGACCCGTCGGAGGCCGCCGAGCTGGCGGTGGAGCTCGGACTCGGCGAGGAGCGCGGCGCGCCCGCCCTGGTCGCGGTCGCCTACCGCCTACTCGACCTCGTGACGTTCTTCACCGGATCGGGGCCGCCGGAGGCCCGTGCCTGGCCGATCACGCGGGGGACGACAGCCGACCGCGCGGCCGGGAAGATCCACTCCGACATGGAGCGCGGGTTCATCCGGGCCGAAGTCGTCGCGTGGGACAGCCTTGTCGCGGTCGGCTCGTTCGCGCGCGCGCGCGAGCAGGCGCTGGTGCGGATGGAAGGCAAGGACTACGTCGTGCAGGAAGGCGACGTGATGCAGATCCGCTTCAACGTCTAGCGCGCCGTGCGTGCCCGCACCTGCCGCGCGCGGAGGCGAAGCAGGGCGGCGAGCTCAGCCGTCGGCTCGCAGGGGTCGGCGAGGACGTCGCCGCCGCGCACCGAGATCGCGGCCTGCACGCGACCCCGCACGCTCGCAACGAGCACCTCGCCACAGAGCCTGGCACGCCCCTCGAGCGCGGCGAGGCGGCTGAGCACCAGCTCGTCGCTCGGCGCGGCGTCACGGATGACGACGTCGGTCCGGGGAGCGGCCACGCGGCCGCGCGCCAGGGTGATCAGCCGGCGCCGGGCCATCGCGCGCTCGAGCTCCGAGTGACGCTCGGCTGCCAGGGCCTCAGCCACGAACGGGTGCAGGTTCAGGTTCATCGTCCCCCCGCCTTCTTGAATCACGGGCCTGCGGCCCGAGCACGCTTGCGAAACCATCAAGGCGAGTTTACTGGTTCCATGGCAAACCTGTCAAGTTGAGTGACTGGTTGCCCTGATCGGCTAGACTGATGGTCATGTCCTCGACGCCCTCACCCGAGATCGCGCTCATCACATCGTTCACGAACACGGTGAACCTGGAGGATGGCCCGGAGGAGCTGACGAGCAGCACCGCGCTCCGTGACTGGCTCGTGGGCCGCGGGCTACTCGCGTCCAAGGTGCCGGTGAGTCGCGAGGACTTGTCACGGGCGATCGCCCTTCGTGAAGCGGTGCGAGCGCTGATCGCCGCGAACAACGCCTGCGGCGAGGATCCCTCGGCGGCAGCCATCCTCGACGACGCTGCCGTGCGTGCGGGGGTCCGCCTGCGCTTCGACTGTTGCGGGGACGTGCGGGCGGAGCCGACCGCGCGCGGCGTGGACGGGGCGCTGGGGCACATCGTCGCCGCGGTCCACGCCGCGATCGCAGACGACTCGTGGTCGCGGCTCAAGGCGTGCGCGCGGGATCGATGCCGGTGGGTGTACTTCGACGAGTCGCGCAACCGGTCGAAGCGCTGGTGCTCGATGGAGGTCTGCGGCAACAGGGAGAAGGGCGAGGCCTTCCGCCGCCGCCACCGGGAGCACTCGCACCCGGCCTGATCGAGCGGACGCGTGGATGGCGGCCGGGACGGGAACGCGCCCCGTCCCGGCCGCCGCGGCTCACTTCGTGGGCACCGAGATGGTGACCTGCCCCTGGCCTCGTGGCGCGGTGATCCGCCTGGCCGTCACGATGACCCGCCAGTTCCCGGGGATCGGCCTGGTGATGCGGAAGAACGCGAACGTGCCGCCGCGCCGGAAGACGACGCCCAGACGCTTGGTCGCCGGGGTGATCAACCGGCCCCTCGGGTCGCGCAGCGCGATCTGGAACGTGAACGTGCCGCCGGAGCTGACGAAGAACGTCACCTGCTTGAGGTTCCTCCTCAGCAGCCTGACGAACTGTCGCTGCTGGTTCGCTCTGAGGAACACGAACACCCGTGTCAGCAGGGCCCGCTGCCCCGTGCCCTGCCCGCGGCACTGGAAGTAGATGCCGCTCAGCTTCGCGGCGCTCTGGGTGGCGAAGTACCTGCCACCGGTCTCAGCGGCGATGCGCTTGAGGCGCGCGACGTCGACGGCCTGGAACGACGCCGGGTTGCCGAGTTGCACCACGCAGACCGGCCACGACCGCTGCGTGACGGCGTTGAACGTCCCAGGCGCCGCGAAGCGCAGGTGCCCGTTGTTGTACGTCCCGGCGTTGTGGCCGCCGTCGGTCAGGAAGATCACGAGCTTCGGCTTGTTCGGGTCGACCCCGGCTGCGTTGAGCGCCTCCCACGCCTTGTCCATGCCGATGTTGTAGTCGGTGCCGCCGCGGTTGATGATCCGCGCCCGCGCCCGTGCCTTGAGGAAGTTGATCACCCCCTGGGAGGAGGTCCGGGTGAGGTCGAAGATCGGCTGGAAGTTGTTGTCGAACCCGACCGCCCCCAACCCGTCGGCCGTGCCGGAGAGATCCGCGAGCAGGCTGATCGCGTCCTTGCGCAGGAACGTCGGGTCGGTACCCGCCATTGAGCCGGAGATGTCGACGATCGCCTCGACGTCGTAGGGAACCCCCGGGGCGGCAGGCGTGAACGTCAGCGCCAGCACGATCAGCGTCCCCATGTTGCGGGTGATCGTCGCCCCGCCGGATGTCCCGAACTGGAGCTGGAGGGGTCCGTTGTACGGGACCGCGGGGGCGTTGAGCTGGAGGTCGTCGAAGGAAGCCACGCGAGCCGGGCTGACACGCGTGCCGTCTGCGAGCAGGATCCTGGGGTCGACGGCACCTGATGGAAGCCGGGCCTGCACGTAGGCGACGCCGCCTGCCGGCATCACGATCCGGCGCGCAGCGCCGTCCACGATCCCCGTCGGCTGGGGCGCTCCGGTCGGCGGGGTGCCCTGGCAGAAGTCACGGACGTCGAGTGTGATGACGAGCCCCGCGGTGGGGTCGACGACACCGCCGAGCGTCGTCGAGGCGTTCCGCCCGGGGTCAACGAACGGCCTGCAGCCGTCGAACTCGGTGGCCACCAGCGTGAACGGCCCCGCCCCTGACGTCGTGATGGAGAACAGTCCGTTCTCGTCGGTGGAGAAGTCGGATCCCCCGAACGTGCCGGCGGCGTTCGTGGCCTGCACGCTCGCCGAGTCGACCGGGACGCCGGCGGTGTTGACGACCGTGCCGGTGATCACCGCCTGCGCGACCGCACTGGACGCGAGTACGCCGATCACGCAGACCAGCAGCACGATACGGCGCTTCAGCCCCCGTGAGACGTTCATTCGGCCACCCCTTTCGATCGGTCCGGCTCCGAGACGTATGGCCCAGGGATTCATACGCGAACGGGAGCCGGCGGGCAACTCCCTCGGCAGCATCGGCCCCGGCGCGGTCGGGGTCGATGCGTCAACTGTGGTTCGCGCCGCCTACTCGTCGCGGTCGAGGGTCCCGTCGTTGTCGTCGTCGTTGTCGCGGACGTTTGCGACGGCGTCGTTGTCGCGGTCGCGGTCAG
>CAYTRV010000080.1:0-9486 GCA_964440285.1 uncultured Bifidobacteriaceae bacterium
GTCAGGGCGTCGCCCCGGTACTTCTGGTCGTAGAAGTCGACGTCGAGATGGTGGGCCTGGAAGACGAGCCTGACGAACATCGGGTCGATGAACGCCGGGAAGCGACCGTAGGTCTCGTGCACGTACGTGCAGAACGCCTTGACGATCTCGACCGTCTCCGGGGTGGGCAGCGGACGCGCCCGCATCACCTCGTCCGCGCGGTCGAACGCGGAGGCCTTTCCCGACGCCGCCGACCACGTCTCGAGGTAGCCGTCGACCGCCTCCCCCATGTCCGCGACGTACGGCGGGCACAGGGCCTCCAGGACGCCGTCGCGGCCCACCGGGACCGGCTTCGACGCGTGCCGGGGCGTGTGCTCCGGCGTGACGAACCGGAATCCCAGTCCGCGATGGGCGGGATCGGCGCCCATCGCGTGGTGCGGCAGGAATCCGGTGAACGCCCACCCGCCGAGCCCGAGGGCCTGCGCCGCGAGGTTCATGTTCTGGCAGATGAACGCGCCCTCCACGTTCAGCGTCGTCAGCACCCGCAGCTCGAGGTCCATCAGCGAGAGATCGACCGCGCCGAGCCGCCCTGACCGGACCCAACGGTCGAGACCGCACCTGCGTCCGCCCGAGAGCTCGTCGACGACGCTGAACCGGTTGAGCTCGTCGAAGTAGATGAACAGCAGCGTCATGTACTCGATCGTCGTGTTCGTCACCGGCACGAACAGGGTGGAGCCCGGCTGGTTCACGTTCCATGCGTTGAAGGCGAAGAGACCCGGCTCGCCCCGCGGCAGGTCCGCGCGACCGGCCTCCAGCGTGGTCGTGGCCGCGCGGAACCGGGTGAGGATCTGGTCGATGACGCCATCCTCCGTCCGACCCGTGAACACCGCGACGTCGTCGGGGGTGTCCCCACCGAGGCGCACCAGGTGCAGGCCGGCGTCGTTGGTGAAGAAGAGCTCGGTGGAATGCGAGTTGCACGAGCACGGCCACGACCGGCCGGAGAAGCCGTGCATCCAGGCGATGCCGTCGGTCGGGAGGTCGGCGAGCGCGAGACCGGTGACCCCGGTCCCGACCCAGACGAGGAACGCCTCCTCGAGCTCCGACAAGGGCACCGGCGCATGCGGCGACTCGTATGCGAGCGGACCGTCGGGGATGCGCATGCCCAGCCCCACGCGCCGTGATCGGCGGCTGAACACCGCCTCCGCGAGTGGTACTCGCAACGCCGCCTTCAGCGCGTCGAACTGGCTCATCCTCACCCTCCCAGCAGCTCGGTCGGATGGCCTGAGTATGCCCGCAACAGACGGACCGCCACGACGCCTGGGCCTGCGCCCGTCGTGTGCCGCGTCAACGTCAAGTGCCTGACACCGCGAATGGCAGTCGCGCCGTTGTCAATCGTCAAGTGCCTGACACGCCCCCGAGTCCGCCGCGGCCGGTCAGGGCCGCCGCTCCGCAGCGGGCGGCCAGCGCGACCGCCTCGTCGAGCGGAAGGCCGCGCGCGAGGCCCACCGTCAGGCCACCCGCGAAGCTGTCGCCGGCGCCGTAGGCGTCGATGATCGGCCCCGGCGGGGACGCAGGCTCGAACCGGCGCTCCCGACCGGCAACCACGATTCGCCCGCCCCGCCGGCCCTCCGTGAACACGAACGCGCGTGGCGGAACCGGCAGGGACGCCGGGTCGAACGCCTCGTCGGGGTCCGCCGCGCTCGCCACCACCACGTCCGCCCGCACGCCGCTCTCGACGAGGGACGCCAACCGCCGTGCGGTCACCACCAGGTGCCGCGCAGATCGGGCCGCGATCAGGGTACGCGGGTCGTCGCCGGTGAAGAACACGGCGTCGCATCGCGTGAGCTCACCCCAGGGCAGCGGGTCGTCGATACGCGGCGAGAGGCGGGCACCCGTGACCAGGATCGTCCGCTCACCCGACGGGTCCACCACCGTCAACGCCCGCGTCTGCGCCTCGGTCCGGGGAGCCGCCAGGACGTTGACGCCGCCCTCCAAGAGCTTCTGGCGGCTGGCCTCGCCGAAGCCGTCGTCGCTGAGGGCGGTGTAGAAGTGGCAGTCCGCGCCGAGCCGGGCGACCTGCGCCGCGGTGACCGCGCCCCCGCCGGCGGGCTCGTCGAACCAATCCCCGAGGTGGGCGATCTGGCCGACCGCCGGCACATGCCCGCGCGCGTGGGTCACCCACTCGACGTGACCGACGACCGCGACGCGAGGGGCCACTACTTCGGTGTGATCTCCGTCGGGGCTCCGTACTGCAGCAGCGGCATCGGGACCGCGACGGAACCGTCGTCTCGCTGGTGGTTCTCGAGGATGGCGATCATGGTGCGGCCGAGGGCGACGGCGGTCCCGTTCAGTGTGTGGACCGGCTCGGTCGCCTTGCCCGACCGGAAGCGCGTGCGGAGCCGCCGCGCCTGGTAGTCGGTGCAGTTCGAGGCTGAGGTCACCTCCCGGTAGCGATCCTGACCCGGCATCCACGCCTCGCAGTCGAACTTGCGGGCGGCCGACGCGCCGAGGTCGCCCACGGCGATGTCGACCACGCGATACGGCAGGTCGAGCGCCTGCAGGATGCGCTCCTGCAGCGACAGGATGAGCTGGTGCTCCTGTTGCGAGACGTCCGGGTGGCAGAACGAGAACATCTCGACCTTGTCGAACTGGTGCACGCGGAACATGCCGCGGGTGTCCTTTCCCGCCGCGCCCGCCTCACGGCGGAAGCACGATGACATCCCGACGTAGCGCAGCGGGAGCGCGTCGCCGTCGAGGATCTCGTCCAGGTGCAGCGCCGCGAGCGGCACCTCGGACGTCCCCACGAGGTAGAGGTCGTCGTCGGCGGTCTGGTAGATCGACGCCCGGTCCGTCGGGAAGAACCCGGTCCCGTACATCGCCTCCTCCCGCACCAGCACCGGCGGGATGACCGGGATGAACCCCGCCGACTCGAGCAGGTCCAACGTGAACGACACCAGGGCGAGCTGCAGCCGCACCATCGGACCGAGGAGGTACACGAATCTCGCGCCCGACGTGCGCGCAGCGCGCTCCAGGTCGATCACGCCGGCGGCGGTTCCGATGTCGACATGGTCGCGCGGCGCGAACGGGAACCGCGGTGGCGTCCCGACGCTGCGCAGTTCCACCGCGTCGTCCTCACCCCCGTCGGGCGCGGAGTCCTCGCCGAGGTTCGGCAGCAGCAGTAGGTCCGCGTCGCGGCGGTTTTCGATCTCCCGCAGCTCCGCCTCCTGCGATGCGAGGCGGTCGCCGAGCACGCGGGCCTCGGCCTCGGCAGCGGCGGCGTCCTGCCCCACCCGCTTCGCCTCCCCGATCGCCTTTGACGCCCGTGTCCGCTCGGCGCGGATCTCCTCGACGACGGTGCGGCGGCGGCGGCTCTCGTCGTCGAGCGCGATCAACCGGTCGAGCCCGTCGGCCGAGGCGCGGCGGGCGAGGGCCGCACGAACCCGTTCAGGCTCCGCCCGTATCAGCCGAAGGTCGAGCAGCGCGCTACGCGGCTGAGGTCGCCGCCTCGGCGAGCGCCGCGCGAACGCCGTCGAGGTCGTCCCCGAACACGAAGGCTCGTCGCAACCCGGTGATCTCGAATACGCGCCGCAGGTGCCGCTGCGGGCAGACGATGCCGAGCAGCCCGCCGGCCGCGCGAGCGCGGTTCAGAAGGCTCACGAGCGCGCCGAGTCCGGACGAGTCCAGGAGGCTGACATCGGTGAGGTCGACGACCACCTGCGCGGCCGCCGGATCGATCTTGTCGGACTCCTGCCGGAACGCTCCGACGGTGTAGATGTCGAGCTCGCCCTCGAGGGACAGCACGACGAGCCCGTCGCGTGTCTGGGTATTGAGTGAGAGGCCCACGGGGCGATGCTATACCACCGCCTCGCGAACCCAACGCGTGGGTTATTGGAGGCTCAGGACGAACTTCGTGACGTTCTCGAGGTCGGCGCCGCTCGCGAGCCCGGGGGGCATCGCGACGCCGCCGTTGACGATCTGGCTGGAGATCCTGTCCCCGCCGAGGCCCTTGCCCGCGAGGACCGGACCGACGCCCTGCTGCGTGCCGCCCGCAGGGTGACAGCTCTGGCAGGTCCCCTCGAAGAACGTCTTGCCCGCGGCGACCGCCGCCGTGTCGTCCCCCCCGCCGCCACCACCCGACGCGGTGTCGCCGCCGGTGTCCGTGGGGGGCTGGCCGTTGGTGATGGTCGGGGCGTTCGCCGGCGTCTTCGCCGCGTCCGGGTCGGAGCCGGCGCAGCCCGCGAGCAGCGCAAGCGTCGTTCCCACGAGGGCGACCGCGATCCCGAAACTCACCCTGCGCATGCTCGTACCTCCGACGTGGACGGGTAGACGGACGCGATCCTACCCGTCCACCACGGTGGAGTACTGGGTAAGGACTACTGGATGCTCAGGACGAATGCGACCACGTTGTCGAGGTCGGCGCCGGTCGCGAGGCCGGGCGGCATGGCGCCTCCGCCTTTGATCACCTGGTTGCGGATCCGCTCGTCGGAACGCCCGCCGCCTGCAAGGACCGGCCCCACCCCAGCCTGGGTTCCACCGTTGAGGTGGCAGCTCTGGCAGGTACCCGCGAAGAAGGTCTTGCCCGCCGCGACATCTCCGGTCGCCGCCGCAGTGGTGGTCGCCGCCGTGGTGGTCGCCGCCGTCGTCGTCGCCGCCGCGGTCGTCGCGGCCGTCGTCGTCGCGGCGGTGGTGGTCGCGGCCGTCGTTGTCGCGGGGGTCGTCGTGGGCGATGTGGTGTTGTCGTCCCCGCCGCAGCCTGCGCCGACCGCCGCGAACGCAGCGACGAGGGCAACGGCGATACCGACACGGATTCTTGACATCTGCCCGGCCTCCCCTTGACGTTTGTGCGGGCATCGTATTCGCTCACCTTGCCGAGTCAAGGCTTGCGAATCGGCGGCACTTGACGTCGAGCGGCTATCGTTGTCGGCCTGATCGTCTCGCTCAGCGACCACTCGCCTGACATCGCGCCAGGCGCGTTCGTTCATGACGCCGCCTGCGTGATCGGTCGGGTCTCTCTCGGCCGGGATGTCTCGGTCTGGCCGAACGCGACCGTCCGCGGGGACACCGATCGGATCGCGGTGGGCGCGGCGACCAACGTGCAGGACGGCGCGGTGCTGCACGCGGATGCCGGCAGCCCCTGCACGGTCGGTCGATCGGTCACCATCGGCCACCTCGCCTGCGTGCACGGCTGCACCGTCGAGGACGAGGTGCTCGTGGGGATCGGCGCGATCATCCTCAACGGCTCGGTGGTGGGCACCGGATCGATCGTCGGCGCCGGGGCGGTGCTGACCGAGGGCACCATCGTGCCGCCCGGCTCACTCGTGCTCGGTACCCCCGGCCGCGTGGTGCGGCCGACAACCGACCTCCAGCGGGCCGAGATCCGCAGAAGCGCGGAGCATTACGTCGCCATGATCGGGGTACACGCCAGATGAGCGAGATGTCCCGCCGGGTCACCGACCTTCCCGCCGGAGGGCAGGGAGGGCCGTTCGAGCTGCTCGCCGGCCTGGACCCACCGGCATCGCTCGACAAGAGCCTCCTGGCGATCGCCGACCGCCTCCGGGAGGCGTTCGCCGTCGACCTGGTGCTCGTCAGGGCCGCCGAGGAGGATCGAAAGCGCGTCGGCCGCGCCTACAGCGCGAGCGATCCCGAGCTCGCCCGCCTCTACGGACCCGCCCTCAGCGCGCTGCGGCCGGAGACCGCGGACCTCGGGCTCACCGGCCTCGCGGGCGGCAGCACGGTGATCTGGCCGGACGTGATGGCCGAGCCGGCCGCACTGGCACGGCTCGCAGAGATCGAGGACGCCGGTGTGCCGTTGCGCGATGCCCGCAACGTGCTGGCCGGCGCCAGCGCGGTGGCCATGCCGCTGCGCACCCCGAGCAACCCCCACCTGGGAGCCCTGGCCCTCGTCAACCTCACCGGTCGCACGCCGATCGGAGAGCCCGAACGGCTGGCGCTCGAGGCGCTGGCGCCGCAGATCTCGCTCGCGGTCCAGAACGCGCTGCTTCGCGACCGCAACCGGCGCGTGCGGCAGGTGCTGGAGGCCGTCCTCGCAACCACCCGCAACGGCGTGATCGTGATCGACACCGACGAGATCGTCAGCATCGTCAACCGCGCGTACGGGGAGCTCCTGCGGGTCTCGCCGGACATTCTGGTGGGGCAGCCCGCCGAACGGATGCTCCGGGAGCACATCAAACCCCGGTTCCGCGACCCCGATGCCTACGAGGCGATCGCCATGCGGTTACGTGAGCTTCCCGATACGACGCTGCGCGACCAGCTCGAGACGATCGACGGCCTCGTCCTGGAGCGGTTCAGCGCGCCCGTGCGGGACTCCACCGGGATGCTCCTCGGGCGCGTCGTGATCCTCTCCGACATCACGATGCGCCACCGGGCCCTGCTCGAAGCGCGCGCGCTCGCGGAGGAGAACGCCGCGCTCCTCGAACGCGAGGAGCGGCGTGCCCAGGAAGAGATCGCGATCGCCAGAGCGGCGCACATGCTCGCGTCGGCGCTCACGCGGACCGACATCCACGACCAGCTGGTGCAGCAGGCGGTCGCGCTGGTCGGCGCCGAGAAGGTGGCGCTGCTGAGGGTGCGACGCCGCGGCGACCTGGTGGCGGCGGCGAGCAACGGCTTCACCCGCGAGACCCTCCGGGGGATGCGCCGCCGCCGGGGCGACGGCGTGCTCGGGCGCGTCGTCGAAACGCGCCGGGCGTACCTCTGCACCGACACCCACGACGACCCCGGCCTCGACCTCCCTGTGATCGAGCCGGCCGAGATCCGCTCCTTCGTCGCGGTGCCGATCGAGCTGGCCGACCGCGTCTACGGCGTGCTCACCGTCAACAGCCCCGAACCGGATGTCTTCACCCAGCGCGACCTGCGCGTGCTGCGAGAGCTCTGCCGCCACGCCGCCGCGGCGCTCCAGAACGCGCTGCAGTTCGAGCAGGAGCGGCAGATCGCTGAGACCCTCCAGGATGCGCTGCTCGCCGAGGAGCCGCCCGAGGTCGACGGCCTCGAGATGGCGACGCTCTACCGTGCCGCCGCGGGCGCAATGGTCGGCGGCGACCTCTACGACGTATGGGTGCTGCCGAACGATCAGGTCGCGGTGATGGTGGGCGATGTCGCAGGCAAGGGCGTGCAGGCCGCGGGGACGACGGGGATGGTGCGCTACCTCGTGGAGGGCCTCGCCGCCCACGAGCAGGACCCGGGTCGCCTCCTCGACGGGCTCAGCCGGTTGGTCACGGGACGCCTCGGGGAGGCCGCATTCGTCACGGCGTTCCTCGCCGTGATCGACCGTGCCGCCGACGCACTCGAATGGACGAGCGCGGGGCACCCGCCGCCGCTCCTGGTCGGCGCCGACGGGTCGGTGACCGCGCTGGAGGACCCCGATCCACCGATCGGGTTCGTGATGGACAGCCCCTACCGTACCCACGTGACCCCCTTCCCTCCGGGCGCGCTCCTCGTACTCACGACCGATGGGATCCTCGACGCGATGCGCGGCGACGAGGCGTTCGGCGAGGAACGCCTGCGCAAGACGATCCTCCGGGTGGTGACGCAGCCGGCGGCGACCATTGCCCGCGACATCTACGCCGCGGCGCGGCGTTTCGCAGGCGGTCCGCTCGGCGACGACGCGGCGCTGGCCGTGGTCCGCCGCACCGCCTGATCGCCAGGCTCGCCGCTACGCGCTGCGGTGGGGCAGCGTCGCGGCGACCGCCTCGACGAGAAAGCGCATGTGGGCCTGCAGCATCGCCGCCTGCCCGATCTGGTTGACGAGGACGGGATCGTCGACGGCCTCGGGCCCACGGCGAGTGATCTCGCCCTCCTTCGCCCCCTCGGCGAGCTCCTCGAAGGCTGCCCGGTGGACCGGCCCGGCCGTCGCGGCGAGCGCCTCGCAGACGAGCCGAAGATGCCCGCGTACCCCGGCCTCGCCCGCCGGCGAGAGGTCGTCCCCTTCGCCTCCTCGTCGAAGTCGCCCGCCGTTCTGCTGCATCCAGCCCAGGGGCGCCTGGGCGGCGGGATCTGCCGGTCGAGTGCTGATGCCGTGACTCAGGTGATCGTGTACTCGGGGCCCGAGCCGCCCTCGGGTGGGGTGAGCTGGCCGCCCTTCGCCGTGATCGCGCCGCACTGGACGCAGTTCGACGGGTTCACCTTGACGTCGACCATGTCGCCGCCGCCGTTCTCCTCGACCTCGTAGACCTTGGCGGGGCACATCGCCTCCCACATCAGCGCGAGGTCGCGCGGAACGTGCTGCTGGACGCGGATGTGGCTCGGCTGGTCGTCGCGGGTCTTGTTGCCGCTGGCGAAGACGCTCGAGAGCTTGTCGAAGTAGTACTGCCCGTCCGGCTTCGGGTAGTCCTTCGCGCGGTCGCCGACGAAGACCGGGCCCCTGGCGTCTGCCTTGTGCGGGATGTGCTTCGGCAGCTTGCCGCGCGTGCCGGTCGCCATGCCGCCGACGATCGCGCCGTAGAGGAAGCTCTGCTGGAACGCGGGTCGGACGTTGCGCTCGCGCCACAGGTCCTGCCAGATGAAGCTGTCGCGGATCCTCTTGTCGTACCCCCAGAGGCCCGTGGTGGTGGTCGCGGCACCGGCCTTCAGCGACTCGTAGATCGCCTCGGCGGCGAGGACGCCGGACTGGATCGCGTAGTGGACGCCCTTGAGCGCCGACATGTTCACGAAGCCGGCGGAGTCGCCGCACAGCAACGCGCCGGGTACGTGCAAGCGCCTCGGCAGGGAGTTGAACCCGCCGCCGGGGATCGTCTTCGCGCCCCAGGCCACGCGCCGGCCACCATCGAGGATGCCACGGACGAGCTTGTGCGACTTGAACTGCTGCAGGAGGTCGTGCACTGAGAGGCTCGCGTCGGCGTAGTCGAGGCCCGTCACGAAGCCGATCGACACCTTGTCCTCACCCATCGGGTAGATCCACGATCCGCCGTACTCACGGTACTTCGATCCGAAGCGCAGCGGCCAGCCGGCGGTGTGGATGACCTTGTCGAGCGGCTTCGTGACCTCCCAGACCTCCTTGACGCCGAGCTCGTACGTCTGCGGCGCCACGTCGAGCTCGAAATGCTTGCGCATCACCCCGGCGAGGTGCCCCTGCGTGCCCTCGCACACGGCGGTGACCTGCGCGTGCAGCTCCATCCCGGGCTCGAAGGTGGACAGCTCCTCGCCCTCCCGGCCACGGCCCTTGTCACCGGTGACGACGCCCATGACCCGGCCGTCGTCGATGATGAGCTTCTGCGCGTCGGTCTCCGGGAGCATGTAGGCGCCGAGCTCCTCCGCCTGCTCAGCCATCCACCGCCCGAGCTGGCTGACGGAGATCACCCAGTTGCCGTGATTCTTCATCTGGGGGGGCGGCATCGGGAGGCGGAAGGCGGCGCTCTTCGTCATGACGTACATCGCCTCGCCGGTGACCTCGCTGTAGATCGGGAGGTCCTCCTTGGGCACATCGGGGAACAGCGACCGGAACGGCCCCGGGCGCATCACGGCGCCTGACATGAGATGGGAGCCGGGTCCCTT
>CAYTRV010000081.1:0-2181 GCA_964440285.1 uncultured Bifidobacteriaceae bacterium
CTTCCCCGAGATCGGCGTCACCAAGCTTGATCTCGTCGGCTACTACCTCGCGGTCGCCGACGCGGCGCTCGTACACCTGCGCGAGCGGCCGACGGTGATGAAGCGATACGTCGACGGGGCCGCGGCCGAGCCCTTCTTCCAGAAGCGCGTGCCCAAGGGGGCACCCGACTGGCTGCAGACCGCGACGGTCAGCTTCCCGAGCGGGCGCACGGCCACCGAGCTGGTCCCCAACGACGCGGCGCACCTGGTGTGGGCGGTCAACCTCGGCGTCATCGACTTCAACCCTTGGCCGGTGCGCCGCGCCGACCTCGACAACCCGGACGAGCTTCGCGTCGACCTCGACCCGATGCCGGACGTCCCGTGGGGCCATGTCCGGCGGGTCGCGATCGTCGCCGGCGACGTGCTGCGCGAGCACGACCTCGTCGGGTTCCCGAAGACGTCAGGGTCGCGCGGCATCCACATCAACGTGCGGATCCGGCCGGAGCACGGGTTCACCGAGGTCCGCCGCGCTGCGTTGGCCCTGGCGCGGGAGGTCGAGCGGCGAGTGCCGGACCTCGCGACCAGCAAGTGGTGGAAGGAGGAGCGGCACGGGGTGTTCGTCGACTACAACCAGAACGCCCGCGACCGCACCGTCGCATCGGCGTACTCGGCGAGGCCCGTGCCGAACGCCCGCGTGTCGTGCCCGGTCACGTGGGACGAGGTGCCGGACGTCGAGCCGGACGACCTGCGAATCGACACCGTCCCGGCGCGGCTCCGGAGCGTCGGCGACCCCTCCGCCGACATCGACGCACACGCCGGGACGCTCGACGCGCTGCTCGGTCTCGCCGCGCGAGACGAGGCGGAGGGTCTCGGCGACGCCCCCTGGCCGATGCATTTCCGAAAGCAGCCAGGTGAGCCGAAACGCGTGCAGCCGAGCCGCGCCCGCCGCACCGAGAACTGAGCCCGTACTGGTCCTCGATCATGCCTCGAGCTGATCGACCGTGCATTCGGCGGCGGACTTGTCGTCGCGGAAGCGAATGGTCTTCGCACCGTGCCGGATCCGGCCGCCACTCACGTGGTCGAAGGTGACCTCCACCACGAGTTCCGGCCGCATCGCGATCCATTCCAGCTCCCGGTCCGTGCTCCAGCGGCTGGGGTCGGCCGAGCCACGCTCGCCTGATTCGAACGGCGCGAGCAGGGCCACCAACTCGCGCTTCCGCTTCGCGGTGAACCCGGCGCTGTGACCCACGACGCGGAGGTGGCCGTCGGGCTCGTAGAGGCCGAGGATGAGCGATCCGACGGTGTCGTCCAGCTTGCCTGGCCGCCATCCGACGACGACGCAGTCGATCGTCCGGATGCGCTTGATCTTCGCCATGCCGTGCCGTTCGCCGGGCCGGTAGGGGGCGGTGGTGTTCTTGGCGATCACGCCCTCCGCCTCGTGCAGCCACCGCTCCGCTTCCGCGTGATCCGCGACAAGCGTGGTCAGGCGGACGGGGGGCACGGTGAGCGCCTCAAGCCGCCGCCGGCGTTCGCCGAAGGGCGTGTCGAGGAGTGACTCGGCGTCCACCGCGAGCAGGTCGAACGCGCAGAACGTCGCGGGGATCTCCTCGGCGAGGAGCTTGACGCGCGACGCGGCAGGGTGGATGCGGCTCTGCAAGGCCTCGAAGTCCTCGCGCCCGTCCGGCCGTTCGATGACGATCTCGCCGTCGAGGACGTACCGTCCGGGCGGAAACCGCAGCTCCGGAAAGTACCGGCCGAGCGGCTTCCCGCCCCGGGACTGGATCGTCACGTGGTCACCGTCCACGAAAACGATCGCGCGGAACCCGTCGAGCTTCGGCTCGTACCGCCACCCGTCGCCCGCCGGGAGCGAGGCTGCGCTTTTCGCGAGCTGGGGCGCCAGCGGCGGCTCGAGCGGCAGTGACATACCCGGAGCCTATTGGCCGTCGGTGAAGTCGGGGCGGCCGGATTCGAACCGGCGACTTCCGCGTCCCAAACGCGGCACTCTAACCAAGCTGAGCTACGCCCCGACGGCGATTGAACGTGCAAACAGCATGACAGTTCGCGCAGACCACATCGCACTTGGCGATCTCGTGCGCGGACTGGATACAGTCGACTGGGTCCCGCGCGATCTGGAGAGACATGCCGATCGTCCACGGTGTCGCCGTCGTCGATAAGCCGCTCGCCCGCTCGGCCGGCGAAGCC
>CAYTRV010000081.1:2191-9360 GCA_964440285.1 uncultured Bifidobacteriaceae bacterium
GGAGTCCTGTTCGACCTCGATAGCCATCTCGTCGACCAGGCGCTTCACCTGTTCGGGCCGGTCGCCCTGGTGTACGCCGAGGTCGCCACCCGTCGCGCAGGCGCTTCGGTCGACGACGACGCGTTGGTCGCGCTCACCCACGCGTCGGGCGTGACCTCGCACCTGTGGATGAGCGTCGTCGCGGCGCAGGCCGGTCCGCGCCTGCGGGGTGCTCGGGGATCGCGGCGCGTACGTCAAGCTGAGCCTCGACATACAGGGAGAACGCCCTCAGGGGCGGTCAGCGTCCCGGCGGAGCGGGCTGGGGTGAGGAACCGCAGGGAGCGCTGGGAACTGCTCGGCGTCGACGGGGCGGTCCGGCCAGTGCCAACCGCCCCGGGCGCCTACCAGCGCTTCTACGAGGGCGTCGCCGCCGCGGTGCGAACCGGGGCGCCGCCGCCGGTCGATCCCGCCGACGCGGTCGCCGGGCTGGAAGTCATCGAGGCCGCCCGGACATCGAGCCGCGACGGCCGGGTCGTCGCGCTCCACTGGCTGCCGCCCAAGCCCCGTCCCCATCGCGGGCGGCGCCCGTGTAAACACGTACGATCCCCTGCATGCACCCATGGCACGACATCTACGTGGACGACGAGCAGGTGGACGAGGGCTTTCCCGTCGTTATCGAGGTCCCGAAGGGCAGCAAGAACAAGTATGAGCTGGACAAGGAGATCGGCCTCCTCCGCCTGGACCGGGTGCTCTACAGCGCCGTCCACTACCCCGCGAACTACGGCTTCATCCCACGGACGTTCTGCGACGACGGGGACCCGCTCGACGTGCTGGTGCTCGGCCAGGAGCCGGTCGTGCCGCTCAGCATCGTCATGGCCCGCGCCGTCGGCGTCATGCGGATGCGCGACGACAAGGGCATCGACGACAAGATCGTCGCCGTCAGCCTCTACGACCCGTCGGTCAACGACTACACCGACCACCACCAGCTCCCCGGGCATGCGCTGCGGGAGATGATGCGCTTCTTCCAGGACTACAAGGTCCTCGAGCACAAGGAGGTGGTGATCGAGGACCCGCTCGGCCCCGCCGAAGCCGTGCAGATCGTCAGAGAGTCCCTCGAGCTCTACCGCAAGCTCCGCCGCGGGGAGATCGCGAGCAAGTAGCCTAGCCCGACGCGGGAGTCGGCGGGACGCGCTTGCGACGCTCCACAGTAGAGGGAATGTGAACCGACGTCAGTTCCTCACCTCGGCCGCGGCGGGCGTCCTCGGGGCACGCGCCGCCATCGCGGCGCCGCTGACGCCGTCGCCCGTCGTGCTCGTCACGGCGGACACGCAATCCCACGTCGTGGTGGTCGACCCTGTGGCGGGGCGGGTGGCGGGACGGATCCCCACGAAACGGCTTCCGCGGAGCATCGAGACGATCGGCTCCGGGATCGCGCTCGTCGCGCACAGCGAGCTCGGGCGCCTCACGATCGTGGACGCCCGGCGCAGGGAGGCGCGGCTCCTGGACGCCCGGCTGGGGGAGCCGCGCTACACCGCCCTCCATCCCGACGGTCGGTACGCCTACGTCACCGACTCCCGGCGCCGGGAGGTGGTCGTGCTCGACGTCCGCCGCGAGCAGGTCATCGGGAGCGTCGCCGTCGGCGGCGCGGCACGCCACATCGGCGTCGAAGGTTCCGGACGGCTTCTCTGGACCGCGCTGGGCACCAAGGCGCGGGACATCGCCGTCCTCGACATCCGCGACCCGGGACGTCCGCGGCTGGTGCGCACGTTCCGCCCGCCCTTCCTGGCCCACGACGTCGTCTTCTCGCCGGACGGCCAGCGGGTGTGGGTGACGTCGGGCGATCGTGGGGTGGTGGCGATCTACGACGCGGCGACCGGACGGCTCATCCGCAGGCTGGCGGCGGACGCGCCGCCCCAGCACCTCGCGTTCGGCGGGTCCGTCGCGTACGTGACCAGCGGCGACGGCGGCACGCTCCGCACCCATCGCCTCGACGGGACCCCGTTGCGCACCACGAGGATCCCCGTCGGATCGTTCAACGTGTCCCGAGGATCCGATCTCGTGGTGTCGCCGTCACTCGAGCACGGGACCCTGTGCCTGCTCGACCGCCACGGCGTGCGCCGCCGAACCGTCCGCGTCGCGCCGGCCGCACACGATGCGTGTGTCGTGGCGCGCTGATCAGAGGTCGCGGCGCGAGAACGCCCATGCGGCCACGGCACCGACCGCGACCAGGTAGGCCAGCGACCACACCCACAGGCCCGCGCCGCCGGCATTCGCCCCGCCGAACGGGCCGAGCTCGACGATCACGCGCTCAAACCCCTCCGCATCGGCGGTGATCGCGTAGAGGGCGTTCTGGTAGAGCGCCTCGAACGGGAGGCCCCAGCTGGTGATGGTTCCGGCGCGCTCGAGGCGGGGGCTCGGCAAGGCCTCACCGATCTGGCCGAGCAGGCCGCCCACCAGGCCGCCGCCGAACAGCATGAAGACCGCGATCCCGTTCGCCGTCCCGCTCAGGAACACCGAGCCCAGCACCGCGAGCGCGGCGATCAGCGCCACCGCGCCGGCCATGCCGAGCGACGGGGTCACAACCCGGTCGGGCCACCAGTCCCCGGTCGCCCGGGTGATCGACGCGGCGGCGAAGAACATCGCGACGACGTAGGCGCCGCAGACCACCGCGGCGGCGAGGAACCGTCCCACGAGGACTGCGCGGCGCGTGATGGGCCGCACCAGGATCGGTTGGAGCAGTCCCCGTTCGGCGTCGCCGCGCACCGCCCCGAGCGTCAGGAACACCGCCAGCACCGCGCCGAGGAACAGGATCGCGAACATCGCCAGACCGAGCAGGATCCCGCCGGCGAGCTCCGTTTCGCGCACCGGCGAGCTCTGGAAATCGAACGAGTTGCGAACCTCGCTGAACGCCGCGGACGTCCCCCAGCCGTACAGCGCGAGGAACCCGACCGACAGGACCAGTACGACGACGAACACGCGGCGGCGGATGCTCTCCTGGATGGCGTACCGCGCCACCGCCAGCGCACCGGTCACCTCTCGCTCCCGGCGATCGCCTCGAGGTAGACCTCCTCGAGGGTGGAGCGCACGACCGACACCCCGTAGATCCGTTCGCCCGCAGCCACGAGGTCGGCGACGATTCCCGGAACGTCGTCGCGGGTCGCGCGCTCGAAGCGACGGACGCCGGCCGCGGTCTCGACCTCCACGCCGCTCTGGCGGGCGAGCTCGTCGGGCGTTCCCGCCGCGACGGTCGCGCCCTTCGAGATGATCACGACCCGGTCGCACACCAGCTCGACCTCGGACAGCAGGTGCGAGTTCAGGAGCACCGCGATGCGGCGGCGGCGAAGCTCCTCGAGGAGCTCCCGGACGGCGATACGGCCAGCCGGGTCGAGCGCGCTGGTCGGCTCGTCGAGCAAGAGAAGCTTCGGCGCGCCGATGAGGGCCTGTGCCAGCCCGAGCCGCTGCTGCATCCCCTTCGACATCTCCTCGACCCTGCGGCCGCCGGCGTCGCCGAGCCCGACGATATCCAGCAGATCGCCCCGTTCCGACGCTCCGCCATCCGATCGGGCGAGCCGCTGATGGAGCTCGAGCACCTCGTCGCCGCTGGCCCAGCCGGGATACCGGAAGAGCTCCGGCAGGTAGCCGAGACTTGTGCGGGCCGCGATGCTCCCGGCGGGGTGTCCCAGCACGATGGCGGTCCCGCCGCTCGGGCGGACCAGTCCGCAGGCGATCTTGACCAGCGTCGATTTGCCGGCGCCGTTCGGACCGAGGAGCCCCACCAGCTCGCCCTCGCCGACCTCGATGTGGACGCCGCGGAGGGCGTGGATGCCGCCGTAGCGCTTCTCGAGACCGGTCGCGGACAGGGCAGTGGGCACGGATCGGCAGTGTAGACGCGCGCCCGGCGCGGGCCCCGACGACGCGTTCTGCCCTCAGCCGGCCGTGGGGAGGCTCAGCGCGACGGTGGTGCCGCGACCGTCGGCGCTCTCGACGTGCGCCGAGCCGCCGTGGGCCTCCATGATCGCGCGGGTCATCGGCAGGCCGAGTCCGGTGCCGCGGCGCACGCCCGGCGCCCGCGAGAACCGGTTGAAGATCGGCCCCAGGGCCTCCGGCGGGATGCCCGGACCGGAGTCGGCGACCTCGATGCGGGCCCCTCGGCGATCGCTGCGGGCCCGGAGGAGGATCCGGTCGCCGGCCGCGGTGTGCTGGACGGCGTTCTCGACGACCGCGTCGATTGCCACCCCCAGGCGTCCCGGATCGGCGCTCACGAGGATCGGATCGCCGGCCTCGACGCTCCAGTCGCGCTCCGCGCACGGGCGCCACCGGTCTGCCGCCTGCCTCACGAGCGTGTCCAGGCGGGTCGGCTCGGGGAAGAGGAAGTCGGCGTGGCCGGCCGCGGCGAGCATCAGGAGCCGGTCGGACATGGTCGACAGGCGCCCGAGCTCGTCGATCACGACGTCGGCGTCCTCGCGGACCTCGTCGGCGGACGCGGCCCTGCGGATGAGCTCCGCGTGGCCGCGGGCGATGGTGATGGGTGTGCGCAGCTGGTGCGACGCGTCCTGGAGGAACTCGCGCTCGCGGTCGGCGGCGCGGGCGGTCTCCTCGAGAGCCGCCTGGCGGCGCTGCGCGTACCACACCATGGCCAGGAACACGAGCGCCATCAGCACCACCTCGGCCAGCTCCGGCACCTCGACCGGGTGGTCGAGGCCGGGGTGGAGCTCACCGATCGTCGTCGCCGCCATCACGACGGCGAGCACGACAATGGTCGGTCGCCAGGGCCAGACCCGCACGCCGTAGAGCAGGGTCAGGCTGATCCAGATGAAGTGGAACGGCACGGTTTCCCAGCCGGGCGTCACGAACATGAGGCCGAGGTTCGCCGCCGCGAACACTCCCCACGCGATCTCGGGCCAGTACCGACGCATCACGGCGCGACCACCCGGTAGCCCGCGTTCCGGACCGTCTCGATGGTCTGGGCGCCGAGCTTCGACCGCAGCCGCCGCACGCACGCCTCCACGACGTTCCCGTCCGCGTCGGGGGTTCCCCACACGTCGCGAAGCAGATCCCCCCGGGCGCACACCTCGCCCGGCCGGGTCATGAGGCGCGCCATGAGGTCGAGCTCGCGGGACGAGAGGGGTACCGGTCCAGCCCCGGCGTCAGCGGTGCGCTGCTCGAGGTCGAGGGTCAGGCGGCCCGCTCGGCGGATGGTGCCCGACTCGAACGGCTGATCACGCAGGTGCACGCGGACCCGAGCGGCGAGCTCCTCGAGCGCGAACGGCTTCGGCAGGTAGTCGACGGCGCCGAGCTCGAGGCACCGGACCTTCGACTGCACGTCGGAGAGCGCTGAGACGATGATGACCTTCTGCGCCGGTCGCGCCTCGACGATCCGTCGCAGCAGGCTGACCCCGTTGAGCCCCGGCATCATCAGGTCGATCAACACGACCTCGTACCGTTCCTCGAGGATCCGCTGGAGCGCGGCCTGGCTGTCGGTCTCGCCGTCGGCCCCGATTCCGAGGCTGTTCAGCGCGCGGGTCACGAACCCGACGATGCGGGGCTCGTCGTCGACGAAGAACACGGATTGCGCCATGCGATCCACGATAGATCCGCTCACCGGGATCCGTCCCGCCCGATCGGCCGGTTCTCGAGGTGATCCGCCCTGTTCGTCGGACCAGGATGCGGGGCCATCACCACGACTTTTGGGGGGTTTGCCTGACGGATCCGTCATGTTCAGCCGGTGCGGGACGGCCGGCGGTGATCCTGCCTTCCGGCGCCGCGGCTGCGCGGCCGACAGCACGAGGAGGACTGGCAATGACCATTGGACGGAATCGAAGGGTGATGCTGGTGACCGGCATCGCGGTCGCGTGGACGGCGACCTTCGCCGGGCTCTTCTGGCCGCGCGGCGGCGCCACCGCGGACGCCGCGCTCGGCGGCAAGATCCGGGTCCACTACATCGCGGCGGACGAGGTCGACTGGGACTACGCCCCGTCGGGGCTGAACCAAATCACGGGTGAGCCGTTCGGGGACACCGAGAACGTCTTCGTCCAGCAGGGCCCCGACCGGATCGGGAAGGTCTACCGGAAGTCGGTGTACCGCGAGTACACCGACGCGACGTTCACCAGGCTGAAGCCGGTGCCGTCGCGCTGGCGTCACCTCGGCGTCCTCGGGCCGCCGATCCACGCGCAGGTCGGCGACACCATCCGGGTCGTGTTCCGCAACAAGACCCGGTTTCCGGCGACGATGCATCCGCACGGCGTCCGGTACGAGAAGGACTCAGAGGGAGCCCCGTACGACGACGGGACGGTCGGCGCGAAGAAGGCCGACGACTCGGTGGCGCCGGGCGGCAGTCACACGTACGTGTGGGAGGTCCCCGAGCGGGCCGGACCGGGCCCGATGGACCCCAGCTCCGTCATGTGGATGTACCACTCTCACGTCGACGAGCCGGGTGACACGAACGCCGGCCTGATGGGCCCGATCATCGTCACCGCCCTCGGCAAGGCCCGGACCGACGGATCGCCGGCCGACGTCGACCGCGAGTTCGTCAACGTGTTCTCCGTGATGGACGAGAACGCGAGCCCCTACCTGCAGCACAACATCGACGCCTTCACGGGCGACCCCGGCTCCGTGGACGTCGACGACGGGGATTTCGGCGAGAGCAACCTCATGCACGGCATCAACGGGTACGTGTACGGCAACGGCCCGGCGATGAAGATGAAGGTCGGCGAGCACGTGCGCTTCTACCTCATGGGCATGGGCACCGAGGTCGACCTCCACACGCCGCACTGGCACGGCAACACCGTGACCGTGATGGGGATGCGGACCGACGTCGCCGAGCTCCTGCCGGCGAGCATGAAGACCGCCGACATGCACGTCGACCAGCCCGGAACGTGGCTGTTCCACTGCCACGTGAACGACCACATCACGGCCGGCATGCAGGCCAAGTACGTCGCCGAGTGACCGGGGGCGGGTGCTTCGCCGTTCGGCGGGGCACCCGCGGACCCGCAGTTCCCGCCGCTGGAGCCGGCGGGTCACGGTCGTGTAACGGAACGCGCGGCCGCTCAGCGCCTGGGCAGGGGAGGGAACCCCCGCCCGGGGCGCCGCGTTTCACGAGAGGTACTTGCTGGTGTCAAGCCCGTGCTCTTCCATGATCTTCTGGAACGTCGCCCGCATCTCCTCGGGATAGTCGGGGAGGCCGCCGTGGG
>CAYTRV010000082.1:0-9278 GCA_964440285.1 uncultured Bifidobacteriaceae bacterium
GGCGCTGCCCCGGCTCGCATCGGGGCGCCTCCGCCCGATCGTGCATTCGGTGCTCACGCTCGACGAGGTCGCCGACGCCCACCGCGTCGTCGGCGACAACCGGGCGGTCGGCAAGGTCGTCCTGCGCCTTCCGTGAGGTCACGAGGAGCGCGCCGGGATGCGTCGAAGGCGGCCGGGTGCGGCACGGAACCGCCTGTCACACCGACATGAGATCGATCCGCCACGACCCGGTCGCCCGTCAGCTGCGGCGCGATGCCCGGCGCACCTTGCGCCCGCACCCACCGGGTTGGAAGAATCACGGGTTGAGCAACCATGACCGCCGCGACCAACCCCGCACCGACCGACCGTGGGGAGCCGGACCTCCGGCTCCCGGATCACCGTCACCAGACGAGCGCGCTGCCGGCGCCGCTGCGGGTCGTCGGCGCGGCCGCAGGAGCGGTCGGCGTCGCGATCATCGCCCTTGTCTACCTCGTCGGCGCGCCGGTCCTCGCATTCGTGACCGGGGCTGGCCAGATCCTGATGGAGGTGCGCGACAACGCGGTGCGTCCCCGACCGTTCGTGGGCGCGCGCCACGGGTTGCCGTTCCTCGACCCACCGCCTCCGCCGCCGGTGCAACCGGCAGAGGCCGACGACATGGAGCACTAAGTGTTGAAGAAACTGCTTATCGCCGCAGGGCTCGGCGGACTGGTCTACTGGTTCACGAACAGCCGGGGCAACAAGGACGAGTTCACCTTTACGGAGGTCCCACGGGACCGTCCGGGCGACTGATCGGCCGGGCTCGGCAGGGGACTTCAACACGATTGGGTGCGGTGCGTTGAGTCTCCGCCCGGGTCCGGCGGTGCTGCGTCAACTCGACGAGCTCGACCCCGAGCTCCGTGCGGCGGCGGGTGCGATCGGCGCCGCGATCGGAGCGGAGCTCGCCCGGATCAGGCCGGCAATGGTGCGCGGCGCGGCCGACGAGGACTACGAACCCGATGGCGTGTTGCTCGGGCTCGACCTCGAGCGGGAAGGCGCGACCGACGCGGTCGCCCTCTCCGCGTGCCTGACGGCGCACCGCGTCTACGTCGAAACCCGGGGGCATCCCGAGGCGGTGAGCCTCGGAGCGCTCCCGCTCGCGCATCTGCTCTACTGGGCGTCGCGGGCCTCCGTGCTGGGACCGTCGCCGCGGATTGATTGGATCGGCCCGGCGAGCCGCAGACCCGACGCCGCGGCCTACCAGTTCGGGATCGAGGCGACGTGCTTCGCCGAGGTGGACGGCCAGCAGCGCGAAGCCCGCGCCGTGGCCCTCGTCAGACGCTGAATCGGCGCGCGTCGGTACCGTCGCATCAGGTCCTCCACCGACTCGATCCTTGCCATGGCCGCGACCCTACTCGTTGGAGCGGATCGCCTGGCGGAGCCGCTGGAGGAGATCCTGGTACCTCAGGAACTCCTCGACGTGCCCATCCTCCCTCGCGCGATGGGCGCGCCGCTCAACCGAACGTTCCTGCAGGCGGTAGGCCGCTTCGCGGAGCTCGACCTCTCCCGGTGTCTCGTCGGCGACGGCGGCCTTCAGCTCCACCGCTAGCGTGCGGAGCTCCTCCGGCCATCCGTCGGGCAGCACGCCCGATGCGACAAGCGAGTACGCCCTGCGGTGATCGGGCAGGTCGAAAACGTCCTCGCCGAGATCCAGGAGGTAGCGGCCTGCGACATCGGGCAACGCGAGTGAGATCGCGAGGAAACGCCGTTCGCGGGCTTCGTCCGCACCCAGGCCCGCCGGCGGCGAGACGGACCGCTGCGCAGTCCCGGCATGTTCGCGGCGGGTCGCGGCCATCAAGCGTCCTTCGAGCGCGCCGGCCTGCGACGGGCGTGCCAGCAGACTCGCGGCGACCCGGATCGCCTCCCCTTTCTCGCTGCTGTCCGGAAACCGCTCCAGCAACGCCGTGATGTCCGCGATGGCCAGGTCCCGATCGGCGGCGGCCGGACCGGCCCGCGAGATTCGCGAGCGGACGAGGTAGCGCACCATCGGCTCCGGGTGCGCGACCGCCTCCGCGAGGGCTGCGAGCCCCTCCGCGTCTCGGGCCATGTCGCCGGGGTCCCGACCAGCCGGGAGCGGCACGGCCGACAGCCGCACCGCGACGCCTGCGGCTGCCTCGACGGAGCGCCACGCGGCGTCCTGTCCTGCCTGGTCGCCGTCGAAGCACACGCGCACCTCGTCAGCGGTCCTGGCCAGCAGTCGAAGCTGCTCGTTCGTGAGTGACGTCCCCATGCACGCCACCGCGGCGTCGACCCCAGCCTTCGCCAGCGCGAGGACGTCGGTGTAGCCCTCCGCGACCGCGATCCAGCCCTGCTTGCTCGCGGAGGCCCGTGCAAGGTCGAGACCGAACAGGAGCCGCCGTTTGCGAAATGACTGGCCCTCAGCGCTGTTGACGTACTTCGCCCGCTCGTTCGGATCGAGGGTGCGCCCGCCGAACCCCTGCACCCGGCCGCGACCGTCCGCGATCGGGAACATGATCCGGGAGTTGAAGAAGTCGCCGCCGTCACGGGCTCGGGCGAGGCCCGCGTCGACGAGCTCCTGCCGGCTGTAGCCCTGCGCCGCCGCGCGACGCGTGAGGATGCCGCCGGCCCCAGGGGCGTAGCCGACGTGAAACCGGCGTAGGAGATCTTCGTCGAAGCCGCGGTCGGCGAGATAGACGCGCGCTACCTGCGCCTCGTCGGCCTTCCACAGGTACGCCGCGTAGAAATCCCGGGCGCGCTCGAGCAGCTGCAGGCGGCGCGCGCTCGCGGCGCGCTGGGCCTCTTCCTGGGCAGAGACCTGCTGGTAGCGCAAGTTCACGCCGAAGCGTTCGGCGAGCGCCTCGACCGCCTCGTTGAAGGTGGCCGAGCCCTCGCGTTCGCGCATCCACGTGATGGCATCGCCCTTCGCGCCGCAGCCGAAGCAGTAGTAGTTGCGGTGGTCGGGGAGGATCGTGAACGAGGGCGACCGCTCGTCGTGGAAGGGGCATCGCGCCCACCATCGCCCGCCGCGCCGCACCAGCTCCACGCGGCCGCGCAACAGCTCCACGAGATCCGCGGCCTGGCGGACCTGCTCGACGCTGTCCGGGTCGATCATCGGCATGAGTGCGCCAGTGTAGTGGGAACGATCTCGCCTCAGCCGGCCCATCCCGGGCCCCGCGGCGCACCCGAACGCCGCCCGTGCCCCTCACCGATCGGATGCCAGCCTGTCGAGCCTGGCCGCGCGCCAGCAGGCGGCCCGCTAACGCGAGCGCGCCTCCTCGCCGTTACGGGGGGGCGCGTCGACGCGGGGAGGGCGGCGGGCCCAGATGGGCGGACGGGCAGATGTCGGCGAGCACGCATTCCCCGCACTTCGGTCGGCGGGCGATGCAGACCCGCCGGCCGTGGTAGATGAGCCGCATCGTCGTGTCGCTCCACGCGCGCCGCGGCCAGATGGCCATGAGGTCGCGCTCCACCCGGTTGGGGTCGGTCGCGTCGGTCAGGCCGAGCAGGCGCGAGAGGCGAAGCACATGCGTGTCGACCACGACACCGGGAACACCGAGCCAGTGGCCGAGGGTCACGTTCGCGGTCTTGCGTCCCACGCCGGGCAGCGTGACGAGGTCCTCCATTCGTCCGGGGATCTCCCCGCCGAAGCGCTGGACCACCGCCCGCGACATTCCGATGAGCGATTTGGCCTTCGCCCGGAAGAATCCGGTCGGGTGGATGATCTCCTCGACCTCGGCGGCGTCCGCCCGCGCCATCGACTCGGCGTCGGGGAAGCGGGCGAACAGGATCGGGGTGACCAGGTTGACCCGCTCATCGGTGCATTGCGCCGACAGGATCGTCGCCGCCAGCAGCTGAAACGCGCTCCCATGGTGGAGGGGGATCGTGATGGTGGGGTACTCGGCGGCGAGTCGCTCGACCACGACCCTTCCCCGCCCCTTCGGTGTGCGCGGTCGACCCACGGGGGCAGGCTACCGGCGCCCAGCGGCATCGTGAGACGCGCCGGGGCCACACCACCTGGCACCGGCCGTTCGCGCTCGCGGCCAATTGGCATTCGCGGCGGCGGCCAAGTGGCCAGTCGGCGGTGCCGCCGGAGCACTACGATGCGCTGGTGCCGCACGTCGACGTCATCGTCGTGGGGGCCGGACCCGCCGGTTCGACCGCCGCGTACCGGCTCGCACGCGCGGGAGCTCGGGTCGCCCTGCTCGACCGCGCCCGCTTCCCGCGCGACAAGCCCTGCGGCGGCGGGATCACGATCCGGGGGCTCCGCCACCTCCCGATCGACGTCACCCCGGTCGTGGAGGACACCATCACCCGTGTCGAGCTCGGCTTCGGGTACCGTGACCGGTTCGAGCGCGCCGCCGCCGAACCCCTGGTGCTGATGACCCAGCGGCGGCGCCTCGACGCCCACCTCGCCGAGCAGGCCGCGGCGGCCGGCGCCGACTTCCGCGACGGTGTCCGGGTGCGGGGCATCGAGACGACCGATCGCAACGTCGTGGTCGTCACCGACGGCGACCGCTTCACGGCAAGCGCGGTCGTCGGAGCAGACGGATGCAACGGGGTCAGCGCGAAGGCGCTCGGCCTTGGCGGCGGAGTGACCTACGGCATCGCCTACGAGGGCAATGTCCCGTGGGGCGCCCTCCCGCACGACCAGTGGCGGGGGCGGCTCCTCATCGAGTTCGACAGCGTCCCGGGCGGGTACGCGTGGGTGTTCCCGAAGGGTGAGCACGCGAACCTCGGCGTCGGCGGGTGGGGTCGTGAGGCGCCGAACGTCCGCGAGCACCTCGCGCGGCTCTGCGGCGACGTCGGGGTCCCCGTCGATGCGGTGGAGAACCTCCGCGGCTACCGGCTCCCGCTGCGACGTCCCGGCGCCGCCGTGGCCCGTGGACCGGCGCTCGTGATCGGCGACGCTGCCGGCCTCGTCGACCCGATGTCCGGCGACGGCATGTACGAGGCGTTCCTGTCGTCGCGGCTCGCGAGCGCCGCCGTGCTCGACCTCCTGGCCGGCCGCAGCCGTGACCTCGCGGGGTTCCAGGCGGTGCTCGACGGCGCGCTCACCCGCCACCGGGCTGCCGCCTGGGCGGGCAAGCTCCTGTTCGACGAGGCCCCGCGACTCGCCCACCGCCTCGCACGCTCGCAATGGCTGTGGCCGAAGGTCGTCCGCCGGATGCGCGGGGAGACCTACCACGAGCGCCCGCCGAGTTCGGCCCGCCTCGAGGCCGCCGCGAGGGCGCTGTACCGGCCCGCCCGCGGCTGATGCTCGGGTCAGACGCGGATCAGGCGGTACCGTGCCGGCGAGTCGAGGCGCTCGACTGCCGGGCGGCGGCGAAAGCGGGAGGTGTGGTGGGCGATGAGCCGCCGTTCCACCCACTCCTCCAGGTCGACCGGCGGATCCGGCGCGCCCTCGTCGTCCAAGAGGGCGGCGATACGCGCGGCCAGCCGTCCGGCCGGGATCGCTCGGCTGTTCGCGACGGGATCGTGGGGGAGGTCCGCACCGCCGAGCGCATCCTGCCGCGGCCAGCGCATTCCGAGCAGGCGCATGGCACGGACGCAGAGGTGGTCGTCGAGCGGGTCGACCCGGCGCACCGGCCGGCGCACGGGTTCGAGCGCCGCGAGCTCCCGCCGCGCGATGCCGAGGTGCTCGCCGAGCATCGTCTCGACCTCGGCCTCGAGCCGCGCGATCTCGTCGATCGATGTCTGCGGCTCCCAGGGGGGCACGGTGTCGAGGAACGAGTCGCTCGTGGGATCGCTCGCGGCAACCGCTGCGCGCATCGTTACTAGCCGCCTGACGGCGTCGCGGAGTTCGCCGGGCGGCGGCGTCCGGCCGAGGGGGATCTCGGCGGCGTAGCCGGGGTTGAAGTTGAGGCCGCTGGAGAGCGTCCGCAGCCATACCGTGCCGATGCGGGAGTTGAAGATCGCGAGGATCTCCTCGGTTCGCTCGGCCGCTTCGGCGTGCCGCGGGACGAGCGTGACGATCCCGGCGAGCGACGCGGTCCCCGGCGCGGCGAGACGCGCCGCCAGGCGGCCCCCGGCGACCCGGGCGTACTCGATCGCGCCGTCGCGGCTCGGCTGTCCCGCGGCGTGCTCGGCGCGGATCCGAAGCCGCGTGGGGGCGTGCCACGGCTCATGGCCCTGCCCGCCCGACAGCGGTCGCCACCCAGGCGCGTCGGCTGGAAGCTCCCACCAGTAGCGCGTGTCGCGGGCGTTGCTCCCGGTCCACACCCCGTCGAAAGAGGCGAAGAGGTCGCCCAACCGTGGTCCGCGCCCTGCCAGCGCGAGTACTGTGGGGGCGGCGGCGGGAAGGAACGGTCGGAGCGGCAGCGCCGCGAGCAGCAGTCGCTCGACGCCGGCGGCGCCGGCGGCGACGGCACGCCGCAACCCGTCCGCGCCGCCCCCTGACGGGATCCGCAGGGTGTGCACCTGCTCGGGCGACGCTCCCCGCTCGACGACGCTCAACCCCACGAACAGGAGCGGCGCCTGGTCGAAGACCCGCTGACCGATGGCAGCGGCCACCCGTGGCCCACCGTGGGACAGCATGTGCTCGCGGAGCGGCAGCGCGTCGCGCCCGGTGAGCCAGGCGGCGGGGGTGACGGTCGCGCACATGCCGCCGCCGCGAAGCAGGGCGAAGCACCGGCTTTGGAAGGCGACCGCGAGATCGGATCGCGCGAGCGGGTCGGCGGCACGGACGGCCGCCTTCACCGCGGGGTCGAGGAGCCGGAAGCCGACGTACGGCGGGTTCGTGGCGACCACGTCGAACCGCTCGCCGCGCCAGCTGGCGGGGTCGAGGCTGCCGAGGGGGAGCAACACGGCGGAGAGGCTCGGCCGCACGGTCGCGCCGGCACGCCGACCCAGCAGCCGGGCCGCGATGTCGACTGCTGCGGCGTCGAGGTCCCCGCCGTGCAGGTTGCGCTCCACGATCGTGCTTGCGGTCTGCGACGCGGCCACCGCCCAGTCACGCGGTACGTGCCCCTCCGCCGCGAGGCTGCGCTCCTCCGCGTAGAGGTCGGTCAGCATGTCCGCGGCGGCGAGCAGGAACGCGCCGCACCCGCAGCACGGATCGAGGATTCGAAGGTCCCGAAGCGGCCGAGCGTGGCGCCCCTTGCGAAGCGCGCCACGCACCAGAAACGGCCAGCGGTCCGCGACGCGCGAACCCGGGTGCATCTCGAGCCACATCGCTCCGAGGCTGTTCTGGAGCAGGAAGTCGATGATGTACCGGGATGTGTAGAGCCGGCTTGCGGCGACGACCCCGCCGGCGTCGATCTTGCGCCCATCGGCCCTGGCGTCGGCGAACACCCGCCGCCGATCCTCGTCGTGGAACGCCTCGTGCAGCCATCCGAGGGACTCCTCGGGGACGCCGGCGTCCCCCTGCTCCGCCTCGGCGAGGAGCGTCGAGTAGACGTCGCTTCGCTCAATCGCCGTGGCCAGCGCGGCGGCGCGCTCCGCCGCCCACCGACGGACCCGTTTGCGCTGCGCGCCGCCGGCGTCAGCGCGGCCCGACGCAGACGGCGTGCTCATCGCGGGTGTCCCGGGTCCGCTACGCGGTCGGCGCCGTGAGCGGCTCCGCCGCGACCGTTGCCCGCAGGCGCGGCTCCTTGACGGCCCTCGCCTCGTCGAGGCGCCGGACCGGGGTCGACCACGGCGCGTTCTGAAGCCGTGACGGGTCCTCCTCCGCCTCGGCGGCGATGTGCACCATCGCGTCGACGAAGGCGTCGAGCGTCTCGACCGCCTCCGTCTCGGTGGGCTCGATCATCATCGCCTCGTCGATCACGAGCGGGAAGTAGATCGTCGGCGGGTGGAACCCGAAGTCCATGAGCCGCTTCGCCACGTCGAGCGCCCGAACGCCGTGGCGTTTCTTGAGGTCCCGGGCGGACAGGACGAACTCGTGCATGCAGGTCCGGTCGAAGGGCAGGTCGTACGCGCCACGCAGCCGTGACCGTAGGTAGTTCGCGTTCAGGACGGCGTTCTCCGACACCTCCCGGAGGCCGTCGGGGCCGAGCGTGCGTATGTATGTGTACGCCCGCACCGCGACGCCGGCGTTGCCGTAGAAGCTCCGGATCTTGCCGATCGACCGAGGGCGGTCGTCGTCGAGGAGGTAGCGGTCGCCGTCGCGGGCGACGACGGGCCGAGGCAGGTACGGCTCGAGTCGCTCGGTGACCGCGACCGCCCCGGCGCCGGGGCCACCGCCGCCGTGCGGGGTGGAGAACGACTTGTGCAGGTTGAAGTGCACGATGTCGAAGCCCATGTCGCCAGGCCGGCAGACACCCATGATGGGGTTGAGGTTCGCCCCGTCGTAGTAGAGCAACCCGCCCGCCTCGTGGACGATGCGCGCCACCTCGACGATGTCGCGCTCGAACAGGCCGATCGTCGAGGGGTTCGTGAGCATGAGGCAAGCGGTCGTCGCATCCGCCTTCGCGCGGAGGTCGTCGAGGTCGACGCCGCCGTCGGCGTTCTGGCCGAGACGCACCACCTCATAGCCGGCGATCGTCACCGTCGCGGGGTTCGTACCGTGCGCCGAGTCGGGAATGAGCACCTTGCGACGCGTGGCGTCCTCACCGCGTTCGGTGTGGTACGCGCGGGCGATCAGAAGGCCTGTCAGCTCGCCGTGCGCACCCGCCGCCGGCTGCAGCGTCGTGGCGGACAGGCCTGCGACCTCCGCCAGCATCACTCCCAGCTCCCACATGAGGCGCAACATCCCCTGAGCGCGTTCCGGCCGCTGCAGGGGGTGCAGCCACCGGAAGCCGGGGAGCGTGGCCGTGCGCTCGTTGATGCGCGGGTTGTGCTTCATCGTGCACGAGCCCAGCGGATAGAACCCGATGTCGATCGCGAAGTTGCGCTGCGAGAGCGCCGTGAAGTGTCGGATGAGCTCCGGCTCGGCCACCTCGGGCAGCCCCGGCGGCTCGGCCCGACGGAGATCCCGCGGCACCAACTCGTCGATCGGCCGTTCCGGCACGTCGAGCGCCGGCAGCCGGGCGGCCCGCCGTCCCGGTTGTGAGCGCTCGAAGATCGTGGGCAGCGTCGGCTCAGGCATACCGGGCCTCCAGGGCGGCGACGAGCCGATCGAGGTCGGCGCGGGAGTGACGTTCGGTGACCGCGACGGCAAGGTCGTTGGCGAGCTCGGGGTAGTGGTTGCCGAGCGGATGGCCCGGGTTGATGCCGTCGTCCTGGAGCGCCGTCTGGCACTCGGCGGCGGGCTCGGGGAGCCGGACCGCGAACTCCTTGAAGTGGGCGCCGTCGAACGGCACCGACACACCCGGGATCGTTGCGAGCCGGTCGCGCAGGTATCGCGCGCGTTGGACGAGGAGATG
>CAYTRV010000083.1:0-9273 GCA_964440285.1 uncultured Bifidobacteriaceae bacterium
GAGCCGGGTCCCTTCCCCTTCTCCACCACCGCGATCGGCACCTCACCGAGCGATTCGGCGACCGCCGGATCGTCGGCGAGCAACTGGCCGAGGCGGGCGGCGCCGGCAAGCCCGGCCGGGCCTCCGCCGACGAACAGCACGCCGACATCGATGCGCTCGTCCTCGCCCGCCGTCGGCCGGACGACGTAGTCGGACGCGCGGAAGCGGGGTGGGTAGTCGGCCGGAACGGTGCTCATCGGACCTCTCGGGATGGGAACGTCATGGCGCTCCGGAGTCTACGCGACGCCAAACGGCGAAGGCCAATCGCCCAGGGGGATGACGGGAGTTCGTCCGTGATACAACCCGCCGGGACGATGGCCACTCGCCCGACCGCCACGACGACGCCCGCCGAGTGCCTGCGCACCGTGTTCGGGTACCCCGCGTTCCGCGGCGCCCAGGCGGCGATCGTGGACCGGGTCAGCGCGGGCGGCGACGCGATCGTCCTGATGCCGACCGGCGGCGGGAAATCGGTTTGCTACCAGATCCCGGCGATCCTCCGTGACGGCGTCGGGGTCGTCGTCTCGCCTCTGATCGCGCTGATGCACGACCAGGTCGCGGCGCTCACGCAACTCGGGGTCAGCGCGGCGGTGCTCAACTCATCGCTCACGCCGGAGGCGGCCCGCGACACGATCGGCAGGCTCATGCGGGGTGACCTGGACCTGGTGTACGTGGCCCCCGAACGACTGCTGACGGAGTCGTTCCTCGACCTGCTCGACGCGCTCCATCGCGACGGGGCGATCGCGCTGTTCGCGATCGACGAGGCGCACTGCGTGTCGCAGTGGGGCCACGACTTCCGGCCCGAGTACCTGCAGCTGGCAGTGCTGGCGGAGCGCTACCCTGGGGTTCCGCGCGTCGCGCTCACGGCGACCGCCGACGAGTTGACTCGCGCGGAGATTCGGGAGCGGCTCGCCCTCGGCGCGGCGGAGGAGTTCGTCGCGAGCTTCGACCGGCCCAACATCCGGTACACGGTGGTGGAGAAGGACTCGGAGCGCAAGCAGCTCCTGCAGTTCCTCGGCGCGCGGCGGGGCGAGGCGGGGATCGTCTACTGCCTGTCACGGCGCAAGGTCGACGAGATCGCGGCATGGCTCGCGCAGCAGGGGATCGACGCGGTGCCCTATCACGCCGGCCTCGAGCCCGCCGTCCGCAGCGGGAACCAGGAGCGGTTCCTGCGCGACGACGGAGTGGTGGTGGTCGCGACGATCGCCTTTGGGATGGGCATCGACAAGCCGGACGTCAGGTTCGTCGCGCATCTCGACCTCCCGAAGAGCCTCGAGGGTTATTACCAGGAGACCGGGCGGGCGGGGCGGGACGGGGAGCCCGCGGAGGCATGGATGACCTACGGCCTGTCGGACCTGATGTTGGTGCGCCGGCTCATCGAGCGTTCGGAGGCCCCCTCGAACGTGCGGCTGGTTGAGTCGCGCAAGCTCGACGCCATGCTGGGGTACTGCGAGACGGCGCAGTGCCGGCGGCGGCTCCTGCTGGCCTACTTCGGCGAGGAACGCGACGGCGGGTGCGGCAACTGCGATGTGTGCGCCGATCCGCCGGAGACGTGGGACGGGACGGTGGCGGCGCAGAAGGCCCTCTCGGCCGTGGTGCGCACCGGCGGGCGGTTCGGTGCGGTGCACATCGTCGACGTGCTGTTGGGGCGGCCCACGGTGAAGATCGCCCAGCACCGCCACGACGAGCTCCCCACGTTCGGCGTGGGACGCGAGTTCGACGAACACACGTGGCGGGGGGTCCTCCGTCAGCTCGCCGCCATGAACTTGCTGCGGCCTCACCCCGACGGCCACGGCGGGCTGTCGCCGACCGACGGCGCCCGCGAGGTGCTCCGCGGCGAGCGGCAACTGGAGCTTCGCCGTCTGCGACCCCCGGCGCGGCGTGCCGCCGCGAAGACGCGCCCGGCGCCGGTCGCTCTGCCCGCCGGTGCCGAACCGCTCTTCGATGCGCTGCGCGCCCTGCGCCGCCGGCTGGCCGACGAGCAGCAGGTCCCCCCGTACGTCGTGTTCCACGACGCGACCCTCCGGACGATCGCCGCCGCGCGCCCGGCCGACATGACGGCGCTCCTCGCCATCCCCGGGATCGGCGCCGCGAAGGCGGAGCGCTACGGGGAGCCGGTCCTCGACGCGGTGCGTTCGCACGCAGACGGCGGGACGGGGGACACCAAGCCGTAACCGGCAGGCAATCTCCGTGTGATATTCACCGTGACGATGCCGGACCGAAGATCGTGGATGACGAGCCGTTGGAAGATCGTGACGGGATGCGTGGTCGCCGCGGTCGTCGTCGCCGGCCTGGTCGTCGGCCTCACCCGCGACGGGGACGCATCGCCGAAGATCGTCTCCGGCGGGCCGACGCTCACCGGAACCGCGCAGGCGCCGAACTTCGCCGGTCCGGACCTCGTCACGGGGAAGCGCGTCACCCTCGCCGGCTATCGCGGCAAGCCGGTGTTCATCAACGTCTGGGCGTCGTGGTGCGGGCCGTGCCGGGAGGAGGCGCCCGATCTCAAGCGCTTCACGGAGGACCGCTCCGACGTCGTGATGATCGGTGTCAACCTCAATGACGTGCGACGGGCCGCGCGGGCGTTCAGCGCGGAGGTCGGCTGGACGTACCCGTCGATCTTCGATCCCGTCGGCGCAGTGGGATTCGACGCGCTGAAGGTGACGACGCAGCCCACGACGATCTACGTCGACGCGCAGGGCCGCCTGCGTGGCCGGACGGTCGGACCGGTGACCTACGCCGACCTGATCAGCGCCGCCGACCGCATCTGACCCTTCGCAGTCGTCTCGCTCGACGCGTCGTCGTCCTTCGTGACCCCATTCGTTCGGTCGCGTGTCAAGTCGAGTGCGACCGCCCCGCGGCGACGGGCGCCCAGGGGCGGCCTTACAGGTCTGCACCGAAGCTCTTACACCTTCCGAACACGGTTCGCGAAAACCCCTCATGAGCGGGGTGAAGGGTTCCCGGCATCAGCCACCCGTCACTCCACGAGGAGCGCACACATGAACCTGAAGGCGAAGCTTGCTGTAGGAGCGGCATTCCTGACGATCAGCGTGCCGGTCGCGATGGCGCAGGACATCACCGGCACGGACGGCGCGGATCTGCTGTTCGGCACCAACCGGGCAGATCTCATCCTGGCGGGCGCCGGCAGCGACTACGTCAACGGCCTTCGTGGGAACGACCGCATCCGTGGGGGCGAGGGCAACGATGTCCTTCACGGTGCACGTGGTCATGACCGCGTCGCGGGTGGCGACCTGAACGACGTGATCCACGGCGGATACGGCTTCGACGTGCTGTTCGGCCAGAAGGGCGACGACGTGATCTCAGGCGACTGGGGCAACGACATCGCGCTCGGCGGCTCCGGCGACGACCGGGTCTACGGCGGCCGTGGCCATGACACGCTCTACGCGGGAACCGGCGCCGACATGCTGTTCGGCGGGTACGGACACGACGTCCTGATCGCCCGTGCGCCCGACGGGATGGTGGACTTCTTGATCTGCGGCCCCGGCTTCGACATCGCGTTCGCCCGTCCGGAGGACATCGTGCACCGCAGCTGCGAGCAGTCCGTCATCCTGGACGTGAACGCCCGCGCGACGGACCCGGAGGACGACGAGGTGACCCCCCGGGCGGAGCGCCGCCTCCGAGGCAACCCGGACGCCGGCGGCACCGACCCGCGGGACGACAACGACCCCGGTCAGGCGTAACCCCTTCCCGCATCCGGGGTTGCGTCGCACGGCCCGCCACCCGGCGGGCCGTGCGTCATTTCGGGGCCGTCCCTGCCGATGCCGCGGTGGTTGGTTGTGGTCTCGGGTGAACGCGCCGTCACGATCACATAGATTCCCGGCCGGTCATCACCCGAGCACGGAGCACGAAACCATGGACGTCACCGAAGCGATCCGCAGACGCCGCGCAGTTCGTACCTACACCGACCGGCCTGTACCCGACGAGGTGCTCGACCGCCTGCTGCGGCTGGCGCTGCGGGCGCCGACCGGAAGCGGCTCCCAGGCCTGGAGCCTCCTGGTCGTGCGCGACGAGGAGCGCCGCCGCGAGGTGGCGGAGCTCGTCATCGCCGGCGGCGCCCGGTACTTCGCGATCATGCGCCCGCGGAAGGAAGGCGTGTCCGACGAGGAGCACCGGCAGTGGGGCCGCGACTACGCGGAGCAGGTCCTGTCGACGTACCGGATCGCCCCGGTGTGGCTCATCGGCCTCGTGGTGCCGCGCGACAACTACCCGCCCGAGATGGCGACGGGCGGGCGCGACGACGACGTCATCTCGCTCGCGTTCGCGTTCGAGAACCTGATGCTCGCAGCGCGAGGGGAAGGCCTCGGGACGGTGCCGACGACGGCGTTCCAGCGCTTCGAGAAGGCCCGGCTTCGTGAGATCCTCGGCGTACCGGAGCACGTCGATCCTGCGATCGTCACGCCCCTCGGCTTCCCGCAGGCATGGCCGGAGGGCCTCGCACCGGCACTGCAGCGTAACTTCCGCCCCTGGCGCTCCCTCGTCCACGACGAGGCCTGGGGCCAGACGCGGAGCTGATCGCTCTCGGGTGGGCCCCGGCCATCAGCGAGCCGACGTTCACCGCGGAACGCGGCCCCTCAGCACGCCCCATCCGCCGGTGGGCATGATGCGGTAGTCGTAGATCGACCCTCCGATCGCGCCGACGTCGGCGAGCGTCGACAGATAGTCCTCCAGCTCCGCTTCGGTGAGCAGGCCGCCAATTCCCCCGATCGGGTGCATCGGCGCGTCGGGCCGGCCGAGGAGGTCGCGCGTCCGCGCCACGGTCGCCTCGATGTAGCGCCGCGGCTCGCGGTAACCCGACGAGCGGAGGCGATCGGTCCAGT
This sequence comes from uncultured Bifidobacteriaceae bacterium, assembly GCA_964440285.1. Taxonomy (GTDB): domain Bacteria; phylum Actinomycetota; class Thermoleophilia; order Miltoncostaeales; family Miltoncostaeaceae; genus CALMEC01. The sequence goes on from CAYTRV010000083.1 coordinate 4,872, forward strand.
AGGTCATCGGGAGCCACACGTCGTAGTGCGGAGCGATCTGCGTCCACGGGAACGCCGGCCAGAACCGGCGGTTGACGTCCTCGAGCAGCACCGTGGGCAGGACGATCGCGCCGATCGCGCCACTTCGGCCGACCGCCTCGCGGAGCTTGCGTGACAGGTCGACCAGTCGACGGTTGCGTTCCGCGACGTCGGCGAGTCCGCGGTCCTCGATGTCGACCGCGAGGCCGTCGAACCGCTGCCCGTCGACGTCGAACCGGGCGATCGCGACGAGGCGGTCCAGGTCGGCGGCGGGCTCGCGAAACCGCGGCGAGTACCAGCCCACGACGCGCATGCCCCGGTCGTGCGCGCGCCGCAGCATCGGCACGAGCAGGTCGGCGGGCACCGCGCCGTTCGTGAGGCTCGGCGAATCGAAGGCGGCCTGCAGGTAGAGCGTCCGAACGCCATGCGCCGCCATGGCGTCGACGTCGGGCGACCCGATCGGCGGTCTCCCACCGTGAATCACCGGCACGTAGTCGAAAACGTCAACCCAGGCGCCGAGGCCTCGGTACGCATCGACGGTGAACCGCTCCTGCCCGCCACAGCTTCGCTGCGCGAGCACGCCGGCGAGTGCGAGGACCGCGGCGGCGGCGATGGCGACCAACCGCTTCGCGCGCCCCGAGCCGCGGCGGGTCACCGGCCGTTCCGTTGCGTCATCCACGGCGCGTCCTTCTGCGCGGCGGCCCCGGCCGTCCGGTCATCGCTCCTGCGATTCGGGGAGGCTCAACCGTCCCCGAGGAACGTGCCGTCCTTGAGCTCTGCGAACGCGTCCTCGAGCTCCTCGCGCGTGTTCATGACGATGGGACCGGCCCAGGCGACGGGCTCCTCGATGGGCTTGCCGGACACCAGTAGGAAGCGGATGCCGTGCTCCCCCGCGCGGACGACGACCTCGTCGCCGCGGTCGAACACCACGAGGGTCCGGTCGTCCACCTCCACCGTCGGGGCCGGCCCCGCCTGCGCCGCCTCGACGTGGTCGACGCGCACCGGCCGCGGCTCCGACGCGGCATCGAACGTTCCCGAGCCTTCGAAGATGTAGGCGAACGCGTGCCTGGTCGTCTCCACCGGGAGCCGTTTCGTGAACCCAGGAGGAACCCAGACGTCGAGGTAGGTCGGCTCCGCGGCGATCCCGTCCACCGGCCCGGTCCGACCCCAGAACGAGCCGCACACGATGCGCACCTCGGTGCCGTCGTCGTCGGTGACGGTCGGGATGTCGACCGCGCAGACGTCCTGGTAGCGAGGAGTGGTCATCTTGAGCGACGACGGGAGGTTCGCCCACAGTTGGAAGCCGTGCATGCGCCCGTCCGGCGCGCCCTGCGGCATCTCCTGGTGGATGATCCCGCGCCCCGCGGTCATCCACTGCACGTCGCCGGCGCCGAGGGAGCCCCGGTTGCCGAGGCTGTCGCCGTGGTCGACCGTGCCCGCAAGGACGTAGGTGATCGTCTCGATGCCGCGGTGCGGATGCCACGGGAACCCGGCGAGGTAATCCTCGGGGCGGTCGTTGCGGAAGTCGTCGAGCAGCAGGAACGGGTCGAACGTCTCCGGATCGCCGAACCCGAACGCCCGTCGCAGCCTGACCCCGGCCCCCTCGACGGTCGGCGTGGACCGGCTGACCTGGGTGACCGCTCGAATCGACATCTCACCTGCCTCCCCTCACGAGTAACCCCTGCCGGCCATGCTAATCAATGCTCGGCAGGGTGACCGCGGGATGCGAGGAATGCAGGCGTGGACTCGGCCCGACCGCCGTTCAGCCGTGCCGCCGGTGGGCGTCGTCTACGTCGTGACCAGTGCCGCGGGCCCGCCGAGCGCCACTCGGGCAGGGACGATCCCCGGCCTCGGCTGGGCCAGGTGATAGCCCTGTCCATGGGTGACCCCGAGCGCCCGGAGGGCGTCGAGCTCGCCCTGCGTCTCGATGCCCTCGGCGACGATCCTGACGTCGGTGTCCCGCGCAAAGGCGACGAGCGACGCCGCGAGCGCGCGACGCACAGGATCGGTGTCGATGTCTCGTGTGAGTGCCAGGTCGAGCTTGATCACATCCGGGTGCAAACCGAGGATGCGCTTGAGGCTGGAGAAGCCGGCGCCGGCGTCGTCGATCATGAGCTGGACGCCGCGCGATCTCAGGGCGGCGAGCGCAGACTCGAGCATGTCGAAGTCGTCGACGGGAGCGTGCTCCGTGAGCTCCACCGCCAGCCGCTGTGTGGGCGCGCCTCGCAGTGCGTCGAGGAGGGCCGGTGCGCAGACCGTGCTCGGAGAGAGGTTGAAGGACAGTCGAGCGTCGGCCGGCAGGTCGCCGATGCGAGCAAGCGCGGCGCGGACCGCGTGAAGCTCGAGCTCCACGCCCAGGTTCACCGCCGCGGCCTCCGCGAACCAGACCTGTGGGGGACGGCTCGGCTCGTCGGGGAAGCGGCTGAGCGCCTCCACGGCGACCACGCGCCCGCTGGACAGCTCGACAATCGGCTGGAAGACGATGTGGAGCCCCTCACCGTCGAGCACGCGGCGGATGCGTTCGTGCTGGCGTCGCTGAAGCTGCGTGGCGTGTTCTTCCCGGCCGAGCTCCTCGCCGATCATGCCGGCCAGGATCCTCAGCAGGCGTACGTCGCGCATGCCGAGTTCCGGCTCCGCGCGCGGACTCATGCAGCAGAGCATCCCGTAGAGGTCTCCGCTCGGGAGGGAGATGGGCACACCGGCGTATGCGCCGATACCGGCTTTGTGGGTGACGGCGAGGTCCCGGCTAGGCTTCTCGCGCCGGGCGTCGCGCACCAGGTTCGGCAGGCGCCCTTCTACCACCATCTTGCAGTAGCTGCCATCGAGCGGGCTCTCCCCGCCGACCTGGATCCCGAAGGGGCCCCCGTCGCCGTTGAGGTACCGCCACACCTGCGTCTCCCCTTGGAACTGCCCGACGGCCACGAGCGCCAAACCGAGCTGTTCGCGCGCCAGGGCGAGGAGGCGCCCGACGCTCGGGGTGAGCCGTCCCGGAGACTCGGGCGGGCGCACGGCAACCACCTGCCCCTGGTCGAGGGAGTACGGGACGCAGGCGTCGCGCCCCTGCGCCTTGGCCTGGTAGAGGGCGCTGTCCGCGGCCCGGAACAGGTCGTTGACGCTCATCCCATCCGTGAACTCGGCGACGCCGGCCGACAGGGTCAGGCGACCCACGTCGGGGAAGGGGACGTCGGCGATGGCCCGCCGCGCGCGTTCACCGGCCGCCCACGCCGAATGCGCGTCGCATTCCGGCAGGAGCCACGCGAACTCCTCGCCGCCGATGCGGGCGACCGTGTCCTCCGCCCGCGCGAGCGTCGCGAGGCGGCCGGCGGTCTCGACGAGCACGTCGTCGCCCGCGAGGTGGCCATGGACGTCGTTGACGCTCTTGAAGTGATCCAGGTCGACGAGTACAACGGCAAGGGGTTTGCCGTTTCGTCGCGCTCGCTGGACCTCCGCGTGCAGCCGTTCGAAGAACACACCGTGGTTCGCCAGCCCGGTCAGCGGGTCGCTCGCCGCCTGGGATGCCAAGCGTGCCTGTGCCTCGGCGTTGGCGATGGCCAGCGCGACGAGGGCCGCGAAGCGTTCGAGGCGCTCCTCGGCGTCGACGTCGAGCATCCGCTCCTGGGTGGTCGCCGCCAGCAGCGCCCCCCACAGACGCCCGGCGACGCGAACCGGCGCCGCCACCGCGCTGCGATACCCGCCCGCACGCACGATGCGTGCCACCTGGTCGCTCTCATGAGACTGGTAGTCGCTGACCCGCGCAGCCCGGCCGCTGCGCGCAACCTGGGCGAGTGCACCGAAGCCCCCGAGCGGGAACGGAACGTCGAGCTGGGACTGGTACGAGCCCCACCACCCGACCGGGATCGCCTGGTCGGGTTCGAATCGGGCGACCAGCCCGCATTCGACACCGAGGAGGGCTGCCACCTCCCGCGCCGCCTGCGCGAATACCTCCTCGGGTTTCCCCTCGGTCGCCACCAAGGTCGCCACCCTGCGCAGCGCGGCCTGCTCAGCGGCGAGGACGCGGTTCTCCTCGAGACGCTGAGCGGTCTCGAACTGTAGATGTGCGTTGGCGAGCGCCATTGTCGCGAGACCAGCGAGCCCGCGCGCGGCTTGACGCTCCGCAGGGGAGAAGGTCCGCGGTCGGCTGTAGCTGCAGAACAGGGTGCCGAGTAGGGCCGGCGTGCCGGACTGCTGGACGGAGCGGTGCTCGAGCCGCACGCCCAGCACGGCTCCCGAGCCGAGCCGAGCCGCGAGTTCCGGAGAGATGTCGGGGCTGCGCGAGACGTCGTCGATCGCCAGGAGGGGGTCGGCCTGGGCCAGCTGGAGCCTCCAGATCGGCAGCCGGTCGGCGCCGAGCCCCACAGTGCGTTCGAGGAAGGCACGACGCTCC
>CAYTRV010000084.1:0-9229 GCA_964440285.1 uncultured Bifidobacteriaceae bacterium
GGATTGGCTTTGCTGACCCGCGTCGGCCGGGACAGCCCGTACCTGGGCACTGTGCTGCCCGGGGTGTTGGTGTTCTCTCTGGGCGTGTCGCTGATGGTCGCGCCGCTCACCTCCACGGTGCTGAGCGCCGGCGGCGAGGAGCACGCCGGGGTGTCGGCGGCCGTCAACAACGCCGTCGCCCGCATCGCAGGCCTGATCGCCGTCGCGGTCATACCCGCCGCCGCCGGCATCTCCGCGACCGGCGCACTCGACGCGTCGTCGTTCACTGACGGCTTCGGGCGCGGCATGTGGATCGCCGCCGCCGTGTGCGCCGCCGGGGGACTCCTCGCGGCCGCGACGATCCGCAATCCCCCCCGGACCCCGGGCGAGCAGCCCACACCCTGCAGCAGCTGCCCGCTCGACGCGCCGCCCCTTCGCGCCTACGAAGGTGGCGTCCCGCTTCTTGAGGAACCTGTGGCCGTCGGGCCGGGCGGTGGCGGGACGAACGGTTCCTAAGGCGGGGTAACGATCGGGCGCCCTGCTGCCTGTCCCGGCTCGAGGCGGGTCCCACGGCCGAGCGCGATAACGGGCCCTCGGGAGGGCGCCGTCGTCGTCGGACGGACCGCATTGGACCGTCGCCCCGATCCCAGTCGACGCTAGGACCTTGAACCGCGGGGGGCAGCGACCCGTGACGGTCAGGCGACCGACGGGCGGGCCACGCCGGGGTGTCCCTCCCCCGGAGGCTCCTCTCCCGTCACCCGTCCGGTGGCGAGCCGCATGAGACCGTGGAGGTCCTCTGCGTGGATCCTGCCGTCACGCCCGCCGATGGCGACGGTCGCGATGACCTCGCGAATGCGGATGACACCGATGTATGCGACGCCGGTGCCAAGCTCTTTCCAGCTGAACGGCAGCTCCAGCACGATGGACTCATCCCCGATGGTCGCCCGGAAAGGGTGCGGAGCTCGGAGGCCGTTGCCGCACCGTCGGCGCCTTTGTCGAACCGGGCCGACAGGAAGTCGCGCCCGAAGTCGGACGCCGCAGCCTCCATTCCAAGCGTTGCCAGCTCCTCGCCGTCGAGGATGTTCACAGAGGCCACCGCGAACATGGGCACCGACTCGCCGATCCGGCAGTCGCACATCCCGAACAGGCGCTGATACCCGTCCTTCACCCCGACTGACGTCTGCGTGTCCTGCTCCATCGGGAACGCACCCTCCGGGAAGTCGGCCACGGTCAGCGTCATGTCACGGGCGGACAGGTCCGGCTTGGGCGCGCGGGTGGCTTCGGGGGCCGCCGAGCTGACCGCCGAGCACGAACAGGCCCGCGCAGACCGCGATCGCGCCATAGAGCACCCCCGTGAGGCTGATGCGTCTGATTCGGTGACCCCTCCCTGGATTCCGGCGTGTTACCGGCAGACCGCGCCGGAACTCGGGCTACAGGCCGAGGCGATCGAGCATCGTCTCGTCCCGCCGCCACTTGGGCCGCACCTTCACGACGAGATCCGTATGGGCGGGCTCGCCCCACATCGTTGTGAGCGTCCGCCGGGAGGCCTGGCCGATCGCGCGGATCATCGCCCCGCCCTGGCCCACCAGGATGCCCTTCTGCGACGCCGTCTCGACGAAGATGACCGCCCGCACGACCCGCCCCTGCCGGGCCGGGTCGATCGCCTCGACATGGACCGCCACCGCGTGGGGGACCTCGTCGCGGACCCGCTGGAGTGCGGCCTCCCGGATGATCTCGGCGGCGAGCTCCGCGTCGGTCTGGTCGGTCGTCACGCCGGGCGGGAAGTACGCCGGACCCTCCGGGAGCGCCGACGCCAGCGCTTTCCGGAGCTCCGGGAGGCCGTCGCCCGTCAGCGCGCTCACCGGATGGAGCGACGAGAAGTCCAGCAGGCCGGTCGCCGTGTCGATCGCCCGGGCGATTGCGTCCGGGGCGAGCTGGTCGACCTTGTTGAGGACCAGGATGACCGGACGTCCCGCGCTCCGAAGACGCTCGGCGATGAAGCGGTCGCCCGCGCCGATCGCCTCAGCCGCGTTCAGCACGAACAGCGCGACGTCGCAGTCGCCGACGGTCTGGTCGACGGTCGTCTGCATCCGCTTGGTCAGGCCGTCGGCGGGACGCTGGAACCCGGGCATGTCGAGCAGGACCGCCTGCCAGCCGTCGCCATGCGCCACGGCGGTGACCCGGCGGCGCGTGGTCTGCGGTCGCGGCGAGACGGCCGCCACATGGGCCCCGGCGAGCACGTTGGCGAGCGTCGACTTCCCGACGTTCGGGCGGCCGGCGAGCGCAACGAACCCCGACCTGTCGGTGGTCGTCGTCACTCTGAGGGGTCGCCGACGTGGAATGCGTCGGGCAGGAGCTCGCGCAGCGGCCGTTCCATGATCCCATCGGGGCCGAGGTAGACGACCGCGAGGTCGAGCCCGAAGTCCGCGAGGGCCTGACGGCAGGCGCCGCACGGCGAGATCGGCCGACGGTCCGAGCGTGCGACGCCGATACGCCGGAATGCCCGGTGGCCGTCGCTGACGGCCTTCACCAGCGCGACCCGCTCGGCGCAGATCGTGAGGCCGTAGCTGGCGAACTCCACGTTTCCGCCCTCGTACACCGTGCCGTCGGCGGCTTCGAGCACCGCCCCGACGTGGAGGTCGCTGTAGGGCGGGTGGGCCCGGGCCGTGGCGGCGACGGCGGCCTCGTAGAGCGCGCCCGCCGTCATCCGAGCAACTGGAACATGAGGACCGTGACCGCCGTCCCCAGCACCGCGCCGGCGACCACCTCGATGGCGGAGTGGATGTCGGCCTCCACCCGGGATTGCGCGACCAGCAGCGCCATCATGAAGGCCAGCGTGGAGATGAGCGCCGCGTGGTCGACGTCGTTCGCGACGACGGTGATGGCGGCCCACCCGGAGAAGGCCGCGGCGGCGTGGCCGGACGGCAGGCCGCCGCGCAGCGGGGCGCCGCGACCGACCGCCGCCTTGATCGCGATCGCCAGGATGACCGTCACGATCAGCGACCCCACGATGATCTCCGACGGCCGGCTCTTGAGTTGGCCGATGAGCTCCCGGGTGGGGTCGGTGATGTTGAAGTAGAAGACGAGGTAGGCGACGGCCAGCGCGTTCGCGGTCGCGACGAGGACGGCGCCGGCGGCGACGTCCTTCGCGACTTTCACGAGTGGGTGGAAGTGCGTGACGAGCGCGTCGATCGCGGCCTCGATGGCGGTGTTGACCATCTCCGCGATCAGCACGAGGCTGACGGCGCCAAGCACCGCGATGAACTCGAGACGACTCACGCCCAGCATCAGGGCCAGTACGAGCGCGAAGAGCCCGGCAACCGTGTGGATGCGCATGTTGCGCTGGGTGCGCAGGACGTAGACGATCCCGTCGAATGCCCACGTGAACGACCAGCGCAACGACCCCTGCGGCGGAAGCGTCTCCTTGGGCTGGCGACGGAAGATGCGCAGCGGGCCACCGGGGGTCGGCGTCTTGGAGCTCATCGCGCGGCCTCGCCGAGCAGCGCGTCCTGGAGCGCCAGCATCTCGCCGTCGTCCGCTTCGTGGTCGTAGCCCAGCAGGTGCAGCAGGCCGTGCACCGCGAGCGTCGCCAGCGGCTCGTGTGCGGCGTCGGGACAGATGACGATGTCGCCGAGCTCCGGTGCGGGCCCGTCCGCCGGCCAGCCGTCGAGCGCGTCCGGCCCGTCGATGGGGAACGCGAGCACGTCGGTCGGTTCCGGCGTGCTGCGGTGCTCACCGTTGATCTCCGCCATCTCCTCGGCCTCCACGACCATGAGACCGACCGTCGCCCGCTCCACGCCGAGCCGGTTGCAGACCCGGCCGATCAGGTCGACGAGCGGTGCGACATCGACATCGAGATCCGAACGGGCCTCGACATCGATCACGGGCGCTCCTCCTCCGCCACCCGGTAGGCCTCGACGATCTCCTGCACCAGCCGGTGGCGCACCACGTCGCGGCGGTCGAAGCGAACGAACTCGATGTCGGCGACGGTCGAGAGGATCCCGCCGATGTCGAGCAGCGCGGACGGGCGCTCGCGCGGAAGGTCGACCTGGGTGACGTCGCCGGTGACGACCATCTTCGAGCCGTACCCGAGGCGGGTGAGGAACATCTTCATCTGCTCGGCGGTGGTGTTCTGCGCCTCGTCCAGGATGATGAAGCTGTCGTTGAGCGTCCGGCCGCGCATGAACGCCAGCGGCGCGATCTCGATCTGGCCGCGCTCGAGGTACGCCTGGACCTTTTCCGCGTCGAGCATGTCGTAGAGCGCGTCGAACAGCGGCCGGAGGTACGGGTCGACCTTCGCGGCGATATCGCCCGGCAGGAACCCGAGGCGCTCCCCCGCCTCAACCGCGGGCCGGGTGAGGATGATGCGCCCCACCTCACGGCGGCTGAGCGCGGCCGCGGCAAGGGCGACGGCCAGGTAGGTCTTGCCGGTGCCGGCCGGCCCGATCCCGAAGGTGATGGTGTGGGCGCGGATCGCGTCGACGTAGCGACGCTGGCCGGCCGTCTTCGGCGTGATCGCGACGTGCCGGTGGCGCAGCACGACGTCGCCGAGCAATCCGGCGAGCGGCTGCTGCTGCTCGACCGCGCTTGCGAGGGCCTCGACCGTTCCCGGCCCGAGGCTCTGACCGCCGGCGACGAGCCCGGCGAGCTCGTGGATCGCGGCGGCGGCGGCCTCCACGCGGCCGTCGTCCCCGGACAGCGTCATGCGGTTACCGCGCAGGTCGATCTCCAGGTCGAGCCGGTCCTCGAGGGATCGCAGCATCTGGTCGTACTCCCCGGCGAGCTCCACGGCGACACGGTCGGCCAGTTCGATCGTTCGTTGCATCACATTGATTGTGACAGGGTCGCCCCGCCCAGCACATGCCAGTGGAGGTGGAGCACGCTCTGCAGCGCATCCGCCCCATGGTTGGTGGTGACGCGGTAGCCGCCGGACTCCAGGCCTTCCCGCCGGGCGACCTCCGCGATGAAGAGCAGCATCTCTGAGCGCTCCTTGGCCGTAAGGCCGCCGACGTCGCTCATCGACGTCACGTGTCGTTCCGGGATGACCAGCACGTGCGTCGGCGCCTTCGGGGAGATGTCGCGGAACGCGAGGAACCCGTCCGCCCGGTGCACAACGTCAGCGGGGATGTCGCCCCGAAAGATCGCGCAGAAGACGCAGTCAGCCACGATCGCGCTCCTTGTGCATGGGGACCCCGAGCAGGTGCTCGCCGGCGAGTGCCTCCGCAACGACGGGCACCAGCTCCCCGGTGGCGCCGCTCCCCTCGGCAAGCACGAACCGCGTGTAGTCGGAGCCGTACCCGGTGAGCCTGCCGTCGGCGAGCGGCTTCTCGATCAACACAGCGTCCGCGGTCCCGATCCGCCGGTGGCGGTGAGCGAACCCGAGGCGATCCGAGAGGTCGCGCAGCACACGGCTGCGTTCGGATTTCACGTCGGGCGCCACCAGGTCGCCGAGCGCCGCCGCCCGCGTCCCGGGCCGCGGCGAGTACGGGAAGACGTGGATCTTCCCGAAGCCGAGCTCACGCGTGACCTCGACCGTGCGAGCGAACGCCGTGTCGGTCTCTGTCGGGAACCCGACGATCACGTCGGTCGTGACATTGAGCCGCGGCAGCCCCTCCCGAGCCCATTCGACGGCCTGCCGGTACCGCTCGATCGTGTAGGAGCGGCCCATCTCGGCGAGCACCGCGGGGTCGGCCGACTGGAGCGGGATGTGCATGTGGTCGGCGACCCTCGCGGTGTCGACCATGGCCTCGACGAGGCGCGGCGTGACGTCGCCGGGCTCGATCGACGAGATGCGAAGCCGGGCGAGGCCGTCGAGGCGTCCGATCTCCCGTACCAGGTCGGCGAGGTCGCCACGCCCGGCGGGGTCGCGCCACGTGCCGATGTTGATGCCGGTGAGCACGATCTCCGGATGGCCGTCGGCGACCCGGCGTCGAGCGTCGCGCAGGATCAACTCCCTGGCCCGGCTCGCGGCGCCGCCGCGCGTGCTCGGGATGATGCAGAACGCGCATCGCTGGTCGCAGCCGTTCTGCACCTTCACGAAGGCCCGGGTGCGTCCGGAGGGCCGCTCGTCGTCGTGACAGGCCTGCGGCCGTGCCGGCCCGAGGCCGTGGACGATCTCGACCGCGACCCGATCGGCGGAACCGTTGACGACCGTCACGCCCTCGTCGGCGAACTGATCCCGGTTGAGGTTGGCCGCGCAACCGGTCACGAACGTCCGCGCCGCCACCCGTGCCGCGCGGTTGACCTGCTGCCGGCTCTTCCGCTCGGCCTCCACGGTCAGCGCGCAGGTGTTGACGACATGCACGTCGGCGGTGTCGGGGTCGGCCTCCACATGGCCGGCATCCCGCAACGCGTCGCGTATCAGCATCGCGTCGGCCTGGCTGACCTTGCATCCCAGGAACCGCACCGAGAAGGTGCTCATCCCGCGCCGCCGAGGAATCCGAGGGCGTCCGCCGCGACGGCCGTCGCGACGAGCGCAGCGGTCTCGGCGCGGAGGGTGGCCGTACCGAGGCGGCACACTGCGAGCCCCTGCGCCCGTGCGTGCGAGATCTCGCCGTCTGAGAACCCTGCGTCCGGGCCCACGACGATCGACGCGCGAGCCGTCGAACGGCTGCGCAGCGCGTCGCCCAACCCGGCGTCGCCCCGGCTGTCCACGAGGAATGTTCGTGTCGCTTCGACCTCGGCCACGATCGCGGAGAACGGTACCAAGCCGGCGAGATCCGGCCTCGTTCCCCGTCCGCTCTGCCGGGCCGCCGCGTCGGCGAGTCGACCCATGCGATCCAGGCGACGGTCGAACGCCGCCTGATCCACCCGGCGCCGCGCACGGTCCGACGTGAACACCGTCAACCGGTCAACGCCGAGCTCGGTGCATTTCTCCACGACCATGTCGAGCCGCCTCCAGTCGAGGACCCCGAGGAAGAGGTCGATCGACGCGGTCGGCGGGCCGGTTCGCGGCGCCGCGGCCAGCCGTGCGCGGGCGGGGGGTCCGAGCTCGTCCACAACGGCCGGCCAGATCCGCCCCGCATCGTCGATCACCTCGATGTCGTCGCCGGGTCGCCGACGCACCACACGGGCGAGGTGATGCGTGTCGTCCGGGGTGAGCTCGACCGTGCCGCCCGCCTCTGCGGTACCGGTCACCGTGTAACGAAAGGTGTGCTTCACGGGCGTCCGCTGTCCATCAGGAGCGCCGTCCAGTCGTCGTCGTCGATGCGGCGGGCGACGACGAAGCCCGCTGCGCTCCAGGCATCGACCACGCCGGCGACCTCGCCGGGTCGGAATCCTGAGAGCACCGCTTGGCGTGGATGCGGCGTCTGTAGCGTCGGCGCCAGCTCGGCGACGTGGGTCGCGGTGATGTTCGCGACGACGGTGTCGACCCGTGGGAGGCGGTTGCGGTCGGCGGCCCGCTCGACGACTCGGAGCTCGACGCCGTTGGCGCGGGCGTTGAGGACGGTCGCCGCCACGGCGACCGGGTCGTTGTCGATGGCCCACACCGGCTCGTGACCCAGCTTCCTCGCGGCGATGGCGAGCACGCCCGATCCGCAGCCGACGTCCAGGACGCTGCCGCGTCCAGTGTCGAGCAGGAGCGCGAGGCAGCCGCGGGTGGTCGCGTGCTGTCCGGTGCCGAATGCCATGCCGGGGTCGATGACGATGTCGATCAGGCCGGCGCGCGGCTTGGTCCATGGCGGCCGGACGCGGATGCGCCCACCAACCTCGATCGGCTGGTGATGGCGGCGAAGCCCGTCTCGCCAATCATCTCCCTCGGGCACGCTCGTGACCCGGGCGGCCACGCCCCGCCGCCCGAGATCGTCAGCCAGCCGGAGCGCCGCGGCGGTGTCGGACGCCGGCACCCACACGTCGACCGCGACCTCGCCGCCCGACGGTTCGTGCTCGCGCCACCCGTGCGGGGCCAGTTCCGTCAACTCGCCTCGCATCGCATCCGCCAGGTCCCCCGCGACCGAGACCGTCAGGCGTTGCAGGTCAGCGGCGTGTTCGTCGGAGGCGACCGCCACGGCGTCGCTTCTCGCCTCCTGTCTCGCTGTGCTCCGCGAGCTGCTCGAGCAGCTCGCGACCCTCGCTGCTGGTGACCTTCGGCACGGTGACCTCGAGGATGACCCGTTGGTCTCCGCGCCCATGCCCCTGGATGACGGGGAAGCCCTTCCCGCGGATGACGTGCTCGGCGTACGGCTGGGTCCCCGGCGGGAACGTGATCTCGATGTCGCCGGTGACCGTGGCGACAGTGACGGTGGCCCCGGTCATCGCCTGTGCGACGGGGATGGTGACCTTGGTGAGGATGTCGAGGCCGTCCCGCTCGAACCGGGCGTCCTCGGCCACGGCGATCTCGATGTAGAGGTCTCCCGGCGGCGCGCCCAGGTCCCCTGCGTGGGCCCGGCCGGGCATGCGGATCCGCTGCCCGTCGGCGATGCCGGCGGGGATCTCGACCGACACCTTGGTCCGCCGGCGCGTCCGCCCCGCGCCGCGGCACTCCGGGCACCGCTCCTTCGGACGCTGCCCCTCACCGTTGCATTCCGGGCAGATGCTCGCGCGCACGAACTGGCCGAACGGCCCGCGGGCGACCTGCCGCACCTCTCCGTCGCCGTTGCAGCGGCTGCAGCGCTCGATCGTGGTACCGGGCGCGCCGCCGGTGCCCTCGCAGGTCAGGCACTCGCCGATGAGGGTCACGTCGACGTCCGTGACGACCCCGAGCGCCGACTCCACGAAGGTGATCTGCGTGCCGACGAGATGGTCGTCGCCGGCCTGACGCCGCGGACTGCCGCGTCCGCCGAACATCCCGCCCCCGCCGAAGAACGCGTCGAAGATGTCCTGAAACGATCCGAAGTCGCCGACGTTGGGCCCAGCGGCGCCGCGCAGCCCTGCGTGGCCGTGGCGGTCGTACAGCTCCCGGGTCTCGGGCTCGCTCAGCACCTTGTACGCCTCGGCGACCTCCTTGAACCGCTCCTCGGCGGTCGGGTCCTCAGGGTTGACGTCCGGATGCAGCTCGCGTGCGAGCCGACGGAACGCCTTCTTGATGGTCTCGTCGTCGGCATCCCGGGCGACCCCGAGGATGTCGTAGTAGTCGCGGCTCGTGGTCGACATCGGCTGCAGGGCAGGTTAGCAACGCCGGTTTCCCACCTGCCGGCCGCGCACCCGGCGCGTGTGTGTGCGGGCTGCGATAACGTCGTACCGTTGCTTTCCTGAATGAAGGAGCAGGATGAGCTGGAGCAAGGATCAGGTACTCGCGTTCCTCGGCGAG
>CAYTRV010000085.1:0-9205 GCA_964440285.1 uncultured Bifidobacteriaceae bacterium
CCGGCGAGGTCGACGACCTCCCCCGGCTCGAGACGCTGGGCCCACCTGGCGGCCTCGCGTCCGCGTTCGGCGAGCTCCGCCTCGACAGCGAGGTACCGGCGAAGCTGCCGCTCCGCCCCCGCCGCCCACTCCCGCCACACGCGGTGCCGCTCGCTGGCGTCCCGGACCAGCGGGGCCATCTCCGCCAGGCTTTCCTCCAACCCCCCGATCCTCACCTCTACTTCGCCGGCGGCGCGCTCGAGCGCACCGCGTTCGGTGCGGCGCAACCCACCACCGCCAAGGCGAGCGCGAGTGCCGTCGAGGTCGCGACGGGCGGCGGTGAGGGCGTGCTCGATCGGGGCCCACCGTTCGCGCAGACGGTCAAGCTCCCCGGTCGGGTCGGCCGGTCCGTGGCTGATCACCGCGACGAGCGTGTCACGTTCGCGGCGCACCTCATTATTCGGCCGCTCACGCAGGTCAAGGTCCCTGGGCTCTGCGGCTCCGGTGTCGAGCGCCATGTCCTTCGCGCCGCTTCGCTCAAGTGCACGTTGCACACGGGCAACGGGGTCGGATGGGTCGATGCGGATCTGTCCGAGGTCGCGTGCTTCGGGGTCGTCGGCGGCGACGAGGTAGAAGGCGTTCTGCTCGCGGCCGCGTGAGAGGGCCACGTACCCCCATTCGCGGTACACGGCTTCGTCGCCGAGGACGTAGCAGCGTTCGGCGGTCATCCCTTGGGCTTTGTGCCCGGTGATCGCGTAAGCGTGAGCGAGGCGCGCGTCGTCGAGGTATCCGGCGGGGAGCTCGACCTCGCGGCCGTTGTCCAGCGCGACGCGGACCGAGCGGTCGTCGAGGTCCAAGTTGGTGACGGTGCCGCGCTGCCCGTTGAGGACCCCGAGGCGCCGCGCGTTCTCGAGCGCGACGACGCGGTCTCCAACCGCGAAGCCTCGGCCGGCCGCGTCGAGCTCGAGGTCGGAGAGCTCGCCGGCGAGGCGGCGCGCGCTGCGAGCCCGCACATTGAGGTCGTCGACGTCGGCCTGGCGCAGGGCAACCATCACTGCCTCCCCACCCTGGTCGCGGCCTTCCCACCAGTCCTGGACGAGCCGAGCCCGGATCGCGTCGACGTTCGTCCCGGCGACGACCCGGCCGTGCTCACGGTAGATCTCGAGGGCTGCGGTGACGCTGCCGTGACGCAACTCGTTGAGGGCTGTGCGTTCCCACTGGTGGTGTTGGCGGCGGTTGTCGGTAAGCTCAGCGGCGCCCAGACGACCGGCGAGTGCACGGAACGCTCCCCCGGCGTCGATCTCCGGAAGCTGGCGGGGGTCGCCAACAAGGACGAGCTTCCCCCGGGCCCGCTCGACCACTTGGACGAGCTGAGCCAGGGCGCGAGTCCCGACCATCCCCGCCTCATCCACCACCACGACGATCCCCCTGGGGAGCCCTCCCACCTCGACGTGGAGGTCACGCAGGAGCCCGGCGATGGTGTAGCTGTCGATCCCCGCCTGCACGCGGAGCTCTTCGGCGGCGCGCGCGGCGGCGGCACACCCGATGACGCGGTGACCGCTCGCCTCCCACGCCTCGCGGGCGGTGTCGAGGGCGTAGGTCTTGCCGGTGCCGGCCCGCCCAACGACGACCTCCACCCCCCGCCCCGACGTGGCGAGCGACCGCACCATCTCAGCCTGCTCCGGGCCGAGGGTCGGTCGCGACGCGATCGCCCGCTCGACCGCGTCGGGAGTCGCGACCCCGACGCCGGCGTCGACCCGGCGTTCGGCGGTGTCGATGAGCTGCTGTTCGATCCGCAGCATCTCGGGGGTGCTGTACCGACGTTCGGTCGGGTTGGCTCGCATGACGCGCCCGTCAGCGCGACGGACTGTGCTCTCCACCCCGGCACCCACCGCGAGTGGGACGACCGCGTCGGAGCGCAGGACCTGGTCGGCGAGGTGCTCGACCCTCCCAACCTCCGCCCCACGTTGGAGGTGTCCGCACCATTCGCGGATGAGGTCGCGGCGGGTGAAGCTCGACGCGCCACCGGTCAAGCCCGCCGCCCCCACGAGCCCGCGCCCGACCCGCAGGGTCTCCGTGGGGATGAGGCCGCGATCCTGCACCCGGCCGAGGACCTCGGTCAACGTCACCTCATCGACGCCGAGGACGGCGGCCCGGGCCCGCCACTGCCCCACCACCGTCGCCACGTCAACGCCGTAAGCCTTCTCCCGACGGGTCTGTAGCGCGGCGACCTGGGCTGCCGCGCCACCCCGCTCACCGCGCTCGGCCATGAGCTCTAGGATCTCCTGGCGACGACGGCTGAACTCCCGGATCACCTCCGGGGCGACCCCCTCGACCTCCGCCACCCCGGAGCGGACCGGGGTGAATTCGACGCCGAGGCGGCGGGTGAGCTCATACCGGAGGTGGGCTTGGTAGAGGTACCCCGCGGTCTTCGCGTACGCGTACAGGCGGGGTGAGACGAGGGCGCCCCACCGCCCGTCGCTGCCCAGCGCCATGTTGCTCACAAGCACATGCGTGTGGAGCTGCGGGTCGCCGGCGCGGCTGGTGCGGTGCCGGAACGCCGCCGCCACCAACCCCGGCGCCGCCACCTCTACCGCCCCTGCATGCCCGCGCCGCCCGTAGGCGGCCGCCCGGGCGAGGTAGTCGAGGGCGGCGGCGACGGCGGCCTCGTGGGCGTCTGTGACGTCCCCCGCGACGCCGGACCCACCGAGGGCGTGCAGGATCGACACCGACTTCGGGGCGCTGAACGTCAGGTCCCACCCAGGGACCTTCCGCCGCGCTAGCACCATCCCGTTCAGATCAGCCCCGCCGAGGACGGCGCGAAGGTCATCCCCCACGACCTCCTCGTCGAGCCCGAGCTCGCGGGCGCCGGCGCCGGCCCAGCGGCCGGGGGCCTCCCCGGCGTGTAGGTAGTAGTCCTCCGCCCCCCGCGCAACCGAGGCGAGGTAGTACCCCTCGCTCCCGGCTGCGAGCTTCCCGATGCTCAACACGCCCGGAAGGCTACCACCATTGGTGATAGTGTGTGAGAGAAATCATCGGGGATGGAGAGTCGGACGCTACCGGAGAAGCATCGACACGGCTCCAGGGGGTTATAACCACCTTCTCGCGCCAGGCACGCGACCACGCCCGGATGCATTCGGCGAGGTCCTCCTCGTCGAATGCATCCGACCCGAGGGGTGGGATGCGACCAGCGCGGTCCGCCAGTAGTCAGCCCGAACGGCGTGCCAGTTCCCTCCGCCGGGCCGCTCCGACCGCGGTGCGATGTTCTGATCCTGCTGCAGATCCCGACCACCAACACGCGGGCGTACCCGGTAAGATCCCGATGCGCATCGTGCGGTGCGTGACAACCATGAATACCGCTGGGGGTGCCGCGATGCGGCTGAGAGCCCCGCCCGATATGGGGCGACCCCAGGAACCTGATCTCGGTAATGCGAGCGGAGGGAAGCGGACAATTGATTGCGGAACTCCAGGTCGTGCCGTCCCCACCCGGGACGCACACCGACAGATGGGCGCACGTCGACGCGGCGATCGCCGCGGTGAGCGACTCGGGGTTGGTATTCGAGGTCGGTCCCCTGGGCACCACCGTCGAAGGGCCGCCGGATGCGGTCTGGGCGGCGATCCGTCGCGCCCACGAAGCCACCCTCGCAAGCGGCGCGACCGGCGTCATCAGCGTCGTCAAGCTCTACGAGGCGCGCGACCCGGCCGATCAGGCGACGATCGCCGACCTCACCGCCGCCCACCGCCGCGGCGACCAGAGCCGATGATGAACGCTCATCGCCTCATCAGTCGCGTGCTCCCGCCCGCACTCGTCGTCACGGTTCTCATCGGCGGGTGGGAAGCATGGGTTCGACTTGCCGATGTCGACCCGGCAGTCCTCGCACCGCCCAGCCGCGTCGCGACCGCGCTCATCGACACCCGCGGGGCGCTCGCCGGGCACACTGCCACCACGCTGGCCGAGACCGCGGTCGGCCTGCTCATCGGAGCTGCGGTTGGTGTGCTGATCGCGCTGCTGATCGCATCCGTGCCGATCGCCCGGCGTGCCATCGAACCGCTCCTCGTCGTCGTCCAGACGATCCCGCCGATCGTGCTCGCACCGATCCTCGTCCTGTCACTGGGCTTCGGCTGGGCACCCCGGGTGGTCGTCGTCGTCCTGACGGTGTTCTTCCCCGTCGCGGTCGCGGCCACCGGAGCACTCCTCGGTGCCGACCGGGACCGCGTCGATCTGGTCCGCTCGTTTGGCGGGACCCGTCTCGATGTGCTGCGGCACATCACCTTCCCCGGCGCGGTCCCCGCCATCTTCGACGGGATGCGTGTGAGCGCCGCCTACGCCGTCGCCGCGGCGGCGATCGCCGAGCAGATCGGCGGCGCCCGGTCGGGCCTTGGCCTCTACATCGCTCGCTCGCAACGCAGCTTCCGCGCTGACCAGGTCCTCGCCGGGGTCGTCGTCATCGCGGTGTTATCCCTCGTCGTCTACGGCCTGGTGAGCGTCTGCGCGAACCGCGCGACTCCCTGGCACACCCGCACCGCCAAGGAGATCGCATGACCCTGCGCCGAACCGTTCTGTCCGCACTTGCCGTCGCGGGGGTCCTCCTCACGGGCTGCGGCTCCGGCGGGGACGGCCCCCGGCGATCGTTGACCGTCGTCCTCGACTGGACCCCGAACACGAACCACAGCGGCGTGTACCTCGCCAAGCAGACCGGCCTCTACGACCACGCCGGTCTCGACGTCGAGATCGTCGAGCCCGACCAGGCCGGCGGTGTCGCCCAGCTCGCCGCGGGGAACGCGACGTTTGCGTTCTCCTACGCCGAGCAGGTCCTGCCCGCCCGCGAGCAGGGTACCCCGGTCGTGTCGATCGCGACGGTCCTCACCACCAACACCTCGTCGCTGGTCTCCCCCACCGACCGGAACATCCGCCGCCCGCGTGACCTCGCCGGGAAGACCTACGGGACGTTCGGCGGGGCGATCGAGGCGCCGCTCATCAAGGAGCTCGTGCGCTGCGACGGCGGCGATCCGAACGCCGTCAAGTTCGTTGACGTCGGCAACGCCGACTACAACGTCGGGTTCCGCAAACGCGCCTACGACGCGGCGTGGGTCTTCGACGGATGGGACGTGATCCGGCTGCGCCAGATCGCGAAGACTCCGGTCACGACGATCCCGTTCCGCCAGCACCTCGACTGCATCCCGGACTGGTACACGCCCGTCATCGTCTCAACCGAGCAGACGCTCCGGACCGACCCGGACCTCGTCCGGAAGTTCCTCGCCGCGACCGACGCCGGATACCGCGCGGCCGCCGCCAACCCCGCGGCGGCCGCTGCCGCGCTCACCGCCGCCGTCCCCGAATCCGATCGGCATCTCGTCGATGCGTCCACGCGGTTCCTCGCGCCATTCTACCTCGACCGCACTGGAAGCTGGGGACGCCAGGACCCCGCCGTCTGGGAGCGCTTCGACGCGTTCCTGCGTGGTGCGCGCATTCTCACGAAACCCACCCCGATCGCCTCGGCATTCACGAACGACTATCTGCCGCCGCTGCGATGAGCGCGGCGGTCCGGATCACCGGCCTGACACACCACTACGGCGAGCGGCGCGTCCTCGACGGCGTCGACCTCACCGTCGCCGACCGGGCGCTCGTCGCCGTAGTCGGGCCCACCGGATGTGGCAAGTCCACCATCCTGCGGGTCCTGGCCGGTCTGCTCACGCCGTCCGGGGGCACGGCAACGATCGGCAGGGATTCGGCGATCTCATCGCCGGGTCACGCTGCCTACATGCCGCAGGGCGCCACCCTCTTGCCCTGGCGGACGGCGCTCAAGAACGCCACCCTCGGCGCGCGGGTCACACGTGGCGACACCGCTGCCGCTGACGAGCGGGCGCGGGAGCTGTTCACGCGGTTCGGTCTCGCGGGCTTCGAAGATGCCTGGCCGGGCGAACTCTCCGGTGGGATGCGCCAACGCGTGGCGCTCCTTCGCACCGTGCTACTGACCCGCCCGGTGCTGCTCCTCGATGAGCCGTTCGGCGCACTCGATCAGATCACCCGGACCGACCTTCAGGGCTGGTTCACCGAGCTACTTGCCAGCGGGCGGCACACGACGCTGCTCGTCACGCACGACATCGACGAGGCACTGCGCCTCGCCGACGAGGTCGTCGTCCTGTCACCCCGACCCGGTCGGGTCGTGGACCGCATCAGCGTGAGCGAGCCGCAGCCGCGCCACCCGACTCGCCTCACCGAACCCGATTTCGCAATGATGAAACGTCGCGTGCTGACGGCACTGCAGCCCGGCTGACGGGGTAATCTCCAACATGTGTCATCAGTCGCATACTCGTGGGAGTTCACCCTCCTTCGTCGCCTGCCCGGCGCGGGAAAGGCCCGCGTCGCCGGACGACTCGTGATCGAGGCCGCGAGCGCCGCCGAGGCCCGGAGAACCGCGCTCGCGGAGCTCGCCAAGCGTGGCGACCGCGAGTCGCGGTGGTCGTTGGGTGTGCTGAAGCCGCTCACCCCCCAGGCACCCGGAACGAGCCTATTCCGCGTGACGTTCGCGATCTGGGAAGCCACCGACGACCGGTTCGTACGGCGCGACATCCACACCCTGGAGGTGTGGGCGGAAGATGCCGCGGCGGCACGCAGGATCGCCCATCAGGACATCCAGCTTGTCGAGGGATACGCCCCGGCGTGGCGGGTACGTGAGGTCACACGAGGATCGAAACGCAGGCGGCAACGGACCTGAGCGACCCGCTCGTCTGCCCCCTGATCGTCGGCGGGGTCCGCGAAGGCACCGACACGCACCTTCCGGTGCACGCTCCCCGCGACGACCGGTACCTCGGTGAGGTCGCCGCAGCCGATGCCCCAGCCGTCGACAGGGCCGCTAACGCCGCCCACACCGCGCTCGAGAAGTGGCGGGCAGCCGCGCCGCTTGTCCGCGCCGATCTGCTCGGCCGATACGCACGTCTGCTCGACGACCACACCCAACACCTCGCGGAACTCGTCGCGGATGAGGTCGGCAAGCCGCTTCCCGAGGCCCAAGCCGAGGTCGCGCGGGCGATCGAGGTCGTCCACCATTTCGCCGCTGAGGCAGCCCGGCTGTGGCAAACGCACCTGCCCGGCGAGTCCCTGACGAGCGGAAGCACCATCCGGCCCGAGCCCGTTGGCGTGGTCGCAGCGATCACCCCGTGGAACTTCCCTGTTGCGCTCGTGCTTTGGAAACTCGCGCCCGCGCTGGCAGCTGGGTGCACCGTCATCGTCAAGCCCGCTCAGGAGGCGCCGCTTGCGGCCTGGACCCTGGTCGATCTCGCCCAGCAGGTCTTCCCCGCCGGCGTGGTGAACGTCGTCACCGGTGACGGGCCGACCGTCGGCGAGGCGCTCGCAACGCACCCGTTGGTGGCGAAGGTCGCGTTCACCGGCTCCCGCCGCGTCGCCGAGCAGATCGCCGCGTGGTCGGCCCCGCGGCTCAAGCACCTGAGCCTCGAACTCGGCGGGCACGGTGCGCTGATCGTCCTGCCGGACGCCGACCTCGACACGGCTGTGGACGTCGCCGTCGTCCAGGGATACGTCAACACCGGGCAGGCCTGCTACGCCGTCAACCGCGTGCTGGTCACCCCTGGGCTCGTCGATGCGTTCCTGGAGCGGTTCCGGCGGCGGTTCGCCGAGATTCCCGCTGGCGTGATGACCACCGGCCGCGGCCGGAACAGACATGTTGCGCTGCTCGAGGATGCCCGCGCCCACGGCGCATCGGTGGAGGGCGGCGAGGTCGACGGGCGGTGGGTGCATCCGGCCCTCGTCACCGGCGCCGGGCCGGGTGTTCGGCTCGTCGACGAGGAGCCGTTCACCCCGATCGTCGCGATCGTCGAAGTTGCGGACGTCGACGCGGCGGTGGCGGAGACGAACCGCCCCGACTACGGCCTCGTCAACTACGTCTGCGGCGAGGATCTGCGGGTATGTCTGGAGACCGCAGGGCGCCT
This sequence comes from uncultured Bifidobacteriaceae bacterium, assembly GCA_964440285.1. GTDB lineage: Bacteria > Actinomycetota > Thermoleophilia > Miltoncostaeales > Miltoncostaeaceae > CALMEC01. The sequence continues at coordinate 7,930 of CAYTRV010000085.1, forward strand.
CGCCTCCGGGACCGTCGCGATCAACGGGTGGCGGGTGGTGGTGCCCCACGCCCCGTACGGCGGGTGGCGCGGCTCAGGCCTGGGGACGGAGCTCGGCCGGGCTGGGCTGGAGGCGTTCTGCCGCTGGCAGCACTTCCGCGTCGTTCGTTAGTGCGGCGCGCCGCGGTGCACCCTGCGTGCGTAGACGAGTTGCTCCAACTTTGGTCTGGCACCGAACAGGCCGCTGTCGCCGATTCCGCCCACGACAAAGTGAGGGTCCTGGTAGAGCGGGTGCTCGTTCACCACGATCCGTGCAGCGCGCAGTTGCCCGACGAGCGTGTCCGTCGGGCCGAAGACGCTCGCCCCCAACCCGTGGGCGTCGGCGTTCGCGACGGCGACCGCGTCATCAGCGTCGCCGGCGAGCATGAGTCCGCGGAGCGGCGCGAAGCTCTCCTCGCTCCACAGCATCGTCGCCGACGCCGCGCGGGGCAGGAGCACGACGGTCGGGGTGAAGAACGGTCCGTCCTCGCCGCGTCCCGCGATGATCTCCCCACCCAGGGCCAATGCCTCCGCCAGGCTCGTACGGGCACGGCCGCGGCCGGGGCTGTCGCCGAGCGGGGCGATGTCGGTCTCCTCCCGCGCCGGGTCGCCGACCCGCAGCGCCTCGACCGCGCGGACCAGCAACGGACGGAACTCAGGCCACACCCGCGATTCGACGATGATCCGTTTCGCGGCCATGCACAGCTGACCGGCGTTCGTGAACGCTCCGACCGCGATCGCCGACGCGGCCATCTCCAGGTCCGCTCCCGCGAGGACGATCGCCGCGTCGTTCCCAGACGCCTCCGGGATGTAGGGCCGAAGTGGCACGCCCCGCGCGTACGCGTCCGCCAACCGCACGAGCTGGCGTTTGCACGTCCCTGTCGAGCCGTGCGCGACGACCGCCCCGACACCGGGATGGGCGACCAGGCCCTCCGCCTCCTGGGGCGGGAGGTCCGCGATCTGGATCGCCCCGTCCGGCCAGGCGGATGCGATCGCCGTCAGGACGCGCCCAGTGGTGTCGCGCACCCGCCGAGACGGGCGGCAGATGACGCTATTGCCGGCGACAAGCGCGGACGCCGCGACGACCGTGGGCACCCACACCGGGGAGTTCGCGGCGTGCCATGCGAATACCACGCCGTACGGCGCCCATTCCAGCGTGGTCGCTCCCGACACGGCTGGGACCGCGCACGGGCGGATCGCCTCGGCGAAATCCGGGAGGGCGTCCAGCAGCGCGACCGCCGAGTCCAGCTCACGCCGG
>CAYTRV010000086.1:0-2290 GCA_964440285.1 uncultured Bifidobacteriaceae bacterium
CCTCCTCGGCAGTGTACTGGCGGGTGAGGTAGAGGATCTCGCGGGCCTTCTTCTCTCCGACCACCGCCGGCATGAGCTGACATCCCCACCACAGCGGCGCGGACCCGATCTTCGGTCCGGCCTGACCGAACCGGCCGGACTCGCCGGAGACGGTGAGGTCGCACAGGACGTTTAACTCGTTCCCGCCGCCGATGCAGTAGCCGCGGACCTTCACGAGGATCGGCTTCCCGTTGTTTCGGATTGCGACCGCCAGGCGGTCGTGGAGATGGTGCAGGTGCCGTTTCTGCGCGGCGGTCCGCGTCGGGTCCCGGACGTCCCCGCCGACGCAGAACGCACGGTCACCGGCGCCGGTGAAGACGATCACCCCGACCGATTCGTCGTCGGCCGCGGCCTCGAACGCGGCACACAACTCCTCGATGGTCTGCGCGCGAAACGCATTCAACCGGTCGGGCCGGTTGATGGTGACCGTCGCTCTCCCACCGGCGACCTCGTAGAGGATGTCCTCGAAATCCACCCGCGCCTCCATCTGGTTGATCCCGCGATCCGCGAGGAATCCTCGCACACCACCCACCCACACGGTGTCTCGCTTCGTGGGACGCAAATCCATATTATGGTCCATGGGCTTGGAAGGTTCCGCGAAGGTTGGTAACAATCTGGTTCGTGGCAAAGGGAACGAGACAGGGCTCCATAATGCGAGACGCTTGGTGACGACGACTGTCACCCGCCGGCCGGACGCCGGCCGATACCGCATCCAGGCGATCGAGCGAGCCGTCGCGATCCTCAACACCTTCAGCGCGGAGGAACCGGAGTTCGGAGTGACCGAGCTCGCCGACCGGCTGGAGCTGCACAAGTCGACGGTCCACCGGTTCCTCGTCAACTTGGAGGTGGCGGGCGTGGTCGAGCGAAACCGCCACACGTCGCGATACCGGTTGGGGCTTCGCCTCTTCGAGCTCGGCGGTCTGGTGTTGCAGCAGATGAACCTGTGGGACGAGGCGATGCCGTTCCTCGAGGGTCTCGTTCGAGACTCGGGCGAGACCGGGCACCTTGCGGTCCTCGACGGCGGGGAGGCGGTCTACATCGAGAAGGTCGAGGCTCGGCGGGCGCTGCGGATCCCGTCGGCGATCGGACGTGGGTACCCGGCCCACGCGACGAGCCTCGGGAAGGTTCTGCTGGCGGATCTCGACCCGGCCGCGAGCGACGCCTTGATCAGCGAACGGGGACTGGACCGCTGCGCGTCGCACACGATCATCGACCCGGACCTCCTGCGCGAGGAGCTCGCTCGGGTACGCACCTTGGGCTACGCCGTCGACGACGAGGAGTACGAGGAGGGCCTGCGCTGCATCGGCGCTCCGATCGTCGACCACACCGGCCAAGTCGTCGCGGCGATGGGCATCGGGGGCCCGGTCACGCGAGTGACCCCCTCGCGAATCGACGAGCTCGCGGAGCTTGTGATGGCAGCAGCCGGGAGCCTCTCCCGGCGGATGGGCGCCGAACAGTCAGGCGCATATGCACCCACTGCGATTCGGGTGCGAACCCAGGAACGCAACCGTACGGTGGCGAAAGCCACGCCGGTGAACGCGGGCACGGACAACACCACCACGCTAAAGGAGCAGTGAACCCGGATGGCGACCAGCGCCTCGACTGACTTCCAGATCCCACTCTCGAGCCGGACTTCGCATTTTGTCCTGCCGAAGCAGTGGGCGTCCATGCGCAAGGCCGAGGCGCTCGAACGCGAGACCGGCCAACGCGTGATCCACTTCGAGAAGGGCGACTTCCAGGGCGACGAGTTCTACCCGGCGCCGCACATCTACGAGGCCACCGTCCGGGCGGTGCACGAAGGTCACGTGCGGTACGTGCCGGGCCCCGGCCTGCCGGAGCTTCGTGATGCGATCGCCGAGGAGGCCACAAAGCGCGGCCGGCCGACGGTGCGTGAGGAAGTGCTCGTCACGATGGGCGCCAAGCACGCCCTCACCCAGTCACTCCTGACGCTCGTGGACCAGGGCGACGAGGTGATCTTCCCGAACCCCGGCTACCCGCCAGACGAGTTCTGGATCACCTACGCAGGCGGGAAGGTCGTGTACGCGCCGCTGGTCGAACCGGACTTCCGCTTCGACCTCGACGCTCTCGCCGGGTTGATGAACGAGAAGACGAAGCTCCTGATCATCAATTCCCCGCAGCGTCCGAACGGTATGTGCGTCAGTCATCTCAAGGAGATCGCCGAGTTGTGCAAGCAGCACAACGTGATGGTGCTCACCGACGAGATCTTCAGCCACATGGTGTACGCACCGGC
>CAYTRV010000086.1:2390-9173 GCA_964440285.1 uncultured Bifidobacteriaceae bacterium
GGCATCGACTGTCCCAGCCCGGACGGATCGTTCTACGTGTTCCCCGACATCCGCGGGACGGGAATGACTGCGCAGCAGTTCGCGGACTACCTCATCGAGGATTACGGCGTCGGCGTCGTCGCCGGGTCGGCCTTCGGTGACCGCGGCGAAGGTCACGTGCGGATCACCTACGCCGCGCCCGACGAGACCATCGACGAGGGCATGGAGCGGATGGCGAAGGCCGTCGCGAACCTCTAGCCCGCGGGCTGAGCACAGTTGGTGTGGTGGAGGGGCGCCCCGGGCGGGGCGGCCCCTCTCATCGTGAAGGGCGGATGGCGCTGCGGTGGGGGAAGTAGGCTTCCGCGGTCAACGACGAGTCGAAGGAGATGGTGTGGCTGAGACACGCCTTTTGTGGGAGGAGCTGAACGAGGGTGATGTGGCGGTCTCCGCGGGGCGGACGATCACCGAGACCGATGTCGTGAACTTCTGCGGCGTCTCGGGTGACTTCAACTGGTTCCACATCGACGCCGAGGCTTCGAAGGAGTCGGTGTTCGGTCAGCGCGTCGCCCACGGGGCGCTTGTGCTGTCGATCGCAACCGGCCTGCAGGTTGGGCAGATGGAGCCGAAGGTTGCCACGGCGGCGTTCATGGGCCTCAGGGACTGGCAGTTTCGGGGAGCCGTGTTCTTCGGCGACACGATCCGGGTGAAGCGCACGATCGGGGAGAGGACGGAGCATCCGAAGAACGCCGCGCAGGGGTTCTGCATCTACGAGATCGAGGTTCTGAACCAGGAGGACAAGATCGTGCAGAAGGGTCAGTGGAACATGCTCATCCGGCGCGAGGAGTCCTAAGCCGGCCGGCCCGGTTCGCGTGAGGGCTCCACGCGGCGGCACGTCACACAACGAGACGTCAATCCCGCCGCGGCGGGCGCCCGTCCGCGTCCGCCAACTCGGGATGCCATCGGTGGAAGTGCCCCTGGTGCTGGCCGGTGACGGCGCCCGGCGGGTAGTGCTCTTCGTAGAAGTCCAGGTCGATGTGCTGGGCCTGGCAGGTGAGCCGCTGGTACATCGGATCGATGTAGGCGGGGAACCGGCCGTAGGTGTCGTGCACGTACTGGCAGTAGTCCTTCACGAGTTCGATCGTCTCGTCGTCGGGCCGGTGGATGTGGGTGATCACCGAGTCCGGCGCCTTGTAGGCCTTCGGGATGTTCGACTCGTACTGCGACCACTTCACCTCGAGGAACGCGTCGACGGCTTCCCGCATGTTCGCGTAGTACGGCGGGGTGAACGCCTCGAACACCCCGTCGCACCCGACGGGGACGCTGGGCCCGCGGGCCGCCTCGGCGAACCGGAACCCGAGGCCGGGGACGTCGACACCGCCGAGGACGAACCTGGCGATGTACCCGGTGAACGTCCACCCACCCAGACCGAGGCACTGCAGCGCGAGGTTCACGTTGTGGCAGATGAATGCCTGCTCGACGACCTGCATCGACAGCACCCGTTGCTCCAGGTCGATCATCCCCATCTGCCGTGCCTCGTCGACGCGGCCGGCGGCGATCCACTTGTCGAGCCCCGCGGACCCGTACCCGGCCTGCTCATCGACGATCGAGAAGCGGTACTCGGGGGAGAGGTAGATGAACAGGAGGTTGATGTACTCCAGCGTCATGTTCGACACCGGCAGGAACAGCGTCGTTCCCGGCTGGTTGGCGTTCCAGTGGTTGAACACGAACAGCCCGGGCAGCCCCGTCGGCAGCTGCGCCCGGGAATCCTGGATCTGGACCTTCGCGCGGCGGGTGAGGTCCTGGATCCACTCGACCTGCGCCTCGATCGGCTTACCGGACAGCGTCGAGATCTCACCCGGTTCGGGTATGAGCCCCCACATGTCCAGGAAGTACGTGCCGTCGTCGTTCGTGAAGAACAACTCGGTGCCGTGGTTGGAGCACGACGACGGCCAGGTCCGAGTCGTCCACTGCACGAGCGCGTCGGCCCCCTGGGTCGGGTCGATGTCGCCCAGGTTCAGGCCGGTGAGGCCAGTGGCCGCGACGAGCAGGAGAGCTTCCTCGAGCTCCGACAACGGGACCGGCTCGTACGGGCTTCGGTACGCAAGCGGGCCATTGGTGATTTCCATCCCGAGCCCCACGCGCCGGCTCTTTCGGTCCCACACCGCCTGGAAGAAGGGGTAGTTGAGCCCGTCGATGAGCCCGTCGACGGGACCGGGGAGGAGGCTCTCCGGGAGGGGAGGGGGGTTCACAATCCGATCTCCTTCGAGATGATCAGCTGCTGGATCTCGCTCGTGCCTTCCGTGATGGATGCGAGCTTCGCGTCACGGTAGTAGCGCTCGACGGGGTACTCCACGATATACCCGTAGCCGCCGTGGATCTGGACGGCTTCACGGGTGACGTACTCGGCGACCTCTGCCGAATAGAACTTCGCCATCGACGCCTCCTTCACGCACGGCTGGCCGGTGGAGTACAGCCATGCGGCCTTGTACGCGAGGGACTTCGCCGCCGCGATGCGGGTCGCCATGTCGGCGAGCTTGAACCGGATCACCTGGTGCTTCGACAGCGTCCGGCCAAACGTCTCCCGCTCCTGCGCGTACTGCAACGCCGCCTCGTATGCCGCCTCGGCGATCGCCGCGGACTTGACGCCATGGGATACCCGGCCGGTGATGAGGGCCTCCATCAGCGCTCCGAACGCCCCCTCCTTGCCACCGAGGAGCGCCTCCTCCGGCACCTCACAGTCCTCGAACACGAGCTCGGCGGTGTCGGATGAGCGGTGGCCCATCTTTTCGAGCTTGCGGGTCACCTCGAACCCGGGGGTGTTGCGATCGACAATGAGGACGCTGATCCCCTCACCGCGCTTGGTCTTGTCGGTATAGGCGGCGACGAGGCAGTAGTCGCACAGGGTGCCGTTCGTGATGAAGTTCTTACGGCCGTTGATGACGTACCCGTTCGCGGTCTTCTCCGCGCGGCTGGCGAGGGCGGCGGCGTCCGAGCCGGTGTTCGGTTCGGTGATGGCGTAGGCGCCGATGATTTCGCCGGCGATCGACCGGGGCAGGTACTTCTCCTTCTGCTCGTCAGTCCCGAACTTGTAGATCGGGAACGCCGACAGGTCGGTGTGCGCGTTGACGGATGCGGTGATTCCGGCGCAAACCTTCGCCATCTCCTCGACGAAGATGCACTCGGTGATCTTGTCGGCGCCGATTCCTCCGTACTCCTCCGGGAACACGATCCCGAGGAGCCCGAGTTCACCCAGCATGGGCATGACCTCGACGGGGAACTTCTCGTGACGCTCGGCCTCTTCGACCAGCGGGAGGATCTCCGCCTTCGCGAACTCGCGCACCATCTGACGCAGGTCTTCCTGCTCCTCCGTGAACGCGTAACTGAGCAACGCGGCACCCCCCTGGGCGGTTCGAGTTGGACGATCTCCCACCAGTCTAACCAGCGACTTGCAACGGATAAGCTCCTTCGTATGGTCGATCCGCTTCGTCTGGATGGGCGTGTTGTCATCGTGACCGGCGCGTCCCGCGGCATCGGTGCGGCGGTCGCGCGCATCGCCGCTCATCTCGGCGGGCACGTCGTCGGGGTCGCGCGATCGGAGGACGCCCTGCGGGGTGTCCTGGCAGACCTCCCGACCGAGTCGAGGGCGGTCGTTGGCGACGTCGCCGACCCGGCGATCGCCGACGAGGCGGTGCGCGCCGCGGGAGAGCTTGGCGGCCTCTGGGGGTTGGTCAACAACGCCGGGATCGGCGCACCCGGCTATCACCCGCTGACGGAGACGTCCCTGTCGGAATGGGATGAAGTCATCCGGGTCAATGTGATGGGGGCGGCGGCGTTCGCCCGGGCCGTCGGTGCGGCCCTGGTCGCCAGCGGCCGCGGCGGCCGGATCGTCAACATCAGCTCGATCGCGGGGCTCACCGGACTTCCGAACATCGGCCCGTACAACGTCACGAAGGCCGCGATGGATGCGATGACACGAACGATGGCGGTCGAACTCGGCCCTGTGGGCGTGTGCTGCAACTCGGTCGCACCGGGAACGATCGCGACGGAGATGGTCGACGAGTTGCTCACCGCGAACCCGGCGCTGAAGGAGCGGTTCGTCGCGAAGACACCGCTCGGGCGAGTGGGGGTGACAGATGAGGCCGCATGGCCGATCGTGTTCCTCCTGAGCGACGCGGCGGCGTTCGTCACAGGTCAGACGCTGGTGGTCGACGGCGGCCGCCTCGCCGCCGGCTAGCACCGTGCGTGTCGTCATCGCAGGCGCGGGCACCGCAGGGTGCGTCCTGGCGGCACGCCTCACCGAGGACGCTGCGACCGAGGTGGTGCTCCTCGAGGCGGGACCGCACTACCGCCCGGAAGCCTGGCCAGCGGAGCTCAGCCATTCGCACCGAGTTATCCGGGAGACCCACGACTGGGGCTTCCAGGCACAGGCCGGCGCCTCGCCGCGGCTGGTGCACGTCCCGCGGGGCCGGGTCGTGGGCGGATCGTCGATCACCAACGGCACTGTCGCCCTTCGCGGGCTGCCGGAGCACTACGACGAGTGGGACCACTACGTCGACGGGTACCAGTGGGACACCTGGCTCCCGTGGTTTCGCGCGATCGAACGGGACCTGCAGTTTCCCGACGCGCCGTGGCACGGCGACCACGGCCCGATCCCGATCAACCGGTACCCGCGCAGCGAGTGGTTTCCGATCATGGAGCGCTTCGCCGAGGCGGCGATCGCCCGCGGCCACCGGTGGGTCGACGATCACAACGGCCCCGAAGCGAACGGAGTCGGGCCCACACCGCTCAACATGATCGGCGGGGTGCGCCAGACTCCGGCCGACCACTACCTCGATCCGGCGCTCGGCCGCGACAACCTTTCCCTGGTTGCCGGCGTCATCGTCGATCGGGTGGTCCTCGCCGGCGGGCGGGCGGTCGCAGTTGAGGCCCTCGACCCGGATGGGATGCGTGTGCGGTTCGACGCGGATGAGGTCATCGTCGCGCTGGGCACCTACGTCAGCCCGGCATGCCTGTTGCGCTCCGGCATCGGCCCACCCGAGGAGATCACCGGTCACGGCATCGCGGTGACACACGAGCTCCCGGCTGTCGGGCGGGGGATGCAGGACCACCCCAAGATCAGCTACCGGTTCTGGATCGATACCGCCGCACCGGCGTGGCCCGCCCCGTGGATCCAGGCGCTCCTGACCGGCGACGTGGAGGTTTCGGGTGAGCCACGCCGGTTCCAGGTCATGCCGTACACCGGAACCGTCGACGGCGGCCACCGGTTCACCGATCTCAACGTGCAGGTCACCGACGCCCGCGGGCGACGCGGGAGCGTCACCCTCCAAGGGCCAGATCCGCGGTTGCAGCCGGTGCTTTGCATGGGGTGGCTCGAGTCAGACGGCGACCGCGACGTCGCGGTCGCCGCAGGCCGGGAGCTCATGGCGATCGCGCGGACCGCGCCGCTGTCGGACGTGCTGCACCCCTGGCCGAACCAGGACGATGTGGATCAACCGCTTCGTACCGTTGAGACATTCCACCATCCGGTCGGCACCTGCCGCATGGGCAGAACCGGCGACGACACCGCCGTCGTCGACGGCGAGGGTCGCGTGTTCGGCGTCGGTGGCCTGTCGGTCATCGATGCGTCGATCATCCCGCGGATCCCGTCGGCGAACACGCATCTGTGTGTCATCGCGCTGGCGGAGCGTCTTGCCGAGGTGTTCTCACGCCGGGCAGCAAGGTGACGGCTGCCCAACGTGGTGTGTCGCCAGCGGTCCCGCTAGGCGGCGACAGCGATGGCGGCGTCGATCTGCGGTGTGATCGCCTCGCCGTGGGTGTTCGCGGCGGCGCGCTTGAGGACCGCCTGGACGGTCTCCTCGTCGAACGCGCCCTTACAGGTGGAGCACTGGTACTGGGAGCATCGCGTTCGCCATGTCGTACACGCGGCTGGCGGCGAGGGCGTTGGTGACCTCGGGGGTGAGGTTGATGCCTGGGGCGGCGTTCAACATCTCGGCAATCGGCGTCATTGGTTCGTCTCCTTTTGTCGCTCGGACCGCTGACAGTTGCTGCTGCTGTGGCCGCAAGCGACGGGGGCGTTACATCCGCTCGCAGGGAGATCACGCCGCTGGAGCCGCCACGAGGGAGGGCATGGCATCGACCGCCTTGTGAAACCCTCGCATCCCTGCGTTGCGAACATAAGTGAGGTTTGCGTGCGTTAGGGCACGGGACCTCTGGACGTGCGCAGTCTGTCGATAGCAGTGGGCCGAGGTGGACCGGACGACCAGACGCAACCTGGCGTCAGGCCCGGCTGCGTGAACCGATCACGCCACCACAGCAACGAGACGGCGACGGTCCTGCGTCAAGCCGACACCTACCGCGCCGTACCCGGCCTCCCCGGAGACGCCTCAGCGGCGGCGCGCCTGGCGAACCCGCGCCTTCACCACTACAAAACCCGCCTGGACCTGCGGCGACCTCAAGGCCGCTGTCGTCGATCGAACTGATCCTAGAGATCGACACAACTGATCACGCCAAGCCTCCGAACCGGGACGATCGATGCCTGCCCACCGTCCTCCACCTGGGCGGGTCGTCACAGCGACGGGCCGACGTCGCGCTCGACGCTCCTGCCCAGCTCTCGGTGGCGGGCGACCTCCGCGAGGGCCCGCTCGACCCGCCGCGCCTGACGCTCCCGCGCGACCTCAAGTTCACGCACCTGCCCCTCAGGGAGACGGTCCGGTGCTCCCGCCCCCCACCGAAGCGCATAGGCGCAGGCCGCCTCGACCGCTCGCCACCACCGCGACCGCGCTGTGTACCCGTCTGGACGTCGGC
>CAYTRV010000087.1:0-9110 GCA_964440285.1 uncultured Bifidobacteriaceae bacterium
TCAACGCCTACACCCTCACGTTCGCGGTGCTGCTGCTGACCGGCGCCGCGCTCGGCGACCGCTTCGGCCGGCGGCGCCTGTTCGTGATCGGGCTCGGCATCTTCACCGCCGCGTCTGCGGCCGCCGCGCTCGCACCGTCAATCGAGGTGCTGAACGCGGCCCGGGCCGTGCAGGGCCTGGGTGGCGCGATCGTGACACCGCTGACCCTCACCCTGCTCTCAGCCGCGGTCCCCGCCGAGAAGCGCGGGCTCGCGCTCGGTGCGTGGGGCGGCATCGGTGGCCTCGCCGTCGCCCTCGGGCCGCTCGTGGGCGGCGCCGTCGTCGAGGGAATCTCGTGGCAGTGGATCTTCTGGCTCAACGTCCCGATCGGTCTCCTGCTGATCCCACTGGCGTGGCGGGGGCTCAACGAGAGCCGCGGCCCGTCACAGCGGCTCGACCTCCCGGGCCTCACGCTCGCAAGCGCCGGGCTCTTCGGGATCGTCTGGGGGCTCGTACGCGGCAACGGCAGCGGCTGGGGCAGTCCGGAGATCATCCTGTCCCTCGCGGTCGGCGCGGCGCTGGTCGGCGCGTTCCTCGCCTGGGAGCGGCGGGCTCCGGCACCGATGCTACCCCTGCGGTTCTTCCGCAACCCGACCTTCGCGCTGGCCAACCTTGCGTCGCTGTTCATGTTCTTCGGGATGTTCGGCGCGATCTTCCTTCTGGCGCAGTTCTTCCAGGTGGTGCAGCAGTACTCGCCCCTGGGCTCAGGGCTGCGGATCCTTCCGTGGACGGCGATGCCCATCATCGTCGCGCCGATCGCCGGCGCGCTGTCGGACCGGATCCCCGGCCCGCGGATCATGGGCGTCGGCCTGGCGCTGCAGGCGGCGGGCCTCGCGTGGCTGGCGGCGGTATCGACCCCGACGGTCGGCTACTCCCAGCTCGTGCTCCCGTTCATCGTCTCGGGCATGGGGATGGCGCTCTTCTTCGCGCCGGTCGCGAACGTCATCCTCAGCTCGGTGCGCCCGGTCGAGGAGGGGCAGGCGTCGGGCGCCAACAACGCGATCCGCGAGTTGGGCGGCGTGTTCGGTGTCGCGGTGCTCGCCTCGATCTTCGCGGCCCAAGGCGGGTACACATCGGCGGAGAGCTTCACCGACGGCATGCGCACCGCCGTCTGGGTGGGCGCCGTCGTCGTCGCAGTCGGAGCGATCGTCGCGCTCATGATCCCCAACCGCGGCCGTCCGGCCGGCATCGAGGTCGGCCAGCCGGCGCTGGCGCTCAGCCGCTAGGGCGCTGACGAGGGGGGCGCCGAGGGCCATGCCTCAGGCCTACGGCGCCTCCTCGTCGAGCAACCCACCGACGATCGCATGGTGAACCATCTCGGAGCGTGTCGTCGCCCGGAGCTTGGTCATGATGTGCGCCCGATGGCTCTCCACCGTCCGGACGCTGACGTAGAGGTCCTGCGCGATCTCTTGGTTCGTATGACCGAGCGCGAGCAGCCGGAGCACCTCGCGCTCACGGGGCGACAGCTCGTCCACCCCACCCCGGGGCCGCCGGGGTTGCGCAAGCACCGCGCCGAGCGACGGGTGCAGGTACCGCTCCCCCGCCGACACCGCCCGGATCGCGCGGATCAGGTCATCGTCGACCGCGGTCTTAAGGACGTACCCGCTGGCACCGGCTTCGAACGCCCGGCGCACGTCGTCCGCCTCGCCGTGCATCGAGAGCACGACCACGGGGATGTCCGGGTGCAGCTCGTGGAGGCGCCTCGTGCCCTCCAGACCCCCTATCCCCGGCATCTCGAGATCCATGAGCACGAGCGTCGGTCGGACGCGCTCCATCGAGCGGACCGCGTCCTCGGCGGTGCCGGCCTCGCCGGCGACACCGAGGCCCTCCTCGCGCTCGATGACGAGCCGCAGACCGCTTCGGACGACGGCGTGATCGTCCACGATCATGACGCGAACGGACTCATCCACCTGCGACCTCCAGTTCAACGATGACGGTGGTGCCGCCATCGATGTCCGAATCGATGCGAAGCGAGCCGCCGAGTAGCACAACGCGCTCACGAATCCCGGCGAGGCCGAGCCGCTCGGACGGCGCCGACGGATCGAAGCCGCGACCGTCATCCTCGACGACGACACGGAGCCGGCCACCCCGCCTGTTTGCGATGACGCTCGCGTTGGCGGCGCCGCTGTGACGGACGACGTTGGTGAGCGCCTCCTGCACCACCCGGAACAGGCCGATCTCCACCGCTTCCGGAAGATCGCTCGGGATCGCACCGACCGCGACATCCACGAGGATCCCGCTCGTCTCGTGCAGCCGAGCGGCCTGACGCTGGATGGCGCTCGCAAGCCCGTGCTCGCGCAACCCGGAGGGCCGCAGCTCCACCGCGAGCTCACGGAGGTTGGTCGATGTCTGGGCGAGAGCCTGACGAACCACGTCGAGGCGGGCGATACCCTCGGGCGAGGTGACCTCGTCATCGAGCGCCCGCAGGTGCAGCGCGAGCGCCGTGAGCTCCTGCCCCGCCTCATCGTGGAGCTCCCGGGCGATCCGGGCGCGTTCGGCTTCCTGGGCCTCGATCGCACGGCGCAGGCCATCCTCGGCGGCCCGTTCCCGCGCCCGGGCGGCGATCAGCACCGCGCGCTCCTTCTCCCCGTAGCGCTGCGCGTTTCCGATCGCAACCGCGGCCTGAGCCGCAAGGGTCAGCGCAACCAGCTCGTCGGCGGCGGTGAACGGTCCACCGATCTTGTCGGTGACATAGAGGTTGCCGAAGACGTCCGTTCCGACGCGGATGGGCACCCCGAGGAACGTCGTCATGCTCGGGTGGTTCGGCGGAAAGCCGGACGCGCGCGGATCGTCCCGGATCGAGTCGACCCGCACGGGCCTGGAGTCGCTGATCAGGAGGCCGAGCAGGCCGCGCCCCGTCGGGAGGTCGCCGATCGCCTCGCGTTCGGCGTCGTCGATGCCGGATGTGACGAAGTTCGCCAGGGTGGTCCGCTCCGCGTCGAGCACGCCGAGCGCCGCGTACCGCGCGTCCAGCACCTCGCGTGCGGTCGCCACCAGCCGGTTGAGGACGTCGTCGAGATGAAGCTCGGCCGAGAGCACCATCCCGGCCTCGACGAGGCGGTCCTCGCTTGGCCGGGCGGACTTTGCGGACACCAGACGCAGTCCGAGGGATCCGACCGCCGCGAGCGTCCGGGCGTCGGACTCGGATTGCGCCGACATTGCGTCGACCCCGAGCGCGAGAAGCAGACGCGCCGTTCCCGCGACCTCGTCGAGCCGCACCCCGACTCCCGCCGCCAGGTCGTGGCCGGACTCGCCCGCCGCCCACCGCACGAGCCGCGAACCGTCATCGAACCGTTCGACCAGTGCGTCAACCTGATCCCGCTCCGGGGCGACGGCGGTCGGGTCGGCGGCCTCCACTTCCCAGCCTCCGCCGGCTCGGTTCGCGACCACGACACCGGTCGATGCGCCCAGAACACGCCGGATTCCCGCCGCGAGGACCGCCGCTGCCGCGGAGTGATCGGTCGCCGCCGCGACCTCGGCCGCGACCGTCGACAGATCCGCGGTCACCGGCCCACCTGCACGGCCCAATCCGTTGCGTGCATCGCCATTCCTCTCAACCCTTCCCGACGTGCAGTGATGAGCGGACGGTAGACGATCGCCCCAGCGATTTCCGACGTCGCGGCGAGCCATCGCGGTCGGGCCGGTCGCGAAGTTCTCATCCCATTCAGTCATCCCGCGGCGATCGGACGAACCCACCCCGAACGGATGGGCCCGCGCCGGGCCCGGCGAGCGGTCGGTGGCTCGATGCCGTCCTCCCGCCTCAGGGGGCCTACTGCCGACGGGTGGCTTCGCCGCGATCACCGCACTCGACGACGTGGAGGCCGCGCTCCACCGCGCCGCGGGAACACGCGTCGTCCCTGCCGAGGGACCCGGGCGGGCGCCGGGGGTTTAGTCCGGGGCGCCGTCGCCCGCCGCCGCCGGCTTCGACCGGCCGATCAGGTTGGTGAGCGCGCAGCCCGCGCCGCCGCAGACGACTTCGTCGCCCTCAACGGCCGACGGCCCGGGACGGCGGACCGGGGCGGGCTCGATCCCGCGGGCGGCGAGCTCCGCTTCGATGAAGCCGGACCCGACGCGTGCGAGGGCCCGGTAGATACGCGAGTCAGTCGTCCCGTCGATCGACGCGCACACGGCGCCCATGAACCGGCCGAGGTGCTGGCGAAGGAACTCGTCCTCCGTCTCGGCGCACACCGCATGCGCCTCCGTGTCGCCGGCGGTCCCGGCCGCCATCCGCCGGGCGGCGACGAACGCGAGGAACTCGAGCTGGCACGCGATGTGGTCCGGCCGCTCCGACGCGGGTCCGCGCGCGGTCGCCCCGAACGCCCGATAGAACCCGGCGGCGCCCGCCATCTGCCGGGTCCCCCGAAACGGGTCCGGCTCGTAGCTGGCCTCGTACGGAGGGCAGGGGACCTGGCCACCGAACAGCGCCTCGTGCGCGTACGGCAGGTCGCTTACCGCCTGCTCGTCCCCAAGCGCGTCGACGAGCTCCACGATGGGATCGCCGGAGGGCGCCTCCTCCGCGAGCGCCGCCGAGAGGGCCCGCAGCTCGTCGACGGTCGCAGGGTCGGGGCACGTGAAGCCGATGGAGAGGAGCCGGGCGACGGCGGCGCGTTCGAGGTCCGACGCCAGGGTGGTCATCCGAGCGTGCATTGGATCCAATCCGTGTAGTGCTTGCGCGAGCCGCGGTTGTCGTCCGCTCCGATCCAGAGGGCGAAGGCGATGGGCACGCTCGGTTGGTCACTGATCACGTCGCCGGAGGGGCGCCGATCGTGGGGCGCGGCGAGCACGACGCTCCAGTGGTCCTTCTTGTGCCGGCCGCCGGCCCGCGCCCGCTGCTCGGGGAGCGGCGTGAGCGTACCGAACCCCTCGGCGAACGCCTCCTCGACCGGCCACTTCCGCGTGAGGGCGGCGACCGGGTTGCCGACCGCCCGCCCGGGCGAGTACAGCGTCGCCGTCGCCGGCGGCAGCACCGACTCCGGCGAGACGTCCCGGACGACGTTCGGGTAGATCGTCTCCACCCGCGACCGGCCCCGGTCGACGTCGCGCTGCCAGATCGACGACCAGCGGATGATGTGGACCGGCTGACCGGGGCCGCCCATCGTGATCGGCGGATTGTCCGTCGCACGGAGTGGCAGCTGCATCGCGACCGCGTCACCGTACGACGCAAGCCCCGCAAGGTCCTCGGGTTCCTTGCACGCGAACCTGACCAGCACGCCGAGCTCGCGGTCGTTGTAGACGGCCTTGAGCTCAATCTCGTCCAGCGTCGCCTGCTCGAGCATCGGCGGCGCGACCTGCTGGGGCTTCACGGCCACCTTGAGCGAGTCGGCCTCTTTCCAGATTTCCGCGTCGCCGTCGAGGCGGATGTCGCCGTCGATCCGGGCCGCCAGCAGACCGGGCTTCGCCGCCGGCTCCCGCTTCGGCGCATTGCGCTGGGCAAGCACCCCCACACCGACGCCGGTCGCCCCGGCGGCGGCCGTGAAGATCAACGCCCCACGTGTCATCTCGCCCATGGTCGCCTCCTCAGGTGTTGTGCCGGTACGCGGTGGTCGGCGTGCCGTTCACGTCGGTCTCGAACTCGGCCGGGCGCACGATTGCCGGTTCCCGCAGTGGAACGGAGACGAGTTCCTTCCCCTGCCGGTCGAACGCGGTGGCGATGCCCTTCTTCACCTCGAACCGGTGGATGATCCGCTCCGTCGCGCCGAACAGCATGAGCGCCCCGAGGAGTTCCGGGTCGTCCTTCGCGTTCTTGTAGGTCTCGATCGCCTGCTCGACGCCGGGTCCGAACAGCTGCGTCGAGAACTCGACCGGCACATGGATCGGCGGGATGTAGTAGACGTTCGGCTCGAGGCCCAGCTGCGGGTAGAGCGGCAAGGCGACCTTCTTGACGTGCACCAGGAAGTCGGCCGGGTTGTGCGGGTCGGCCTTCTCGGGGGTCGAGACGAAGTCCGTGAGCCTGAGCTTCCCGATGCACACCGTCGTGCACTGGGTCTGCAGCCCCTGCTCGACCTTCGGATAGCACCCGATGCACTTCTCGCTGACGCGCGTCTCGAGGTTGAACATCGACTTCTTGTACGGGCAGGCCTGCACGCACTCCTGATAGCCGCGGCACCGCTCCTGATCGATCAGGACGATCCCGTCCTCCTGGCGCTTGTAGATCGCCTGACGGGGACAGGCCGCGAGGCAGGCCGGGTAGGTGCAGTGGTTGCAGATGCGCTGCAGGTAGAACATCCACATCATCGAATGCGGCGTGTCGGGGATGTAGGTCGTCTCGCCGGCGTCACCCGTCGGCTCGTCCTCACCCAGGTTGGGATGGTTCCAGTCGGCCTCGTCGGGCTGCCACCCCAGCACCGCCTCGCCGTTGGGGGCCGCTTCGAACACCGTCTTCCCGGCGTACGTGTCTCCGTCCCACTGCTGGGGGCCGAGCCGGTCGAGGATGTTGACGTCCCAGCCGGTCGGGTAGAAGCCGAACGGCTTCGTCTCGATGTTGTTCCAGAGCATGTACTCCTGGCCGTCGCCCCACGTCCACGTCGACTTGCAGGCGATCGTGCAGCTCTGGCACGCGATGCACTTGTTGGTGTCCATGATCATGCAGAACTGCCGTTTCGGGCGGTTGCCCTCGTACGGGTAGTCCATCTGCCGGCCGAGCTGCCAGTTGAAGACCTTGGCCATCGACCTGCCCTTTCGTTAGATGTACTTGCCGCCGAGGAAGGCCGTCATCGCCTTCGACGGTTTCTCTGGACGAAACCCGAGCTCCACAGGACGCCAGAGGCGCTTGCCCCCGACGCCCGCCGATTCCGCCTTGCGCACCCGCACGAATGCCTCCTTCGGGGCGCCGGACGGAGAGTGCACGTCGGCCTCGAAGCCGACGCCGATCGTCTGGCCGAAGTACGCCTTGCGGACCATCGAGTCGGTCATCTGCGTCGGCCGCAGCCAGGCCCGGGTCCCGGACTGGTGGCTGCCGTGGCGGAACAGCGACACGTAGCCCGTCGCCGGGTTCCGGGCGGGCGCGCCCTTCCGCGCCTTCTGGGCCGCGACTGTACCCGGCGTCGCCGCGTACATGTTGAACCAGGTGCGGAGCGTGCCGGGGGGCATGCCCGGGTAGATCCGCACGCGCATCATGACCCGCGCGACGTCGTAGTACGGGTCGCCGGGCTTCGCGCCGCGGTACGGCCGGTCCTCAGGATCGGCATCGATCCAGGCGTAGTCGCCGTCGCTGAGCCCGAGGTCCTTCGCGTCCTGCGGGTTCATCTCGACGTACGCCTCGCCGGTCCACGGAGCCCGGTCGTCACGACGGTACGGGTCGCCGAACGGGCCGAACAGCATCGCGATCCAGTCCGAGTCGACCGCTGTGGAGTGCGCGCCCCACCGGTACTTGGGGGTCTGGAACACAAACCGGTAGCCGCCGCCCCGTCGGATCAGCGGGTGCTTTGAGTCGAGGAGCTCGTCGACGGTGCGCACGACGTTGCGTGCCTGGCGTGTCTCGGCGCCGAGGTCGCTCGTCTTGAACCCGTACTCCTCGGGGCTCTTCGGGTGGATCGAGGGGTGGTCGGCGTTCGAGACGATCACGTTCGGCTCGTACTTGGTCGCGTCGACCGGCTCGCGCCACACCGGCAGCGACTCCCCGGCCTCCTGCCACTCCCGCTCGGGCCGGTAGAACTCGAGCCGGCCGGTCGGCGTGTACCAGGGCTTGTCCTCCTGCCGCTGCTCCCACCCCGCGTGCCGCGGGTAGGTGCGTGTCCCCATGAGGCGCGGCACGCCGTCCGCGCAGCTCGAGTGGAGATCCGCGAACTTGAGCCCGCGGGTCGCGTTGGAACCGCCGAGAACCCGCTGCAGGTACGGCGTCGGGTCGCCGTCGAGCACGCCCTTCCAGTACCGGGCCATGTCCGGGATCTCGGACAGCTCACCCAGCCGCTTTGCGACGCCGGCGAGCGCCTGGTAGTCGCTCTTCGTGTCGTGGATCCGCGGCAGCGGCGTCTTCGGGAACGCCAGGATGAACGGATTCGTGCAGCTGGCGGTCATGTCCGGCAGCTTGAACTCGGCCCACGAGTCGACGGGGAACACGATGTCGGCGTACTCGCAGGAGCTCGTCCAGTACCACTCGTTGCAGAACACCGCCTCCTGGTTGGGGAGCGTGTTCTTGACCACGTCGAACGACCACTTGGCGTTGCCGAGCAGCGAGTTCGAGTTGCCGAACCAGATGAGCTTCGTCGGTGTCGGCATGTGGCTCTCGCCGGTGATCATGGTGTCGCCGACCTTGAGCGGCCGGTCGCCGTAGTTCCAGTAGTGCGCGGACTCGGCCTTGTAGTAGCGCTTCACGCGGGCGGGCTTCGTGAGGTCGGACTCGATGTCGAACGGATCCTCCGCGATCCACTGGGGCACGGCCTGGAACAGCGATCCGCGGTAGTTGCCGGCGTAGCTGCCGACGTTGCCGGACAGGTGGCCGATGTTGTCGGTCAGGGCCGCCACGAGGAACTGGGTGCGGCCGAACAGGTCCGCGTTGAAGTAGTGGTTCGGCCCCATGCCTGCGGCGAGGAGCGTGTTCCGCTTGTTCTTCGCGATCTGGCCGGCAAGGCTCGTGATCGCCTCGACGGGGACCCCGGTGACCTTCGCGGTCTCCTCCAGGTCGAAGGTGTCGTCGAGGTACTGCTTGAGCAGGTCGAAGACCGGCCGCACCTCGACGGTCTTCCCGTCGGTCAGCGTGACCGCGAAGGTCCCTGTGAGGGCGGGATCGACACTGAACTTCGCCCCAACCTGGTCGCGGGTGACGACCTTGGAAGCGTTGCTCTTCTGGTCCCAGACGACGAAGTCGTCCCATTGGGCACGCAGCTCATTGGAGATCACCTGCTTGCCGACCGTGAACGGCGGCGGCGGCGGCGCGGTCTTGATCTCGGCGTCCGGCTTGAAGACGGCGAAGTTGGTGAGCTTCGCCGGCTTGTAGCCCGCGATGATGTCCTTGGCGTTGAGGAGCTCCCCGGTGTCCATCCGCACCAGGAACGGCAGGTCGGTACGTTCGACCACCGCGGCGGTGTCGTAGAGGTCCTTTGCAATCAGCTCGCGCGCCACGCCGAGCATCA
>CAYTRV010000088.1:0-8828 GCA_964440285.1 uncultured Bifidobacteriaceae bacterium
GACGGCGTCGAGCAGCCCGACACCGAGGTGCTCGGGGCGATGCTCTCCCAGGTGAAATGCGCCGCCCGGGCCCGTGAGCGCTCGCCGCGCTCGGCCAGAGCTGGGCGGTCGGCGAGCACCTCCGCCAAGGCACGGGCGATCCCGCCGGAGGTGGGGTCATCGAGGTAGAGCGCGGCATCGCCGCCGACCTCCGGCAGCGACGAGTTCCGGGCGATCAGCACCGGGCAGCCGTGCGCCATCGCCTCGAGCACAGGCAGGCCGAAACCCTCGTACGACGAGGGGTACACCAGCAGCGTCGCGGTGCGGTAGAGGTCGGTGAGCGTGGCGTCGTCCACCCGGCCCAGCATGTCGCATTCAGGGCCCGCCATCTCGCGCGCGCGACGCTCGTCGCCTCCGCCGGAGCCGGCGATCACCAGGCGGCACGGCGGGGGGTTGGCGGGCGCGTCGCGGAAGTACGTGCGATGCCCGTCGATCAGGTCCGGGATCCGCTTGCGCGGTTCGAGCTCGCCGACCGCCAGGACGAACGGCTCCCGCGGCCGGGGTGGCGCGACGTCCGGCGAGACGCCGTTCGGGATGGTGCGCAGCTTCGCGCCCGGCACGCGGTAGAGGTCCATGAGGTCGCTGGCGGTCGCATCGGAAACGGTGATGACCCGGCGTGCCCGCGCGACGCTGCGCCGCGTGAAGAGCCGGGCATAGCGGCGAAACGCCGGCGGGAACGTCTCGGGCACGCGCTCCCAGGCGAGGTCGTGAACCGTGACCGCGGTCGGCGCCGGTGACCACCACGGCGCCCAGTTGAACGGCGCGTGCACCACCCCCGCGCGCAGCGCCCCGGCCAGCAGGGGGACGGCGGCGTGCGTCCACGCGAGGTCGAGGAACAGGTTGCCCACGGTGGTGAGGCGGTTGCGCCGCGGCAGGCCCGGCGGTCCGTCCAGGAACCTCACGTCCAGGTCGGGCGGGTCGATCTCGGCGATGGCCCGGCGCAGGCCGTTGACGTGGATCGCCGCGCCGGTCCGCCGCCGCCGCGCGATGCGAGCGTCGACGACGATGCGGGTCCTGCGGGGACTAGCCACGTGCGAGGGCCGCCTGCCAGGCGTCGACGGTGAGCCGCGCGGTGCGCTCCCAGGTGAATTCCGCGGCGTGGGCACGGCCGCGTTCGGCGGTGGCGGAGCGCTCGCCGGGGTGGTTCGCGAGGTGCTCGATCGCGCGCGCCCAGCCGTCGGGGTCGTCGGGGTGCAGGTATGTGGCGGCGTCTCCACCGGTTTCCCGCAGGGCGGGGATGTCGGCGGCCAGGGCGGGCGTGCCGGCGGCAAGGGCCTCGAGCAGCGGCAGGCCGAATCCCTCCATCCGGGACGGCACGAGGCAGGCGAGGGCGTCGCGCCGGAGCGCGGCGAGACGCGCGGCGGGCACGTGGCCGAGCCAGTCGATGCGTCCCGCAGCGCCGACCGCGCCGGCGTGCTCGTGCAGACGCTGCAGGCGGCGGGCGCTCCAGCCGCCGGTCATGACAAGGCGGATGCCGGTGGTGGTGCGGGCGATTGCGTCGATCGCGAGGCGCGCGTTCTTGTGCGGCTCGATGCTGTTGGCGTACAGCACGTACGGCTCGCGGGGGGTGTCGCCGGCGGGCGGTCGGGCAGCGGGGATGGCGAGTGGGGTCACGGTGATGCGTTCCGGCGGGATCTGCAGGTCGGCGGTGAGCCCGTGGGCGGTGGCGTGGGAGATCGTGGCGAGGTGTGTGGCGCGCTGGAGGCGGCGGGTGTAGCGGCGGTATGCGGCGCGGTGGAGCGGGTTGGGCGAAGGGTTGTGGAGCGGGATCAGGTCGTAGCAGGTGGCGATGGTCGGGGTACGCCGCCCGTCGGGGGTCAACTCGGGCTGGGTGGCGTGTACGAGGCGCGGCGCGAGGCGGCGGATGGCCGACTCGATGCGCAGGGCCGGCCAGGGGTCGGGGACGTGGGGGGTGGGCCAGCGCGGCCAGGTGACGGGCTGCGTCGCGAAGCCGGCGGGTGCGGCTTGGCGGGTGGTGGTGAGCAGGGTCGGGCGCTCTCCGGGAGGGAGGATCTCTGCGAGTGCCCGGATGAGCTCGCGGGTCACCGCGCCGATGCCGCGTCCGGCGTGGCCGCGTGCGAGTGGTGTGGCGTCGAACAGCACGGGACCCGGCATCGCTCGGGAACGATAGCCGTGGGGATCTCACGACCCGGTCCCGTACGTCGGCCTGCGCGCCGACGGGCTCGAGCCAGGACGATCAACTGGACTTTCGCACAGTAGGTTTTAGTAGATAAATGGCTACGGTTTCGTGGTCAGCACGACGAAACACGGGGCCGCTGGCTCTTCGGATGCGGATCCGGTCCGGACAGTCGGTTTGTTCAGGTGTTTATGGAGAAACTCGGCATTTTTGGGACCGAGGACCTTCGAATGAGGAGTCCTGTCATGGATCGTCTCTCCAGAATCCGGCACCACCTCGCGCCTCTCGGCGCCCTGCTTGGCCTGCTGTTCGTTTCGGCGCCCGCTGTGGCCGGACCGGTGTTCTCCGAGCCCGCAACGTGGAATCAACCAGTCACCGCGACGCCGGGCGGCTGGTGGACCAGCGGCGACGGCGGGGTGACGATCACCGGCAAGGCGAACGGGGACTTCCCCGCGCTCGCGCACCTGCAGACCGGATACTGCAACCCCTACGGGCCTGGGACGCATCTCATCGGAGCGTCGTTGACGCGTGTGCGGTGGCATACGAACGCGAACGACATGCCCGCCTACATGCGGTTCGTCGCTCCGAACGGCAACGATCTCGGCGTCGGCGGTGGCCTGACGAGCCTGCTGTCCACCCGCCGCTACCTCTACAACTACTCGCCCGAGCTCGTCAACCTGGAGCTCCAGAAGAACGCGCTCACCGCCGACGCGTACACCTTCGCAGGCGGCCAGTGCGTCTTCGGTGGCGTGCTGTTCAACGGCGCGGGGTCGAACGGCGTTATCGACACCGCCGGTTTCACGCCGCTGATGACGAACCGCCTCGACAGCGTCCTGGTGGAGGACCTGCAGGGGCCGGCCGCCGCGAACGCGACGACCTGGCCGCAGTGGATCACCGGGAATGAGGCGCCGATCGAGTGGGACTCCTCGGACAACGCCTACCGGCGCGGCTCGACCGGTGCCCGCGTGACCGGGGGCGGCCAGGTCGACATCGGCGATGCGGCGAACCTCCACACTGGCGCGTGGGTGCCGGTCGGGGGTCTGGCCGATGGGTCTCATGGGATCTGCGGGTACCGCAACGCCCCCGGGTGGGGCGAGTCCACGGCCTGCGCGACGTTCAAGCTCGACCGCACCAACCCCGCGCCCCCGACCGTCGCCCTCACCCCGAACAACGACGGCGCCTGGGGCAACACCGCCGTCACCGTCGAGACCGCCGCCACCGGCGACGGCACCGGCTCCGGCTGGGACCGCAACCAGTTCAGCGTCGACGGCGGCCCCTGGACGGACTCACCCCCGAGCTTCACCCTCGCGGCCGACGGCGACCACACCGTCCGCGCACGCGCCGTCGACAAGGCGGGACGCGTGAGCGCGCCCTCGGCGTCGAGCGCCGTCCGGATCGACCTGACGCCGCCGCAGATCACCGGCTCGAGCGTCGACGGGGCCACGGGTGTGCTGTCGTGGTCGATGGCGGACGCGGTGGGCTTCGGCGCCTGCCCGACCATCGTGTCCGTCACGGGCCCAGGCACGAACGGGGCGTTGATCAGGGTGTTCGAGCAGGCGACGGGCGCCCTCCCGGCGAGTGGTGCGACCGTGCAGCTCCCGCTGGCGGCGATGCTGAACGGCGACTACCAGGCAGCCCTTCGCGTCTGTGACCTCGCCGGCAACGCCGCCGAGACCGCCGCGCCTTTCACCTGGACCGGGAATCCCGACGGCGTGCTCACCGGTGCAGCGGCCCGGTTCATCGCCGTGGGGTTGGTCGCGCCCGGCTCGGCCGGCTCGCGTGACGTCAACGGGGTGACGGTGCCGGTGATCCGCCGGGTCTACAACCGTGGGTTCACGCTGCGCGGCCACCTGCAGCGCCCGGACGGATCGCCGCTCACCGGCGCGCCGATCGAGATGCGCGACGCCGCCGGGCGGTACGCGGCGGGCGTCCGGACGGATCGGAACGGGAACTTCACCGTGACGGCGAAGGCGACGATCGGGGGAGCCTGGACCGTCAACCCGGTGGGTTCGGGGATGCGTC
Organism: uncultured Bifidobacteriaceae bacterium; assembly: GCA_964440285.1. Taxonomy (GTDB): domain Bacteria; phylum Actinomycetota; class Thermoleophilia; order Miltoncostaeales; family Miltoncostaeaceae; genus CALMEC01. The sequence continues at coordinate 4,199 of CAYTRV010000088.1, forward strand.
AGCCGGTCGTGTGGCTCGAGGTTCGCCCGGTCGTGCGCGTCGCGGTCAGGATGCTCCACGCCCGCCGGGTGCTCGTCGCGTCGGGCCGCTTCGCACCGTCCGTCGGGGCGGGCGGCAAGGTCATTCAGCTCCAATGGTTCGACCGCACCACGCGCCGGTGGCGCCCCGCCCTCGACGGTCGCATCCGGCGAGACGGGACCTTCCGGATCACCTACGTGTTCCGGCGGCCCGGCAAGTACAGCGTCCCCGTACGGGTCGCGGTGCGAAGCGACCCTGGTTGGCCGTACCTCCCCGCCAACTCCCGACCCGTCACCGTCAGAGTCGGATAACGAATCGCTCCGGGGCAGAGGGGGCGCCGGAGCCTCCACCCGGCCCTCCCGCCCCGGAGCGCAGTTCCCCCACCCGACCCCATGCCATCGCCGACCCTCACGAAGCTCCGCCGCCGAGACCGATCCTCGAAGCCGGAGCCGATGCCGGGTGCCCTGCGGCGGGCGCTCGCCGGTGAGCGAAGTCCCCGGGCGCAGTTCACACAGATCGTCGACCACCTGCGTCCGGAGCTCGTGCGGGTCGCGCGCGCCGCCGGTGTCGGGGCGAGCGCCGAGGATGTCGTCTCGGACGTCATCACGCGCTACCTCACGCGCACCCTCGCGGACCCGCCGGCCACGTATGCGACGCCCGGTGCATACCAGCACCTTCGGGCGGGCCTGCTCGTCTCGGTCAGGAACGCGGCGCGAAACTGGCACCGGGACAACCGCAGGACGATCCACCTGGAGGGCGATGTCCTTGTCGATCTGCTCGACTCGCCCGACGGCCACTCCACGGTCGAGGACGTCCTCTTCGAGGAGGAGGACGCACGAGCCCTCCGCGACGCCGTGTCCCGGCTGGGCGCCGCCGAGGCGCAGGTCGCCCAGCTCATCGGTGTGGAGGAGTTCTCGGCGCGTGCCGCCGCGGCGATGCTGGGCGTCCCCAAGTCGACGGTTCACGACGCGTGGAGTCGTGTTCAGCGGTCGCTTCGGACGAGCGTCGACCGCTATCTCGACGGCGGCTACTGCGAGGAGTGCGCTCCGCACCTGGCACTCCTGGACGCGCAGCGCCGAGCGGAGCGTGACGGCTGCGAGGACAGGCCGCTCGACGAGGCGGTCGGGGCCGAGCGAGCGGCGGCGATCGCGCGCCACGTGTACGGAAGCCCGGCCGCCGGCGATGACGACGGGTGCCGGGTGTGCCGGCTCACGCGCACGCGGGAGCGCGCCGCCCTCCGCGCGTTCCTGCCGGCGTCGTTCCTCGCGCCCGCGCCCGCGAGTGCCGGGTCCGTCCACGACATGCTCGTCAGCCTGTGGGACGCGACCGTCGGGGCCCTCGGCCGTCTCGTCGACGACGCGTCGGGCGTCCTGCTGGGCGCCGGTGGCACCGCCGCGGGGATCGGCGGCGGGAAGGCCGCGGCCCTGATCACATCCGCGACGCTCGCGATCGGCGCATCGAGCATCGCTCCCCACCTCGTGACCGAGCGTCCTGCGCGACCACCGGCGACCGTCCAGGTCACTCAGCGGACGGCGGCTGCGGCTGCGATCAGCGTCGCGCCCCGGCGCTCACCTGCAATGGTGCCCAGGACTGCGACGGTTGCGCCCCGGCGAGTGAAGGGTGGGCCCGCGCCACGTCGCGCTCCTGCGGCGCGGGGGACACGTCAAGCGTCCGCGACCGGGGGCAGCGCCCTCAGGGAGTTCACGCCCGGCCCGTAACGTGCTAGCGGTCTTGAGTGAGGCCGAGCGCCTGCCTCGGTGTCATCACCCGAGAAGAGGGGAGGACGAGCAGGTCCTGGTCACCGCTCACCAATGCGGCGGCGCCGGACGCGTTCGCGAGGGCCACGAGGTAGTCATCCTTCGCATCGCGACTCACCGCGGGCGGATCCGGCGGGTCGTCGATCAACTCAGAAACGACATGCAGACCATCCACGTACTCGTCGGCTTCGTCCTGAGTCAGGTACCGCCGGAACTTCTCTCTGGACAGGACCGCTCGAAGTTCACCGAGCAACTTGGGACTGGCGATGAGCACCACACTACCGGCGCGGATGGCGCGGAGTAGGTCGGCCGATGGCCCGAGGGGCGTGATGATCGCAGAGATCAGGACGCCGGAGTCGATGACAAGCCGCGGCGGGAGATCGCCGGCCAACTATGAACGGCGGCCCGCACGCAGCTCGGAATAAGCGAGATCTTCGGCGCGGTCTGGGTCCAGCGGATCGGCGGCGTTGCGCTCCCAGACGCGATCGACGACGTCGAGGCTGAGATACCGCCGGAGTGCCCGCTCGATGACGGCAGAGTCGTCCAGGCCGGCAAGGTCGGCGGCACGGCGCAGGTGCGCCAGGACCTCGTCGTCGAGCACAACGGTCGTTGGCGTGCGTCCCATGAGCCAATGGTGCCACAGATCAGCCGCTTTGCGAGGACAGTCCGATAGCGGCGCTTTCGGGGGCCTCCCAGCCAAAGCCTCGGTTCCGAGCGCACGTATTCGGGCTACCTTCGCTGCAACACAACGTGGTCATTCAATCCCTTCATCCCCGGGTCGGGTGCGTCGGCATCCCTCTGCTCTGCCGCACCGTCAACTTCGGAAGAGTCACCACCTTCCCGTCCGACGGGAGTTACGACACCGGCAGGGGCCGGCCAGGGCGCACCGGATGAGTCGCCGGCGACTCACGGCCCGAACTCCATCGCCGGGGACACCCGGCTCGCCGAGCTGCGCCCGCCGGTTCGAACAGGGGTACTCGTGCGGTAGGTGAACGACGGCGAATCGGTCCGCTTCGCACCGCCGGTGGACGAGGCGGCGCGTGCCGTCACCCGCGCGCGCACCGGTGGGGGCGAGGTCGTCCGCGTCGCCGAGGCGGGAGGGGTCGCCAGGCGGATCGGCGGCGTGGCCGGCGAGCCAGTCGGAGCGGCCGCGGCCTGCACGCGGGCCGCCGACGTCGGCGCCGCGCGCTCGGAACGCACCGCGTCGACCACCATCGGGGTACCGATCGCCCCCGCCGCCGCGGCGGCGATCGCCCCGGCGCCGGCCTTCGTCGATGCCAGCGCCGGCAGGTCCATCATCACCTGCATCGCCTGCGCGGCCCGAACGCCCGCGGAGCTCGTCGCCCGCTCCCACCAGGCGAGCACGAAGCTCGGGTCGGGAGGGCCGTTCAGCAGGACCTCGCCGCCGATCAACACCGTCGGCACCATCGATCCGAGCATGCGCACCTGGTCCCGCCGGCTCCGGTACTGCGACCGGCACGCATGACAATGGTGGAGATGGCGGGACAAGGCCCGGCGTTCGCGCCGGCTGGCGCTGTTGTCGACCGTCATGTCGATGAGCTCGCCCGCCCGGGCGCACTCCTCGCCCGCGGCCATCCTGATCTCCCAGGCCTGAAGGCGCGAGCGGCCCTCGATGATCGACCGGTGGACCTTGCGCTCCGAGTAGCCGGTGAGGGCCTCGATCTCCAGCCGCGAGAGGCCGGCGCTGCGCAGCATCAGGCACATCCGCTGCGCACTCGTGAGTCCGCAGATGGCGTCCTGGATCGCGCGGTACCGCTCGCGCCACTCCAGCACCGCGTCCGGCTGGGCGATCTCGGCTGAGCGTTCCTGCGCGACGCTCGCCTGGAGATCGTCGTCCGGTATCGGGAGCTCACGCCGCTGGGCGTCGGTGATCGCGATCGCCTCGTTCCTGATGACCACGTGGAGCCATGCGGTGAACGCGTCCCCCCCGGCGACCGGGGCGCGCATCAGGGCGATCTCCATCGCCCGCTGGTAGGCGTCCTCGGCGTCCTCGAGCGACCGGGTGAACCGGGATGCGTAGCGGATGAGACCCGGGGCCCACGCCATGGCCGTACACACGGCGTGCCTTCGCTCCTCGGCGGTCGGTTCGGTGGTCTGATCGGCGAGCACGGTTCTCCCAAAAGCTGTCTCGGAAGCCATGAAAGTACTAAAGCTGTTCTGGGCCCTGAACCCCCCGATCGTCCAGTTCTGGGAGGTTGCACCCGTATTGAGACAAGGGTTGGGCGCGACATTTCGGCCCCCCCTCGACGCCTCGGTGCGCGAAAAATGTTCGCAACGAGCGCGAGAATGTTGTCGCTACGGTTCGCCGCTACGCTCCCGGCGTCATGCCGGGCCCCCACGTCCACACCGAGACCCGCCGCATCGTCATGGCGGAGGTCGACGTCGCGCAGATCCACTTCCTGACGTTCCACCGGTGGATCGACCGGTCGATGAGCGAATGGCTCGCCGAGGTCGGGTGGCCGTTCACGCGGCTGCTCGACGAAGGGCCCGGGATCCCCATCGTCGACACCCACCTCGCCATCCGCCGCCGGGTCATGCTCGACGACATCATCACCGTCACGACGACGGTGGGCGGGATCGGCCGGACATCCTTCCGAAGCAGACACGTGTTCACCCGCGACGGCGAGGTGGTCGCCGAAGGTGAGCTGGTGCACGTGTGCGTCAATCGCGTCACGCGCGAGACCGTGGCGGTGCCCGGGTGGCTTCGCGACGTCGCCACCCCCGACCCGGCGTAACCACTCTCGCGGAACTGCTCGGATTTCGGCACACCCGGGTGTGGCGCTGTGACACGCCTCCACGCGACGATCCCGTTTCGAACGTCGAGAGGGAGGAGA
>CAYTRV010000089.1:0-8794 GCA_964440285.1 uncultured Bifidobacteriaceae bacterium
GCTCTCGCTCGCGGTGCTGTTCGCCTACTGCCTGGTGCGCTCAACGCAGTACGCCCTCTCGCGGGAGTCGCTGCACACGTCTGCGCTGCTCGGGATCCCGTCCTTCTACGGGATCGCGTCAATGACCGTCGGCTACTACTTCATCTCACTGCACTACCTGTGGCGGCTCGTCAGCGCGGCGGCCACCGCCGCCGAGCGCGGCGGCGCGGGGATGCGGACCGCCGCCGCCGGCCTGGCCGGCGGCCTCGCCGTGAGCGCAGCGGTGTGGGGCATCTGCGCCGGGATGCTCGCCGCCGGCCTGAGCCCGTTGCTCGCCCTCGGCGTGATCTTCGTCGCGCTCACCCTCGCCGGGAACCCGATCATCTTCATGCTCTCGATCGTCGGGATCGTGTCCGTGACCGGGTTCCTCGGGCTGTCGTTCTACCAGCCGGCCGGCAGCCTGTTCCCGTTCCGCACGACGCAGAACGTCCTGGGGCTGCAGGGGTTCACGGAGCTGGTGGTCATCTTGATGTTCCTGATCGTCGCGGAGGTGATGAACGCCAGCGGCATGTCCGACCGCCTGATCGCGTTCGCGGCGACGCTCGTCGGCCACTTCCGCGGCGGCATGGCGTACGTCTGCCAAGTCACCTCCGCGCTGGCGTCCGGGATCTCCGGCTCCGCCCAGGCGGACGCGGCGATCATGACCCCGCTGCTGGTCCCGGCGATGCAGAAGGAGGGATACCCGAAGGACGTCGCCGCCGCGGTCGTCGCCGGCGCGTCGATCAAGGGCCCGATCGGGCCGATCTCCATCGTGTTCATCGTCTACGGCGTGATCGTCACCGAGGGCGGATCGACGATCAAGAAGCTCCTGCTGTCGGGGATTCTGGCGGAGGTCCTGCTCCTGCTCTTCCAGGGGGCGACGGTCTACATCGTCGTGCGGCGACTCGGGTTCTTCAAGAAGCGGTCGTTCGTGGGTGTCCGGGCGGTCGGACGGGCCGGGCTGGTCGCCCTCCCGGTCCTGGCGATCCCCGTCATCATCTTCGGCGGGTATATCCGCGGAGTCTTCACGCTCATCGAATCCGGCGCGGCCGCCGCGGGCGTCGCGATCTTCCTCGCGCTGTTCTGGTACGCGACGCTCGCTCCCCGCGACCTCCCCCGGGTGCTCACCCTTGCCGGCATCGAGACCGGGATCGTGCTGCTGCTCGTCGGCGACTCGGCGATCCTCGGGAAGGTCCTGCAGATCAACGGCTTCGACCAGGATGTGAAGGAGTTCCTCACGGGGATCACCGATAACAAGTACGCCTTCCTGTTGATCGTCAACATCCTCCTGCTGGCCATCGGGATCTTCGTCGAGCCACTTCCGGCGCTGTACATCTTCGCGCCAATCCTCGCGCCGATCGCCGTCAACAGTTTCCACATCGACCCCACCCACTTCGGCCTGATCGTCGTGTTCAACCTCGTCATCGCGCTCATCCACCCGCCGCTCGGGTTGGTGCTGTTCCTCGTGTCAGGCCTCACGAAGGTGTCGGTCGAGCGGCTGTCGATCACGATCATCCCGTGGCTGCTCGTCAGCCTGTTCGTGCTGTTCCTCGTGACGTACCTCCCGAGCGAGATCGTCCTGGTGATCGCCAACCTGCTCGCCTGACGACGCTGATAAACTCGCGCGTCGCGTGAACGCCGACCCGCCCAACGCCACGACGTGATCCTCTGTCTGTGTGGCGGGACGGGAGGAGCGAAGATGGTCGACGGCCTCGCGCAGGTCGCCGGCCAGCCCGAGCTGACCGCGATCGTCAATACCGGCGACGACGCCGACTTCCACGGGCTGCGGGTCTGCCCGGACCTCGACATCTGCACCTACACCCTCGCCGGCGTGGTCGACGAGCGCGGCTGGGGGTTCGCGGCCGACACGTTCCGGTGCATCGAGGGCCTCGCGACCTACGGCCGCGACGTCTGGTTCGGGATCGGCGATCGTGACCTGGCGACGCACTTGCACCGCACCCTCATGCTGCGCGAGGGCGTGACCCTCACCGCCGTCACCGCCGACATCTGCGCCCACCTGGGCGTCACCGCACGGCTGCTTCCGATGAGCGACGACGACATCCGGACCGTCATCCACACCCCCACCGGCCCAAAGGCGTTCCAGGAGTACCTGGTGCGCGACGGCGCGCGGGAGACAATCGAACGGATCGGCGTGATCGGGGTGGAAGATGCCGCCCCAGCGCCCGGGGTCGTGGACGCGATCGCCTCCGCTGAGACGATTGTGATCGCCCCGTCGAGTCCGGTCGTCTCAATCGGGACGATCCTCGCAGTCCCCGGCGTGCGCGCGGCCCTTGCTGCCCGCAGGGACCGGGTTGTTGCGATCAGCCCGATCATCGGAACCCGCCCGGTCGAGGGCCCGGCGGATCGATTCCTCGCGGGTGTGGGGGAGTCCGAATGCTCCGCTGTCGTCATGGCCCGCCTGTATGCGGATTTCGTCGCGACGTTCCTCATCCACGACAGCGAATCTCCTGCGACGCTCAGCTCCGTTGCGGAGACTGGGATCCGACCAATCCGGTGCGACATCCTGATGAATGACCGCGCCGCCCGCGCGCGGCTCGCGGGGGATGCCCTGGAGGCGGTGGGATGATCGCGGTCCCAGTGGTCATCCCGGTCAAGCCGCTCGACACCGCCCTGCGTCGCCTGGCGGGCGTGCTCGGCGCGCCGGAGCGGCGGGCACTACAAGCGGCGATGCTGAGCGACGTCCTGATCGCCGCCGCGGCGTTCTCCGGCAGGGTTGTGGTCGTCACCGCCGACCGGCTCGTTGCGGACCTCGCCCGTGGGTACGGCGCCGTGATCGCCCCCGACCATGACCCGCCCGCCGGCATCAACGCGGCCGTCGCACGGGGGATCGCCGCGGCCGGCGGGCAGGCAGCGTTGGTGGTGATGGGCGACCTGCCGTGCGCGACCGAAGCCGACCTGCGACAGGTCGCCGCCTCCGCGCCGTCGGGGCGGGGCGTCACCCTCGCAATCTCCGGCGACGGTACCGGTACCAACGCCATGCTCGTCGCCCCCCCCGACGTCATCGCCCCATCGTTCGGGGTGGGGTCGCTCACCCGTCACCTGGCCGCCGCGGAGGCGTTCGAGGTCGACTGCACCGTCGTCACCGCGCCAGGCCTCATGCTCGATGTCGACACCCCTGCCGACCTCGCGACGCTCATTCGCGCGACGGGCGCGTCGCAGACGCGCGAGTTCTGCGACGATCTGGGGCTCGAGGAGCGGCTCGCCGCTCTATCGACCGGATGAGGCTCGAGGCGCTCATTGGCCTCCCGGAGATCGTCGCCGGGATGGACCTGCCGGGCATGCTCGCGGAACGGGCGGCCGCCCATGCCATCGCCGTGGGTGACGTCCTGGTCATCGCGCACAAGATCGTCAGTAAGGCGGAGGGCCGCACGGTTCGGCTTGCCGACATCACTCCCGGCGCCGCCGCCGCCACGCTCGCCGAACAGACCGGGAAGGACCCGCGGCTGTGCGAGGCGATCCTCGGCGAATCACGGCGAGTTCTCCGCCGCCGCCGAGGGACGCTCATCTGCGAGACCCACCATGGGTTCATCTGCGCCAACGCCGGCGTGGACGCCTCCAACGTCCCCGACGGTCACTTGGTGCTCCTGCCGTCCGAGCCGGATCGCACCGCCCGCCACATCCAGGCCCGCCTCACCCGGGTCGCCGCCGGCCGCGTCGGGGTGGTCATCGCCGACACCCACGGCCGCGCGTTTCGTCGGGGCATCGTCAACGTCGCGATCGGCGTCGCCGGCTTTCGCGGCGTCGTTGACCACCGCGGCCGCCGCGACCGCGAGGGGAGAGCGCTCGTCGCGACCGAGCAGGCGCTCGCCGACGAGTTGGCGGCCGCGGCCGGAATCTTGATGGACAAGGCGGGGGGTTTTCCTGCCATCCTCGTGAGAGAGGTCGCGACGGAATGGGCTCCCGGCAGCGGCGCGGACCTGCTTCGCGACCCCGCCCAGGACCTATTTCGCGGCGACGGCCACCCGGAGGAGAGCACATGAGCGACGTCGGCACCGAGGCGCACCCACTGCGCGTGGCAGTGGTCGGTTCCGGCCCGGCTGGCTTCTACACCGCCGAGCACCTACAGCGCCACGCCGAGGTAGTCTGCGAGATCGACATGCTCGACCGCCTCCCGACGCCGTACGGCCTTGTGCGTGGCGGCGTCGCACCCGACCACGAGAAGATCAAGTCGGTCACGAAAGTGTACGAACGGATCGCCGCGCGCCCGGGGTTCCGCTTCTTCGGGGGTGTCGAGCTGGGTCGCGACGTCACCGACGCGGACCTCGCCCGTCACTACCACGCGGTTGTGCTGAGCGTCGGCGCTCCCGTCGACCGGCGGATGGGGATCCCCGGCGAGGACCTCGCCGGGAGCCTCTCCGCGACGGACTTCGTCGCCTGGTACAACGCCCACCCGGAGTACCCCGACCTGTCCGTCGACCTGTCCGCGACCCACGCCGTGGTCGTCGGGAACGGCAACGTCGCGGTGGACGTCGCGAGGATCCTCGTCACCCGCGTCGAGGATCTCGCTCTCACCGACATCGCCGACCACGCCCTGCAACAGCTGCGCTCGAGCCAGGTCCGGGTCGTGACGATGCTCGGCCGGCGCGGCCCTGCGCAGGCCGCGTTCACCCCGAAGGAGATCCGGGAGCTCGGGGAGCTTGCGGGGGTGACGTTGTGCGTCGACCCGGCGGACCTCGAGCTCGATCCGCGGTCCGCGGCCGGACTCGACGAGGACGGCGAACGGGTCATGAACGCGTTGCGGAGCGTCGCGGGCCGGACACCCGGCCCGCAAGACCGGGTCATCGAGCTCCGGTTTTTCACCTCGCCGACGGAGCTTCGCGGACCGGACGGGACGGTGGCGGAGGTGGCCGTCGTCGCGAACGAACTCGTGGAGCAGGGCGGTGCGCTTCGGGCCCGTGCCACGGACCGTGTCGCGACGTTGCCGGCGGGTCTGGTGCTGCGTGCGGTCGGCTACCGGGGTGCCCCGGTCCCCGGGTATCCCTTCGATGAATCCGCCGGCGTCATTCCCAACAGCGCCGGGCGGGTCCTTGACGGACCGGGTGGCCCGTCGAGGCCCGGGCGATATGTCGCCGGGTGGATCAAACGTGGGCCGCAGGGCGTGATCGGAACGAACAAGGCTGACGCGGGCGAGACCGTCGCTGCGGTGCTCGAGGATCTCGCCGCGGGACGGCTCCCGCAGCCCGACGAACCGACGGCCGCGGCTGCCGACGCGACCATCCGCCAACGCACCGGGCGGGTCGTGACCTGGGGGGACTGGCAGACCATCGACCAGTACGAGCGATCCGCGGGTGAGGCGACCGGCAGGCCGCGGCGGAAGTTCGCCTCGGTCGCGGAGATGCTCGCAACCCTGGAGCGCTAACCGACCCCGGCGAAGGCCGGACGGGGATCCTCGATGACGCCGTAGGTCGTCGTGCGCTGCACCGGCAGCCGCCCGGCCGCCCGGATGACGTTCTGGAACTGATCAGGGGTGGCGAGCTGGCCGTGAGAAGCGCCGGCGGCGCGGCTGATGTTCTCGTCCATCAACGTCCCGCCGAGGTCGTTGCACCCGGCGTGCAGGAGCCGCCCGCCGCCTTCCAACCCGAGCTTCACCCACGACGCCTGGATGTTGGGGATGAGCCCGTCGAACGCGATTCGCGCGACGGCGTGCACCAGCACGACTTCGTCCCACGTCGGACCGGGTCGCGCTCGGCCCTGAAGGTAGATCGGCGCGCCCATGTGTACAAACGGGAGCGGCACGAACTCCGTGAACCCGCCGGTGCGGCGCTGGATCTCACGGACGACCTCCAGGTGGTTCGCCCATGAGACGGGACCGTCGATGTGACCGAACATCAGGGTGTTGTTCGACCGCAGCCCCAACTCGTGCGCGGTGATGTGCACCTGCGCCCACTGGGACGTGCGGATCTTGTCGGGACACAAATGCCGGCGGATGCCGTCGTCAAGGACCTCCGCGGCGGTCCCCGGCAACGTTCCCAACCCCGCGTCGCGCAGGCGGAACAGGAGCTCCCGGACCGAGACGCCCAGCGTCTGGGCGCCCTGCCACACCTCAAGGGCCGTGAAGCCATGGACATGCATCCCGGGGAGCTTCTCCTTGATCCCCTCGACGATCCCGACATAGAAGTCGCCGGTGAAGTCCGGGTGGATACCGCCTTGCAGGCACACTTCGGTCGCGCCGAGGTCCCACGCCTCGACCGACCGCTGCACGACTTCCTCCGTCGACACGAGATACGGATCGCCGCGGAGATTGAGGCTCTTCGGTCCCTTCGAGAATCCGCAGAACCCGCACCGAAAGTAACATAGGTTCGTATAGTTGATGTTCCGGTTGATCACGTAGGTCACGACCTCCCCACAGACCCGCTCGCGGATGCGGTCGGCGACCCAGGCGACTGCCTCGACCTCCTCACCGCGGGAGCGGAAGAGACGCTCGACCTCGTCGCGCAGCGGCCGGGTCCCCGCGAGTGACCGCTCCAGGATCCCGGCGAGGTCGGGGGAGACGTGGTCGATGCCCTCCCGAGCCGAGCCCTCGCGCCAGGCTGGATCGTTCCATTGGGTCGACAGACGCCGCGGCGGGACGGGAGGGTGCATGTCCTTGCCCGGAGCCCATGTGCCACGGGGCCGTGCGGCGCCGGCGCCGTCGATCTGATCGAGGTAGGCCTTGAACAGCGGCCGGGAGAGGGCGTCTCGGGCAGCGTCAACCGGGAGAGCGACCGGGAAGGCGCCGCGCTCGATGAGGCGCACCTGCGGAAGCGCGTCGCGGAGTGCGCCCACCGTGGTGTCGTCCCATTCCGCCACGACGAGGTCGTCGATTCCATCGCCGGCCGCCACGACCGCCTCGCCGAGCGTGGCGGCCTCCAACTGCGCCACTGCGCATACGCCGGGAAGTCCGCAGATCTCCACGGCCTCGCCGAGCCGGTCCGGGCCGGTGCGAAGAAACGGCGCACCGGTTCGCGCTAGCGCGTCGAGGACATCCTCGCGCCGCCCCGTGTGGCGAACCGTGATCCGCCAGGAGCCGACCCCTCGTGCGACGAGCGCCAACGCGCCGTCCGGATCGGCGACCCAGGCCGCCGCGGGACCCTCGAGCGACTGTGTCTCAACGGGCAGGATCCCGACGGCGAGCACGGCTGCGACAGCGGCGTCGGTGAGTACCGCTGCTTCCGACATGAGCGCGGGGACGCGCTGGCCGCGACGCACGAACGTGACGGTTCGCGCAGGGCTCACGCGGCCACCGGGTAGCCGTCGAGATCGCATCGGTCGCGGATGCGCGCGCGAAGCGACGCATCGACCCACGCATCCTGGTGGACGTACTCGGGGTAGATCGTGAGGCGCTCGCGAAGTTCAAACCCCGCCTCGCTGCACAGTCGTGCGAGCTGTCCGATCTCCGGCCAGGGGGCCTCCGGGTTGATGAAGTCCGGGGTGACCGGTGAGATCCCGCCCCAATCGTTGATGCCGCTCACGAGCAGCGGACCGTAGTCGGCTGAGAGGTTCGGCGGCGCCTGGATATTCATCTCGGGTCCGAGCACCAGCCGCGCGGTTGCGCACACGCTCATCAGGTCGATCAACCCGGGCTCGCCGGCGTCGCCCATCGGGGTGTCCGGCTTCGCGCGGAAGTTCTGCACGATGATCTCCTGGATGTGGCCGAACTCCTCGTGGAGTGCGCGGAGCGCGAGGAGGGCCTCGATCCGCTCCGCGGCTGTCTCGCCGATGCCGATCAGGATCCCGCTGGTAAACGGGATCTGCTGGAGCCCGGCCTTGCGGATCACCGCCAGCCGCGTCGTAGGGCGTTTGTCGGGTGCGTGCTCATGCGGGCCGCCGGGGTCGCAGAGCCTGTCGGCGACCGACTCCAGCATGATCCCCTGGCTCGGGGACACCTCGCGAAGCTCCACGAGCTCGCGTTGGGCGAGCACACCGGCGTTGGGGTGGGGGAGGAGGCCGGTCTCTTCGAGCACCATGCGGCACATCGCGACGAGGTAGGAGTGCGTGGACGCGTGTCCGTAGCGGCGCAGCACCTCGCGGTAGCGCGGCCAGCGCACCTCGGGCCGGTCACCGAGGCAGAACAGCGCCTCCTTGCAGCCGAGCCGCGCGCCTTCCTCGGCGACGGCGAGGACCTCCTGCGGGCTCATCGTGTGGGCCCGGGGGGAATCCTCGTCCTGCGCGAACGTGCAGTAGCTGCACACGTCGCGGCAGAGGTTCGTCAGCGGGATGAAGACTTTCGGTGAGTAGGTCACCCAGGGGCCGTGGCCGCGGTCCCGGATCGTCGCGGCCGCCGCCCACAGCGCAGGATGCTCCGCGCCGCGCACGTCGGCGAGGGCGGTCGCCTGGTCGCGGGTGAGCCGGTCTCCATCGAGGGCGGCCTCGATCGATGTGCGGATGTGCGGGCGGACGCCCGCGAGGTCGGCTGGGGAGGTGCTCATTCCTCGGATGCGGGCCCCTGGCCGGCGCGGAACTTCCGCCAATCGGGTTTGCGTTTCTCCTGGAACGCGGCGATGCCCTCCTTCGGCTCCTCGCCGTAGACGTGGTTGAGGGCGACGAGTTCGAGGCCGTGCTGCACCGCACCGTAGAGTTGGTCGGTCATCGCGTTCATCGCGATCTTGGCGAGGCGAAGCCCCTGCGGCGAGCGGCGCAGGATCTCGTCGCACCACCGGTCGACCTCCGCGTCCAGAGCCTCGTCTGGGACGACCTTGTTCACGAGGCCCATCTGGAGGGCCTCCTCGGCAGTGTACTGGCGGGTGAGGTAGAGGATCTCGCGGGCCTTCTTCTC
>CAYTRV010000090.1:0-8779 GCA_964440285.1 uncultured Bifidobacteriaceae bacterium
TCGAACCCAGGACCTTGGGATTAAAAGTCCCCTGCTCTACCAGCTGAGCTAACGGCCCTCGCGAGGCGCCCCGGCGCGTCTGCGGGGATGCCTGCCCGCGAACGCTAGCGCGATCAGCTGCCCCGTGATCGGACGCCGCGATCGCTCGCGGCCCGCCCCGCGGGTACAGTCGGAGCGGACGGCTGGAGCGACCATGACGCGGGAGGGACGCGATGAACGACGAGAACCGGAGGACCGCGGTCGTCACCGGCGGCACCGGCGGGCTCGGGCTGGCCGTCAGCGAGGCGATGGCCGACGCCGGCTACCGCACCATCGTGACATGGGTGCTCGACCGCGAGGCCGAGCAGGCCCGCAGCGCGTTGGGCCACCAGATCGAGCTGCGCCGGCTCGACGTCACCAACCCCGAAGAGGCGAACGCGCTCGCCGCGGAGCTCGACGATAGCGCCGGCTGCTGGGCCCTCGTCCACCTCGTCGGCGGATATCTCGACGACACGCCGCTCGGCCAGATGACCCTCGACGAATGGCAGCGGCAACTCGACCTGAACGCGACGAGCGCCGCCGTCATGATGGGCGCGTTCCTCCCCGGAATGGTCCGAAGGGGCGGCGGGCGGGTCGTCGCCGTCTCCAGCCGCGCCGCCGTCGCCCCGTTCGCCGGTGGCAGCGCGTACGCCGCCGGCAAGGCCGCGCTTATCGCCCTTGTGCACGCTGCCTCCCAGGAGGTCAAGCACGACGGCGTCACCGTGAACTGCGTGATTCCAAGCGTCATCGACACCCCCGGTAATCGCGCGGCCCAGCCCGACGCCGACACCGCGCGGTGGGTCGCGCCGGCCGACCTCGCCGCCGTCATCGCCTTCCTCTGCTCTGACGCGGCGCGGGCCGTGACCGGCGCCGCGATCCCCGTCTACGGCCGGGCCTGAGAACCGCTCGAACGGCCCGGGCGGTAGGGTTCGCTCAGCACCGACGACGGCCGCAATCGAGGGAGAACGACGTGGCGCTCCTCACACCTGATGAGATCGACCAGGCGCTCGCGGGCATGCCCGGGTGGGAGCACGAGGGCGAGGCCATCGTCCGCCAGTTCAGCTTCGAGGGCGGCTTCATGGGGTCGGTCGGATTCGTCAACCGCCTGGCCGAGGCGGCGGAGGCGGCCGACCACCACCCCGACCTCGTCATCTCGTGGAACCGGGTCACCGTGACGCTCGCCACCCACAGTCAGGGCGGCATCACCGAGAAGGACATCGCCCTCGCCAGGCAGGCCGACCGGCTCGGGGCCGCGTGATCCACCGGGGCCTCGTGCGGCCGCTCCTGTTCCGGCTCGACCCCGAGCGCGCACACACCCTGGCCATCGCGACCCTCGGCGTGCTCGCGCGCACGCCGCCGGTCGGAGCCCTGATCGAGCGGCGGCTGCGCGTCGACGATCCACGGCTCCACCAGGAGCTGTGGGGGCTGCAGTTCTCGAACCCCGTCGGCCTCGGCGCCGGGTTCGACAAGCAGGCGCACGCCGTTCCAGCGTGGGCGAACCTGGGGTTCGGGTTCGCCGAGATCGGCACGGTCACCGCCGTACGCCAGCCCGGTAACCCGAAGCCCCGCGTCTTCCGCCTCCCCGACGAGCGCGGCCTCATCAACCGTCTCGGCTTCAACAGCGACGGCGCCGACACCGTCGCGGAGCGGCTCAAGCGCTGGGAGCGCGCCGGCCGCGCCCACCGCATCCCCCTCGGCATCAACATCGGCAAGACGAAGGTCGCCGAGGACGCCGCGGCCGACTACGTCGCGACGTTCTCCCGCGTCGCCGCGTACGCCGACTACGTCACGATCAACGTGAGCTCGCCCAACACGCCCGGCCTGCGCGACCTCCAGGAACGCAACGCCCTCGAGACCCTCGTCACCCGCATCGCTGCGGCCAACCGTGTCAACGAGCTTCGCAAGCCGATCCTGGTGAAGATCGCCCCCGACCTCGACCAGGCCGCCCTCGAAGCGATCGTGGCAATCGCCCGTGACCGCGGCGTCGACGGGCTCATCGTCAGCAACACCACCGTCGGCCGGGAGGGTGTCGCCTCGCCGCTGGCCGCGGAGGCCGGCGGGCTGTCGGGGGCCCCGCTCCGCGATCTGAGCGACGACGTGCTCCGCCGCGTCCACCTTCTCGCCGGCGGCCTTCCCATCGTCGGGGTGGGCGGCGTCTTCACCGGCGCCGACGCGTGGCGGAAGATCCTCGCCGGGGCGTCGCTCGTGCAGATCTACACCGGCTTCGTCTACGAAGGCGCCGGGCTCCCGCGCCGTATCAACGAGGACCTGCTGCTCCTGTGCGAGCAGGCCGGCGTCCGGTCGCTGGACGAGGCCGTCGGCCAGGCAACAGGGCCGGCGTCAAGGGCCTGACCCGGTCGCGGGGAGGTTCAGCGGTCCCACCCCCGCGCCAGCCCCTCGGCCGCCGGTCACCCCCGCGCGCGCCAGCCGCTCGCGAAGCTCACCTCATGCGCGCGCGCGTTCATCTCTCGCGCCTGCGCCTTCGTGAACGCGCCGAGCCGGACGAGCATCGCGTACTCGGCGCGCAGCCGTGTGCCGATCATCTCCGGGCCGTCGGTGGCGATCACCACCTCCACGCCGGCGGCTCGCAGGGCGTAGACGATCTCCGCGACCTGCTCCTCGTTGCGCACCGCGCCGGTCTTGACGTTCGACGTGGGGCACACCTCCAGCACGATCCCGCGCTCGGCGATCCGGTCGGCGAGTCGCGGCTCGTACGCCGCGATAATCCCGTGGCCGATCCGGTCGACTCCCAGCTCGATGACCGCTCCGAACTCCGCGAGGTACGGCAAGGGATCCGGCGCGTTGACGCCTTCTTCCCCGGCGTGGAAGGTGATCCCGAGGCCGGCCGCCCTTGCCCGGTTGATGAGCGGCGCGAGACTCGAGTAGTCGAAGGGCAGCGGGGAGCCCTTCGGCCGCGGCCCGCCGATGTCGATCGCCACCACGCCGCGGCCCGCAAACCGTATGGCCCGCTCGACGATTGCCGCGTTGAGCTCGTGGGAGAAGCACCGGTCCATCATGAGGGTCACGCTCGCCCGGATGGGGTACTCGAGCATCGCCCGGTCCGCAGCGTGCACCGCCGCCATCACGATCGCGTCGAGGTCGCGCTCGCCGCCGCGGTTGCGCTTGGCGGGGTTGAACCGGACCTCGTGCGTCGTGATCCGCTGCGATCGGTACGCGCCGCCGAGCATCGTGTGCACCGACCGGAACACCCCCTCCGGGCTCGACTGGATGAGCTCGGTCAGGTGGTAGATCGCGTCGAGGCCGTCGAGGCCCGACACCCCGGCGCCGACACTCGCCGCCCGGGTGAACGACCAGTAATCCTCGAACGGGAGCTTGATGCCCTGCTCGTGGGCGAGCTCCCACATGGTGGCGGGGTCGACGCCGCCACCGAGGTGCGCGTGGAGCTCTGCGAGCGGCTCGTCCGGGGCGAAGACGGCGTCCACGTTCGCGCCGCGGCCGCCGCTAGTTGTCCAGGAGTTCCTGGAGCTCGCCGTTCTGGTACATCTCGGTCGTGATGTCGCAGCCGCCGACGAGCTTGCCGTCGACGAACAGCTGCGGGATGGTCGGCCAGTCCGACCACTCCGACAGGACCTCGCGGATGCGGGGATCGGCCAGCACGTCGCGCGAGCCGAACTCCGCGCCCGTGATGTTGAGGATCTGGACGACCTGGTTGCTGAACCCGCAGCGGGGCATGTCGGGTGTGCCCTTCAAGTAGAGGAACACACGGTTGTCGGCGACCTCGGACTTGATCTGGTCGAGGATCTCGGTGTCGGTCATCGTGAGTGTGTCGCTCATCAATCCTCCGGTGTGCGTGTCTTCAGGGCGAGGGCGTGGATCGACCCGTCGTCGAGGTACCGCTTGACGGCGGCGTAGACCATCCGGTGCTGCTCGATCCGCGACAGACCGCCGAACTGTGGCGCGACGACCTCGGCGAACAGGTGGTCGCCGCCGCCCTGGTCGAGCACCGTCGCGGACGCCCCTGGGAGCGCCGCCTCGATCATCGCTACGTAGTCGGAGACGTCGGGCATGGGTCCAAGGATAGCCGCCATCGGCGAGCCGAGGCCTCCAGCCCCGTCAAGAAAGTTAAGAAAACTACTCCTGATGTCGAAAATGAGGAGGTGGGCAACGCAACCGAACTCCCGGGCGCGCTCGAAGGAGACCATCCGTTTCGGGTCGCGTTCGAGTACGCGCCGATCGGCATGGCCATCCTCTCGGCCGACGGGCGGTTGACCCAGGCCAACCCGGCGCTGTGCCGCCTCCTCGGGCGCGGGGCGCACGACCTTTGCGACCTCACGAGCAAGGACCTCACGCACCCCGACGACCTCACCCGCAACGACGCGCATTTCGAGGAGCTGATCGCCGGACGGGCCGACTCCTTCGAGATCGAGAAGCGCTATCGCCACTCCCAGGGCCACTACGTCTGGGTCAGCTTCTCCGCGTCGCCCGTGCGCGACGAGCAGGGGGCGATCCGCTACTTCATCGTCCAGGTCCAGGACGTCTCCTCGCGCAAGCAGGCGGAGGTCGAGCTCGAGCACGTCGCGGATCACGACTGGCTCACAGGCCTTCTCAATCGTCGCGGCTTTCAGCGGCGGCTGGAGGCCCACATCGCCACGGCAGGCGCCGGCGGCCCGCCGGCGGCCCTGATGATCCTCGACCTCGACGACTTCAAGTACGTCAACGACACGCTCGGGCATCATGCCGGCGATCGGCTGATCACGACGGTCGGGAGCATCCTGCGCACCCGTCTGCGCGAATGCGATCTCCTCGCCCGCCTCGGCGGAGACGAGTTCGCCGTCCTGCTCCCCGACTGCAAGGGGCCGAGCGCGATCGGAGTCGCCGAGGAGCTCCTGCGCGCCCTGCGCGCGACCCCGACGATCACGGACGCTCAGGCGCACCGGCTCACCGGCAGCGTCGGCATCGCCGAGCTCGACGGGTCACACGCCGACGGCGACGCCGCGCTCGCCCAGGCCGACCTCGCGATGTACGTCGCGAAGGAAGGCGGCCGCGACGGTGTGTCGCTGTGGTTGGAGGGCAGCGGTCCGCAGCGACGCCTCGTCGAACGGATGGAGTGGGTACGCCGCATCGAGCACGCGCTGCACGGCGGGGGCTTCCAGATGCATGCCCAGCCGATTCGCAGCATCCGGAGCGGACGGGCTGAGCATCATGAGCTGCTCATACGCATGCACGACGACGTGCTCGGCCTGGTGGAGCCGGGTGAGTTCCTCGACACGGCCGAACGGTTCGACCTGATCCGGCAGATCGACCACTTCGTGGTCGACGAGGCGATGCGGCTCGTGACGAAGGGGTTCCGCGGGACGTGCATCGCGGTGAACTTGTCGGGACGTTCCATCGGGGACGAGAACCTCCTTGGGATCCTCGAGCGTCATGCGCCGCTCATCCCCGGTGGGCCCGGTCGCGTGATGTTCGAGATCACCGAGACCGCCGCCGTCGCCGACCTGTCCGATGCGTCGCGCTTCACCCAGGAGCTCCGGCGGATCGGCTACAAGGTCGCGCTCGACGACTTCGGCCAGGGCTTCGGGTCGTTCGCCTATCTCAAGCACCTCGACTTCGACGTGCTGAAGATCGACGGCGAGTTCGTGCGGGGGTGCGCGACGAACATGACCGACCGGCTGATCATCGAGGCCGTCGTTCGGATCGCCCGCGGCCTGGGCGTCGAGACCGTCGCGGAGTGCGTGGAGAGCGAGGAGATCGCGCTGCTCATGGCGCGCCTCGGCGTCGACCACTGCCAGGGGTATGCAGTCGGCCGGCCGGAGCCGATCGGCAGCGCCTTGGCCCCCGCCGCGTAGAGGATTGCAGGTCTCAGCGCGACCGCTGGCGCGCGGGCGCTGCGCCCGAAGACCCGGTGATCGCTGCGAGGCGCTGCTCGGCGAATCTTTGCTGCCAGCGGCGAACGGTCGTCCTGTGTACGCCGACACGGCGCGCGATCGCCCTCACGTCGAGGCCACGCGCGGTCGCCAGCACGATCCGGGCGCGACGGCGCACCCGGGCCGGGGCGGATCGCCGCGTGGCGAGCGTGCGAAGCTCCCGCTCCTCGACCGCCGAGAGCCGAAGGACGGGTCGATCCTCGCTGGATCGCCGGGGTCGGGACGGTCGTGACGGCTGCGGCAGCTGGGGCGCGCCCTCCCGCACGAGGGCCTGGAGCTTCGCCTCGAGCCTCCTGACCTTACGCGCAAGCCGCTCCTCCCGCTGCGACCGCGCCTGACCGCTTTCCGTCGCGATCACGACGACCACCGGCCCAGGGGGCGTTCGCGTGAGGCCTGCTGCGACGGCGAGCTCGACGGCCGCCGCAATGGCCGGGTCGAGCCGGGTCTTGCCGCCGTCGCCCAGCACGTGCGCCGTCACCCCGGCCGTGCCGCCGGACAGGTCGACCACGAGAGGCCCTGTCTCCGGCTCCGGCGTGACCGTTGTCGCTTCAGCCGCCTCGCCGCCGGTCGGGTGGTCACCAGTCGAGATCGCCGGAATCTCCCACATGGATTCCTCCGTGCCGGTGTCGGCGACCAGTCCGCCGTCCCGGCCGGTGGCCGGCGCCTCCCAGTCGACGGGGCCCCAGGCACCGCCATCGTTCCGCGAGCGGTCATGCGGGATGGTTCCGTCCCAGGACGCATCGGTCTCGTCCGCCGTGACCGGGGCGTCATCGCCGGCGGTCGCCGCGGGTGCTCCCCAGTCGGCGGGTGGCGCGTCCGGCGCCGTCCAGTCCGACGCCCCGTCACCCCACCCCGAGGCGGGGTCGAAGCCGTCCGAAGACGCTGTCCAGATTTCACCCGTGTCGTTCTGGGCGTCGTCCTCCCCGGCCACCGCGAGCGCCGGTAGGTTGACCTCGAACGCAGCCTGGCCATCCTCAATCGGGTTGGACTCCGTGTCGGCCGGGTCCCCGCCAGGGTCGAGCTCACCGGGCTGCGGCCAGCCCGGCGCATCGATCACCTCGGCGGTCCAGATCGCCTTGGCGCCGCCGACCTCGGCCGGCGGGATTGCGTCCACCGGCTCGGGCTCCGCAGAGAGGCCGGCGAACCGCGCCTCGTCGCCGGCTGGGTCCAACGCCTGCTTCGCGGCGGCCTCCATGATCGCCTCCTCCGACGCGATACCGGAGACCGCCAGGCCGAGGCGCGGCCGGCTCCGCGGCTGTCGCGGCGCCCCGCTCGGCTGCGCGGAAAGCCAGCCGGGCCGGCGTCGGCGGATCACGACAGCCGCGAGCAGCAGGACGCAGAGGGAGGCGGTGATGAGGAGGCTGATGGGCACGAGGATGGAAGCCTTCGAACAGGTGGGACGACACCCTTGGGGCGTCGCACCCGACGTATCGGCAGCGAGCGACGAAACCAACACCCCTTCGTCGTCGCGCTCGCAGCACGTGAACGCTTCCCGGGCGAGAACCGACTCCGGGTCGTCAGCGGTGGCGGTCGCGGACCGCCTGCCGCGTGGCGTGCGCGATGCGGCGCGCGAACCCCTCGAAGTCGCCGTGCACGCTCACCGTTCCTGGTCGCCGAGCGGGTCGGCGACCAGGCGGTCCGCCTCGTCCTGCGCGTACTCGGCGAGGGCGCTCGCGAGGACGCGCCCGAAGTCGGGGGCGAGATCGTCGTCGCCGAGCGCGCGCTGGACCTTCTCCGCGATCTCGCGCGCCCGCGCGGTACGCGCCTCGCCGTTCCTGCTCTTCGCGCGTCTCGTGATCCGGCGCTGCTCGGGGTCGGTGATCTCGGGTCCGATCTCCCGGGAGTCGCCCTCGCTTGCGTCCCACGCCGACGCGGCCCGGTCGGCCCAGCTCGGTGGTCCGTCAGACGCGTCGGCGCGGCCTTCCCGTCGCCGGGCGTGGGCTTCGTAGACGGCCCGGTACGGGCGGAACCCGTCGTCGGACCCGCCCGCGGGGTCGCGGTCCGGCGTGGGCGATGGGGCGTCGTCGCTGCGCTTTCCCCCGATGAGCTCCGCTTGCCGCGGCCAGCCAGGCGCATCGACGAGGGCGGGCGGGGAGGTCGGCTCGGAGGTCTCCGGCGCTGCGGTGGGTGGCGCCGCCGCGTCGTCGAGTGGTGTCCGGGTGGCGGATTCCGCCGGCGCCTCGCTGGGAGCGATGAAGTCGAGCGGGGGGGCCGGCTGGGCCGCCGCGGGCGCGGGGGAGGCTGAGATGGCTTTGCGGGTGCGCGTCTTCCGCGCGATCTGCGCAGCCGGGGTGACCTCGGCCGCCTTGACGTGCTCGAGTGCAGCGGTTGCAGGTGTCTCTGCGGCAACGACGGGCGGGGTGACTGCGCGTGCGCGGGTCGTCCGTGCGGCCGGAGTCGCCGGGGCGGCGGCGGGTGGCGTCCTCGTGGGCTCGGGCGGTGTCGGTGCGACGGGCGTCGCGGGGGGTGTGGTGACCTCGACGTGGTCGAGCGGGGCGGTCGGCTCCGGCGCTGCCGGCGCCGTGGCACGTGGGGTGGCGGTGCGGGCGCGCCTCTTCCGCGCGGCGGGTTTCGCCGGGGCGGCGGCGGGTCGTGTCGTCGCGCGCTCGAGCGGTGTGCTTGCGGCGGGCGCCTCTGGCGCGGCGGGGGGCTCGATGAGGTCGAGCGGGGCGGTCGGCTCGGGCACTGCCGGCACCGGGGTGGGCAGGGCGGCCGCATTGATGATCGCGACAGTTGGCCCGTCTGCCGCGGGCGCCGTGGGGGGTGGGGTGACTGAGCGGCTGGGTGACTTCCGCGCGGCGGGTGTCGCCGCGGCGGCGGCGGGTTGTGTCGCCGTGCGCTCGCGAGGTGTGTTCGCAGCGGGCGTCGCAGGGGGT
>CAYTRV010000091.1:0-8751 GCA_964440285.1 uncultured Bifidobacteriaceae bacterium
TCTCTCGGAGGCCCGACCAGCCCGTCAGCCGTTCGGAACGTCTACGGGCACGTCATCTAGGCCGCGGGCAGGGTGAAGGTGATCCGCGCCCCGCCGTCGGGACGGTTCTCCGCCCAGATCCTGCCGCCCTGCGCCTCGACCAGGCCCCGGGCGATCGCTAGGCCGAGCCCGGCACCTGCCTGCCCGCGCGTCCGGGCCCGGTCGCCCCGCCAGAACCGGTCGAACGCGCGGCCGACCGTCTCCGGCGGGAAGCCGGAACCGGTGTCCTCGACGGCGACGACGACCTCGCGCTCACCGGATTCGACGCGCACGGCTACCGAGCCGTCGGTCGGCGTGTGCCGAAGGGCGTTGGTCACGAGGTTGAACAGCACCCGCGAGACGCTGTCCGGAGCGCACCGGACGGACGGCGTCGCTGCAGGGATCTCGGCGTCGAGCGTGACCCGTTTCGCATGCGCCTCGGCCTCGAGGCCGCTCAGGCAGCGCCGCACGAGCCC
Source organism: uncultured Bifidobacteriaceae bacterium (assembly GCA_964440285.1). Lineage (GTDB taxonomy): Bacteria > Actinomycetota > Thermoleophilia > Miltoncostaeales > Miltoncostaeaceae > CALMEC01. The sequence goes on from CAYTRV010000091.1 coordinate 495, forward strand.
GTCGAGCGACGCCTCCCGGATCTCGAGGGTCAGCGCGCCGGCGTCGATCCGGGCGAGCTCGAAGAGGTCGTTGACGAGCATGCCGAGCAGGCGGGTCTGCTCACGCAGCTCCGGCAGATACCGCTCCGGGGGAACGAGCCCGTCCTCGACGGCCTCAAGCATCGCCTGCATCGCGGCCAGCGGCGTGCGCAGATCGTGGCTCGCCCAGGCAACGAGCTCCCGGCGTGCGTCGAACAGGCCCTCGAGGTGCGTCGCCATCGCGTTGAACGACGCCGCCAGCTCGCTGAGCTCCTCCGGCCCCTCCTGGGATGCACGTGCCGACAGATCGCCGGCGGCGAGCGACGACGACGCCTCGCGCAGCCGCTCGATGGGGCGTTCGATCCACCGCACCAAGAGGAAGGCCGCCACCAGCGCCACGGCCGCGCTCGCCACGATCACCGCAAGGGTCACAAGATCGTGGCTGCTTTCGAACATCGCGACGCCGGACAGGAGCACCGCGGTCAGCGGCAGCACCCCGGAGAGCACCGCGAGTCCGGCGAGCTGCCAGCGGAGGGTCGGCAGCCGCCTGAGACCGACCGCCGCGAGCACTCCGACGAGGAGCGTCGCGCCGGCGACGATGAGGGCGAAGCCGATCACGGCGCGAACCGGTAGCCGACGCCCCAGACCGTCTCGAGGTGGTCCGGCTGCGACGGATCGTCTTCCACCTTCTCCCGAAGGCGCCGCATGTGGACGGTGACCGTCCCGGTGTCCATCGCCGCCTCGTACCCCCAGACCCTGGCCATGAGGTGGTCGCGGCTGAACACTCGCCGCGGGTTGCTGGCGAGGAACCACAGCAGATCGAACTCCCGGGCGGTGAGGCGAAGCGGCCGGCCGTCTTTCGTGACCTCGCGGCTGCCGGCGTCGATCGCGAGCCGGTCAAACACGAGCCGCTCGTCGCGCGAGGGCGCGGCACCCGAGCGCTTCAGCACGTTGCGGGCGCGGACGGCGAGCTCGCGCGGCGAGAACGGCTTGACCACGTAGTCGTCAGCGCCGAGCTCGAGGCCGACGATGCGGTCCGTCTCCTCGCCGCGGGCGGTGAGCAGGATGACCGGCGTGTCGGACTGGGTCCGGATCCAGCGGCAGACCTCCAGCCCATCGATGCCGGGGAGCATGACGTCGAGCACGACGAGGTCGGGGTTGTGGCGCTGCACGAGCTGGCGGGCGGTTTCGCCGTCGCCGCATTCGATCACGCGATAGCCCTCGCGCTCGAGGTAGCGGACGACCACCTCGCGGATGAGGGGCTCGTCGTCGACGACCAGGACGGTGCGCACCGCGCTATTCAACTCGACGGGCGCGGTGGCGGGGGCGGTTCCCATGGCAGGGAGCGTCGCGGACAGACGTTGTGCATGTATTCGCAAGTCCTTACATGACGGTTAACCCGCCGGGCCGGCGACCCGGGTGCCCGGCGACGCTCCGGTCCACGATGAGCCGAGGATGCCGCCGGTGCGCCCCCCGCTTGACACGCGGGGCGCATTCGGAACGGTCGTACCAGGACCACGGAAAGGAGACGAACATGGCCGAGACGATGCGTGCCGCGGTCTTTCGCGGGAAGCACGACATCCACATCGAGGAGGTCGCGAAGCCGGCCTGCGGGCCGACCGACGCGATCGTGCGCGTCACGACGACGACGATCTGCGGGACCGACTCCCATATCTGGCGTGAGGAGTACCCGGTGGCGAACGGCCGCGTCGTCGGGCACGAGCCGGTGGGGGTGATCGACCAGCTCGGCGAGGCGGTGCAGGGCTACGCCGCCGGTGATCGGGTGGTCGTCGGGGCGATCACGCCGTGCGGCGCGTGCTACTTCTGCCAGCACGGCGACTTCTCTCAGTGTGCTGGGTACGAGGACACGTGGGGCATCATCGGCGGCTGGCGGCTCGGCAACTCGGCCGACGGGGTGCAGGCCGACTACTTCCGGGTGCCGTACGCGCAGGCGAACCTCGCGAGGATCCCGGACGGCGTCAGCGACGAGGAGGTCATGTTCGTCACCGACATCGCATCGACCGGCATCTCGGCAGCCGAGACCGCGAACGTCCGGATCGGCGACTCCGTGGTGGTGTACGCGCAGGGGCCGATCGGCCTGTGCGCGACGGCTGGGGCTCGGCTCATGGGGGCGAGCCTGGTCATCGGCGTGGACTCGAACGAGACGCGGCTGGCGATGGCGAAGACGATGGGCGCGGACGTCGTGATCGACTACACGCAGGAGGATCCCGTCGCAAAGGTCAAGGCCCTGACCGAGGGGCGAGGCGCGGATGTCGCGATCGAGGCGCTCGGGATCCAGGAGACGTTCGAGAACTGCATGAAGTCGGTCCGGCCGGCCGGGGTGGTCTCGTCGCTCGGTGTGTACGGCGACAAGGTGACGATCCCGCTGGAGGCGTTCGTCTACGGAATCGGCGACGTCGACATCCGCACCACGCTGTGTCCCGGCGGCAAGGAGCGAATGCGGGCGTTGATGTCGCTGGTGTCGGCCGGGCGGCTGAACCTGAAGCAGCTCATCACCCATCACTTCACCCTCGACCAGATCGAGGATGCGTACCCGCTCTTCTCGAACCAGGAGGACGGGGTCCTGAAGGTGGCGATCACGACCTGAGGGTCGCTGCGGCCGAGAGGAGGCGACGAGTGTCGAGCTACGATCTGGAATGCGGACGCTGCGGGCTCCGGTTCGAGGTCTTCCGCCAGGGGTTCCTGCGTGACGAGGACCGGGTGTGCACGGGCTGCGGCAGCGCGCGGGTCGAGCAGCGCTTCACGGGGTTCGTCACGTCGCGCCCGCCTCGCGACCGTTCGGAGCCGACCGTCAAGGGGTTCGGCGGCCACGCCTGCGGCGCAGGTTGCGGGTGCGCACGGGCAAGGGTCAGCCCGGAGGGAGAGGTCATCCCCCGTAGCCGCCGGGACCGAACGTGATCTCGACGAACGCGGCCGTGGTGGACGCACGGCTAGGATCCACCCTGTGGCCTACCGGGTGCTCACCGCCGACGCCGCCCACTGGCGGCCGTCCAACCAGATGCGGGTCGAGAACACCGACCTGGCGCGACAGCTCGGAGCGGAGACCCTCGGCGCGCGGTACTGGCGGCTCCAGCCCGGGCAGGCATCCACGAAGCACCGCCACCGGGCGCAGGTCGAGCTCTACATCGTCCTCGACGGCACCGGCCGGATGCGCATCGAGGACGAGGTCCTCACGCTCCCCCCGCTGTCATCCGTGCTCGTCGAGACCGAGCACGTGCGCCAGGTGTTCAACGACACCGACCGCGAGGCGCTCTGGCTGGTCGTGGGGGCCCCGCCGGAACCGGCGAACACGCTCGAGATGACCCCCGACGACCTCGCGTTCTCCTACCCGGAGGGCCCCAAGGCGATGCCGCCGGAGCTGGGCGGAGGGCAGGCGCCGTGACCGAGGGCGTCCAGATCACCCGGCTGGACCTCACGCCCCCGGAGCGGTTCCAGTCGCTCCGCCGGGAGCTGGGGGTCACAACGCTCGGGCTGAACCTGATCGCCCTGAAGCCCGGGCAGCGCGGGCGGATCCACCGGCACGAACGTCAGGAGGAGGTGTTCATCGTCCTGCGCGGGAGGCTCACCCTCGTCGTCGACGGCGACGAACGCGACCTCGAGCAATGGGACGCTGCTCGGGTCGCGCCGGACGTGCGGCGGCAGCTGGTCAACCGCGGACCGGACGATGTGGTGATGCTGGCCCTGGGGTCGGCCAACCCCCACGACGGGCGCGACGGCATCGCGTACGTCACGTGGGACGCCACCGAGGGGGCGAGCCCCCAGGAGACGCCACTCCCCGAGGACCTCCCGGGCGAGGAGCTGCGCTCCGCCTGACCCGGTGGTTGGCGCTCGCTACGCGCCGAGCTCGGCGAGGTCGAGCACCCGTGCGATGAGGTCGTCGAACCCCATCCCGGCGGCCTCCGCCGCCTTCGGCAGCGCGCTGGTGTCGGTGAGCCCCGGAATGGTGTTGAGCTCGAGCACCCACACCTGGTTGTCGCCGTCGAGGATCATGTCGACCCGGCCGAAGCCGCGGCAGCCGAGCGCCCGGTAGCAGTCGAGCGCGATCCGCACGACCTCGTCGTTGACGTCAGGAGGCAGGTCGGCGGGGGCCCGCAGATCGGTGGCCCCGGGCGTGTACCGCGACTCGAAGTCGTAGAACTCCCGGCCGAGCGGGATCGCCTCGACGACCGGCAGGGCCTCGGCGTCGTCGTTGCCGAGCACCGACACCGAGAGCTCCCGCCCCGCCGCGTAGCGCTCCATGAGCAGCCGGTCGTCGTACGCCAGCGCCGCCATCAGCGCGCTCGGCACCTCGTCCGGTTTGTGGGCGAGGCGGATGCCGAGCGCCGACCCGCCCCGGGCGGGCTTCACCACGAGCGGCAACCCGAGCCGCGACTCGATCTCACCGAGCGCGTCGGCCGCGCCGAGCTCCCGGAACGCCGCCTGGCTGAAGGCATAGGAGGCGGGCGTGGGGATGCCGGCCGCGGCGAACTGGGCCTTCGCGACGACCTTGTCCCACGCGCGCTCGGACGCCGAGACGCCCGACCCCGTGTACGGGATGCCGAGGATCTCGAGGAGCTCCTGGACCGTGCCGTCCTCACCGCCCTGCCCGTGCATCGCGACGAACGCCGCATCCGGACGCTCCGCCCGGAGCGTGCGGACGAGCTCCCGATCCGCATCGAGCGGCAACACGTCGTGTCCGAGCCGGCGCAGCGCAGCCTCGACGTTGGTCCCGCTCCGCAGGCTCACCTCGCGCTCGAACGAGCGCCCGCCTTTCAGCACCGCAACCCTCATGAGCCGGCGATCCCTTCGTAGAGCTCCGTCATCTCGCGCACGACCGCCCCGAGTCGGGCGATGCCCTCGCTGATGCGGTGCGGCGGCATCGCGGAGTAGTTGAGGCGCATCGCGTTCCGGCCGTCCCCGTTCAGGAAGGCCGCCGCCCCGGGGACGAACGCGACGTTCTTGTCGAGTGCCTTCGCCAGTAGGTCCTGCGTGTCGATGTAGGACGGGAGCGTCGCCCACACGAACAGGCCCCCACGCGGGCGAGTCCAGGTGGCCGACGCCGGAAACTCCTCCGCCAGGGCGGTGAGCATCGCCTCGCGACGCTCACGGTAGATCTCGTTGACCCGCGCGACATGGTCGCGCCAGTCGTAGCGGCGCAGGTACTCCAGGACGAACCGCTGGTTGAGCGTGCCGGAGCACAGGTCCTCGCTCTGCTTCCCGAGGTTCATCTTTCCCAGCACCGGCGTGGGCGCGGCAACCCAGCCCACGCGCATGCCCGGGGCGAGGATCTTCGAGAACGTCGAGACGTAGATGACCCAGCCGCGCCCCTCGTCCAGCTCGTACAGCGACGGGAGCGGCTCGCCATCGAAGCGGATCTGACCGTACGGGTTGTCTTCGATCACCATCAGCTCGCGCTCGTGCGCGATGCGCACCAGCCGCTCGCGCCGCTCACCCGACATCGTGACCCCCGCCGGGTTGTGGAAGTTGGGGATCGTGTAGAGGAGCTTGACGCGCTTGCCCTGGGCCGCCAGTCGGTCGAGCTCGGGCTCGAGGAGGTCGACGTGCATGCCGTCGTCGTCCATCGGGATGTGGACGACGTCCGCCTCGTAGGTCGTCAGCGGCGGCACCGCGCCCGGGTAGGTGGGGCCTTCGGCGATGACGACGTCGCCAGGATCGATGAACGTGCGGATCGACAGGTCGATGCCCTGCTGCCCGCCGCTGGTGATCATGATCTGGTCGGCCGTCGCGGTGGCTCGCTCGTGGGCCATGATCTTGACGATCCACTCGCGCAGCTCCCAGAGCCCCTCAGTCGGGCCGTACTGGAGCGCCGACGCGAGGTGTTCCTCCTCGACGGCCTTCATCACCTCGGCGAAGATCTCCGGCGGGAACGACGCCGTGTCGGGGAACCCGCCCGCCAGGGAGATGACCTCGGGTCGTTCGGCGAGCGCCATGAGGTCGCGCATCGCCGACGACTTGCTCTTGGTCGCGCGGACCGCGAACCGCGCGTTGTAGCGGTCGGCGTCCTGAGGCGTCACCTGGCTGTGGGTCTGGCGTGCGTGGTCGGTCGCCACGATCGTCTCCTGCTCGGGCGGAATGGTCGATAGTAGAGGGACCTGCCCGAGAGGGTGAACTCGGGGGCTTTGGTACCATCGTTCGTCGTGGCCGTGAACGAAGCTTCCCCCGCCACGCGCCCCCTCGCCAGGATCCTCGCCCTCCCCGACCTTCGGCGGACGAGCCCCGACGACTGGGCGCAGCTGATCCGGTTCTGCCTGGTCGGCTTTTCCGGCTACCTGGTGAACCTCGCGGTGTTCGCGGTGCTCGTGAAGGGTGCGGGCGCTCATTACGCGGGTGCGGCGGTGGCGGCCTTCTGTGTGGCGTGGACGACCAACTTCGTGCTGAACAAGCACTGGACATTTCGCCGTCACGGCCTCTCCACCCTCCAGCAGGGCGTCCGCAACCTCGCGGTCAGCCTGGTGGGACTCGCGCTCAACCTCGTGCTCCTCCACCTGCTCGTCACCACCGGAATGGCCGAGATCCCCGCGCAGGCGATCGCGATCGCGGCGGTCACGCCGATCAGCTTCCTGATCAACCGCCGCTGGTCCTTCCAATAGTGTCCCGCGTCAGGAGTTCGTTGATCTTCTGGCGAGCGAGATGATCAGCGGGGCCCGCCGCGCCGTGCTCGCCGCCACGCTCCTGCTGGCGGTGCTGACCGGCGGCGCGATCGCCGCACCCCAGACCCCCGCGCAGGGGCTCGGACCCGAGACGTCGCCGTCCATCGCCACCGGATCGCCCGCTTCGGCCCCCGCCCGAGCCGAGCTGACATCGGGACGCGCAACCGAGGTCGCCCGGACGTCGGAGCGGCTCCGGCGATGGCTCGCCGATCACCCCTCCGCCCGCACGTCGGCGACCCGCGACACCGAACGGAACCTGTGGACGGTGGACTTCATCGACGCCCGGGAGCGGGTGCAGGCCCAGGTTCTCGTCGACGACGCCACCGAGGCGATCACGGAGACTCGCACCGGTCCGCAGGTGGCGTGGCAGATGGCACGCGGCTACAAGGGCGCGTTCGGACGGGCCGTCACCGAGCCCCAGATCTGGATCCCACTGCTCGCCCTGTTCCTCATCCCGCTGCTGCGGTGGCGACGGCTCGTGTCGTGGCACACGCTCGATCTCGCGATGCTCGCGAGCTTCAGCGTCTCGCTCGTGTGGTTCAACCGGGGTGAGATCTTCACGTCGGTCCCGCTCGCCTACCCTCCCATCGCCTACCTCGCGGCGCGCCTCGTGTGGATCGGCGTACGCGGCAGCCGCGCGCAGGCAGTCGACCCTGACGGGGCGGCCCCGGTGGACCCGCGGCCCCGCCGTCCACGCCTGGCGTCGTGGTGCCCCACCTGGCTGCTGGTGTGCCTGATGCTCGTCGCGGTCGGCCTGCGCGTGGGCCTCAACGCGTTCGACGCCAACGTGATCGACGTCGGGTACGCCGGCGTCATCGGCGCCGACCGCATCGCCGACGGGCAGACGCCGTACGGCACGTTCCCGTTGGACTGCGGCCGGTGCGACACATACGGGCCGTTCACGTACCTCAGCTACGTGCCGTTCGAGGCGGTCTTCCCGTGGGTCGGCCGGTGGAACGACCTCCCCGCCGCACACGGCGCCGCGGTGCTCTTCGACCTGGCCGCGCTCCTGGGGATGCTCGTGCTGGGCTGGCGCCTCTCCGGGCGGCGGCTAGCGGCCGGGCTCGGCCTCGCTTGGGCGGCGTTCCCGTTCACGGCGTACGCACTGGAGAGCAACTCGAACGACTCCCTCGTCGCGGCGTGCCTGGTGTGGGGCCTCGTCGTGGCCCATCGACCCATGGGGCGCGGCATCGCCATGGGCCTCGCGATCCTCAGCAAGTTCACGCCGGCGGTCCTGCTCGTGCTGTGGGCCAGACATCCGTTCCCACGGGGCGCCCGTGTCGCCGGCCGCGTGCCGGCATTCATCGCCGGCCTTGCGATCGCGACCGTCGCGACCGGGTGGGTGATCCTGCTCGACGGGGCCGACGGCCTGGGCTCCTTCTGGTCACGAACGATCGGCTTCCAGCTCGACCGCGAGTCGCCGTTCTCGGTCTGGGGCCAGTACACGTGGCTTCGCCCGGCGCAGATCGGGTTGGGTGTGGCCATCCTGGTTGCCGCGCTGGCGGTGGCCCGGTGGCCGCGGCGCCTCGACCTGCGCGGCTTCGCGGCGCTCTCGGGCGCCCTCCTCC
>CAYTRV010000092.1:0-8695 GCA_964440285.1 uncultured Bifidobacteriaceae bacterium
TCGACCTCTCCACCGATCGTCCCGCCGCCGACTCCGGTTCCCGAGCGCGCCGCGATGAGGATCGTCGGCCCCGTCCTGACGGTGATCGGCTCCTTCGCTCTCGCGACGATCGCCTACGCGGTGCTGGTCGGCGCGGGCGCGTCGGATGACTCCGCCGGAGCGGTCGCCCAGCTGGTCGGAGGCCTTGCCATCCTGGGCCTCGGGTTTCGCGCCTATTCGCGCCTGCCCGGTCACGAGCGCCGGCAGGTGCTCGCTCGGAGGCGGTCGATCGGCGCGTGCGTCCTCGTCGGCGTCGGACTCGCGTTCGTCCTTCGGATCGTCGCCGGCATCGTCATCAGCATCGGCCAGAGCCTCGACCCGGGCCTCTGCCGGGAGCTGCTCACTCTCGACGATGCCATCCCGACGGTCCTGTGGCAGAAGGTGCTGCTCGCCGTCTCCCTGGTCGTGCTGGCGCCGCTCGGCGAGGAGCTCGTGTTCCGGGGCCTGCTGCTGCGCGGGCTGGCCCGCCGTGTGACCTTCCCCGCCGCCGCGGCGATCTCGGGTGTCGCGTTCGCGCTGCTCCACCCGCAGTACTGGACGATCTGGCCGCTGCTGATCGCGATCTCGATCTTCGGGATCGTCGCAGCCTACGTGTACCGGCGGCTGGGCTACCCGGCCAGCGTCACGATGCACGTCATGTTCAACCTGGTGACCGCGATCTTCCTGTTCGGCGACTTCGGGATCGACCGGAGCGACCCGACCTGCGGCTGACGCCCGGTCACGGGCCTGACACCTCGCCGTTCCTCAGGGTCGCGAGGAGGTCGGCGAGCGTGCGTCGCTGTGTCTCGGTCAGGCTGCGCAACGCGCCGAACTCGAACTCCACCAGTTGGTTCGAGGCCTGCTCCACCACGGCGCGCCCGGCGTCGGTCAGGCACACGAGCGCGACCCGGCCGTCCTCCGGGTCCGCCTCCCGCGCCACGAACCCGGCCTCCTCCAGCCGGTCGACGAGGTACGTAACGCTCGAGCCATGAACCATCAACAGGTCACGCAGCCGCATCGACGGCAGACGGCCGGCGCGCGTGAACGAGAGCAGGAGCAGCACCTCGTAGCGTGAGAGGTTCAACCCGAGCGGCCGGAGCAGCGCCTCCACCGAGCGGATCACGTGACCGTAGGTGCGGATCAGCGAGGTCAGCCCCCGGAACCCCGACGCGTCAGGGTAGCGCTCCGCCCACTGACGGGTGGCCTCTTCGACGGGATCGCGGGAACGAAGCGTGTGGTCGTCCTGGGTCATTTCGCGCACACAGCTTGACAGATGGTTGGATATCCGAATAAATTAGAGGTTGGCAAACAGCCGACGCCTGAGGAGGACATTACGATGGCCGGCGACCGATCCCGTGTATCAGCGACGCTGCCCCCTGCCCCGCCGGGTCCCGCCGATGCGGCGACCAGGACGCTGTCGGGCCATCCCGTCGACCCCGTGTACTCGATGCCCTCCACCAGCGCGGCGCCTCCTCCCGGCGAGTACCCGTACACCCGCGGCATCTACCCGGACATGTACCGGACCCGGCTGTGGACGATGCGCATGTTCGCCGGCTTCGGGGCCCCCGAGGACACCAACGCTCGGTTCAAGACGCTGCTCGCTCACGGCCAGACGGGGCTTTCCACGGCGTTCGACATGCCGACGCTGATGGGTTACGACCCCGACGATACGCTTTCGCTCGGGGAGGTCGGCCGGGAGGGCGTGTCCGTCGCCCACCTGGGCAACATGACCCGACTGTTCGAGGGGATCGACCTGGGCGCGGTCTCCACGTCGATGACGATCTCGGGGCCGGCGCCGGTCATGCTCGCGTTCTTCATCGCCGCGGCCGAGGACGCCGGTGTTCCGCGCGCGGAGCTGCGCGGCACGCTGCAGACCGACATCCTCAAGGAGTTCATCGCGCAGAAGGAGTGGATCGTCCCGGAGCGGCCCGGTATGCGCTTGGTCGGCGACCTCATCGCGTTCTGCGCCGACGAGATGCCGCTCTGGCACCCCATCTCGGTGTCCGGCTACCACATCCGGGAGGCCGGGGCGACCGCCGCGCAGGAGCTCGCGTTCACGCTCGCCGACGGCCTCGCGTACGTCGAGGAGCTCGTCGGCCGCGGCCTCGATCCCGACAGCTTCCTGCCCCGGTTCTCGTTCTTCTTCGACTGCGAGATCGACCTGTTCGAGGAGGTCGCGAAGATCCGGGCCGCGCGGCGGCTCTGGGCGACGCTGATTAACGAGCGGTTCGGGGCGAAGGACCCGAGGTCACTCCAGCTCCGCACGCACTGCCAGACCTCGGGTGCCTCGCTCACGGCGCAACAGCCGTTGCTCAACATCGCACGCACCGCCATCGAGGCCCTCGCGGGCGTGCTGGCCGGGACGCAGTCGCTTCACACGAACTCCTACGACGAGACCCTCGGCCTGCCGACCGAGCACGCCGCGACGATCGCGCTCCGCACCCAGCAGATGCTGGCGTTCGAGACGGGCGTGGCGAGCGTCGCCGATCCGCTCGGCGGCTCGTGGTTCGTGGAGCGGCTCACCGACGAGATCGCGGCCGAGGCACTCCGCTACATCGAGCAGATCGACGCGCGGGGCGGCATGCTCGCCGCGGTCGAGCAGGGATACCCGCAGGCCGAGATCGCCGATGCGGCCTACGCGTACCAACGGGCGGTCGAGCGCGGCGAGCGCACCATCGTGGGCGTCAACGCCTTCGTCAACGGATCCGACGACGAGCCGGTCGAGATCCACCGATCCGATCCGGACGCCGAGCGGCGCCAGGTGGAGAGCGTACGCGCCCACCGCGGGGCGCGGAATCAGGCGGCGTGCGACGATGCCCTGCTTGCGCTCCGCGCCGCATGCCAGGCAACCGACAACACGATGCCGTACCTCATCGAGGCGGCGAGAAGAGGAGCCACGATGGGAGAGATGTGCAACACGTTCCGCGACGTCTGGGGTCGCTACCGCGACCCCGCCCGGTGGTAAGCGTGAGGACGCTCGAAGAGGCAGTGATCGTCGACGCGGTCCGGACCCCGCTGGGGCGCTGCGGAGGGAAGCTCAAGGATTGGCACCCGGTCGACCTGGGCGCCGAGGTGCTGCGCGCCCTGATCGACCGGAATCATCTGGATCCGGCGCTCGTCGACGACATCATCATGGGATGCCTCGACCAGGTCGGCGAGCAGGGCGCCAACATCGGCCGGCTCGCGGCGCTCGCGGCGGGCCTGCCCGAGTCGGTGCCCGGGACGACCGTCGACCGCCAGTGCGGCAGCTCCCAGCAGTCGGCGCACTTCGCCGCGCAGGGCGTGATGGCGGGCGCCTACGACATCGTCATCGCGGCGGGGGTCGAGTCGATGACGAGGGTGCCGTTCTGGTCGAACGTGCCGGACCGCCCCCAGGTCTACGGGCCGCGCTTCCGGGAGCGCTACCACCTCGGACCGGCGGATTGGATCGACCAGGGCATCGCGGGCGAGCTCGTGGCGGACAAGTGGGAGATCACCCGGACGGAGATGGACGCGCTGTCGCTCGAATCGCACGTCCGGGCCGCGCGGGCGACCGAGGAGGGGCGCTTCGCCGAGGAGATCGTCCCGCTGCGTGTCATCACGGAGGACGGCGAAGAGCTCATGTCCGCCGATGAGGGCATCCGGGCCGGTTCGACCATGGAGGCGCTCGCGAAATTGCGCACCGTGTTCAAGGAGGACGGCAAGCTCACCGCCGGAAACTCCTCGCAGCTCACCGACGGCGCCGCCGCGCTGCTGATCATGAGCGAGCGCAAGGCTTCCGAGCTCGGATTGAAGCCACTCGCGCGGTTCCACACCTTCGCGCTCGCGGGCATCGACCCCGTCGAGATGCTGTCGGGACCCATCCCTGCCACCCGGAAGGCCTTCGAGCGGTCCGGCCTGGAGGTCGACGACATCGACCTGTTCGAGGTCAACGAGGCGTTCGCAGCCGTCCCGCTGGCATGGCAGCGCGAGATCGGCGCCGACATGAGCCGAGTCAACGTCAGCGGCGGAGCGATCGCGCTCGGCCACCCGGTCGGGGCATCCGGCGCGCGAATCATGGCCACCCTGGTTCACGAGATGCGGCGCAGCGGCGCCCGCTACGGGCTGCAAACGATGTGCGAGGGGGGCGGAATGGCCAACGCGACGATCCTGGAGCGTGTCGCATGATCATCCAGCTCACCGACCAGCAACGCGAGATCCAGGCGCTCGCCCGGGACTTCGCCCGGAACGAGATCGCCCCGAACTCTCTCCGCTGGAACGCCGACCACCACGTCCCCGTGGAGACCCTGCTGAAGATGGGCGAGCTCGGGTTCCTCGGTCTCGTCGTGCCGGAGGAGTACGGCGGCGCGGGGCTCGATCACACCACCGTGTGCCTGGTGATGGAGGAGCTCGCCGCCGCCGACGCGGGGCTGTCGGTCGGATTCGCGGTCCAGAACGGCCTGGCGGCGGAGCCGATCCTCCACTACGGGACCGCGGCGCAGAAAGAGACCTGGCTTCCCGAGCTCGCGTCGGGGCGGTGCTTCGGCGCCTATGCCCTCACCGAGCCGGACGCCGGCTCCGACGTCGCCGGGCTGAAGACCCAGGGCCGGCGCGAGCCCGACGGATCGTTCACCATCAGCGGAAGCAAGATGTGGATCTCGGCGGGTGGGTACGCGAGCCTGTTCGTCCTGTTCGCCCGAACCGAGGGGCCGGGCGCGCGCGGGATCAGCGCGTTCCTCGCCGAGCCGGGGCCCGGCCTCACGGTCGGGCGGGAGATCCCCAAGCTGGGGCTCCACACGTCGTCGACGGTGGAGCTCGCGTTCGACGACCTCCGCGTCCCCGGTGACGCCATGCTGGGCGACCCGGGCCAGGGGATGCAGATCGCCCTGTCGACCCTCGACAGCGGCCGCATAACGATTGCGGCGCAGGCGGTGGGCATCGCCCGGGCAGCCCTCGAGCTGGCCACGGGGTACGCGAAGGAGCGCACCGCGTTCGGCGGCCCGATCGCGCGGTTCCAGGGGGTGCAGTTCCCGCTGGCGGACGTCGCGGCGAAGATCGACGCGGCCCGGGCGCTGACGATGACCGCCGCCCAAGTGCATGACGCCGGTGAGCCGTTCTCGGTCGTCGGGGCCAAGGCGAAGCTGTTCGCGAGCCAGGTCGCCGTCGAGGCGTCCCACGTGGCCGTCCAAACCCTCGGCGGCATGGGCTACAGCGCAGAGTTCCCCGCCGAGCGCCTCTACCGCGACGCCCGCATCACCGAGATCTACGAGGGCACCAGCCAGATCCAGCGCCTCGTCATCGCCCGGGACCTGTTCGGGGACGCCGCACGGAGGTAACGCGCTCCACATCTCCGCGTACACGCTTGCAGGTTGGATCGAAGCAACCGCCACCCTCCTGATGCTCGGCGGGCTCGGCGCTGGATTGGCGTTCGCCGCTGCCGTGCGTGTCGTCCCGGCGCTCCCGCGGGCGCTCGATGGCGTGATGGCGTTGATCCTCGTCGCCGCGATCGCGTTCACCATCGCGCACGCGGGTGCCGAGGACCGGTACTTCGGGGATCAGGGAACGACGTTCTGGGAGTGGGGCGGCATCAACCGCTCGTTGACCCCGGTCGCGGTTGTGATCGCGGTCGTGGCGCTCCTGGGGCTCGCCGTCAGCCGGCGGATGGGTCCGAACCGCCCCTGGCCTCGCGTCGCCGCGCTGGCCGCGGCAGGGTTGGCGTCGGGCATGCTCCTCGTCGGCGTGTTCGCGCTGAGCATCGGGCACTGACGGCGGCCGGGGCGCCGGGGACACGCCCCGTCTCGCCGGGACGTCGGAGGCTCGACCTAACATGCCCGTGTGAGCTCTCCGCCCACGCTCGAGCGCCCGCCTGCGCCGTCCGAGGAGCGACCGACCCGGGTCTTCGTGGCGTCGATCCGGCCGCGGGCGGTGCTGACGGTCATCGGGCTCGCGGTCGCGGTCGCGGCGGCGCTGTGGCTCCTGTGGCTGTCGAAGCGGATCATCACCTGGATCCTGATCGCCATGTTCCTGGCGGTGGCGCTCAACCCGGCGGTCGACGCGTTCCAGCGGTGGCTTCGGCTGCGGCGCGTCCCCGCCATCTCGCTGACGTTCCTGCTCGGCATCGTGTCCACCGGGGGCGTCGCCCTGCTCCTGGTGCCGCCGCTGATCGACGCCGGCCAGCAGCTCGCGGATGACGCCCCCGGCTACGTCGACCGCCTCGGCAGGACCGGTCTCGTGCAGGATCTCGACCAGCGCTACGACGTCATCGACCGCCTCAAGGGGTTCGTCAACGACTTGCCAGACCGCCTCGGCGGCGCCGGGGCCGCCGTCGATGTCGTGCAGACGCTCCTGTCCGGGCTGCTCGGCGCGCTCACCGTGATGGTCCTGGCGTTCCTGTTCCTCATCTACGGCCGGAACCTGCGCGACCAGGCGGTCGCGATGCTGCCGGAGCGGGGCCGTGTTCGAGCCCTGGACGTGCTCGACCGCATGTACAAGAGCGTCGGCGGCTACGTCGCCGGGAACCTCGTTGTCAGCGTCATCGCCGGCGTCACGGCGTACATCGTGCTCACGATCCTCGACATCCCTGCCGCGGCCGCCCTGGCGTTCTGGGTCGCGATCGCCGACCTCGTGCCGCTCGTCGGCGCCACCGTGGGGGCCATCCCCGCGACCGCCGTCGCGTTCTTCAGCGGATGGCCCATCGGGGTGGCGGTCGCGGGGTACTTCCTCGTCTACCAGCAGATCGAGAACCACTTCGTGCAGCCGGTGATCATGCGGCGCACCACCAGCCTCAACCCGCTGTTGGTGCTCGTCGCCGTGCTCCTGGGGGCGCAGCTGCTCGGCATCCTGGGGGCGCTGATCGCGATCCCGGTGGCGGCGATGATCAAGATCCTGATCCAGGACTGGTGGGCGCACCGAACGCCGCGGTCCCCGCGACCGGCCGGCGACGACCCGCCGGTGCCGCCCGAGCGCCCCGCCCCGACGTGAGGCGGCTCAGCGGCACCGACCGGCTCGTGCTCGACGACGACCTGCTCGTCCACGGCGACGCCGCCGACGTGCTGCCCCACCTCCCTGATGGCGCGTTCACGCTGATCGCCATCGACCCCCCGTTCAACACCGGGCGGCGGCGCGAGCTGCACTCGCTCCGCGCCACCGCGGATCCCGGCGGCGACCATGTGGGGTTCGGCGGACGTGCCTACCGGACCGAGCGCGTCGGGCACAACGCCTACGACGACGTTTTCGACGACTATCTCGCCTTCCTGCGGCCGCATCTGGTCGAGGCGCGCCGTCTGATGTCCGATCGCGGGACCCTGTACCTGCATCTCGACTGGCGGGAGGCGCATTACGTGAAGGTCGCGCTCGACGAGATCTTCGGCCGGGGAGCGTTCCTCAACGAGATCGTGTGGGCCTACGACTACGGGGGCCGGTCACGCCGTCGATGGCCCGCCAAGCACGACACGATCCTCGTCTACGTGAAGGATCCGGACCGCTACCACTTCGACGCCGAGGCGGTCGACCGGGAGCCGTACATGGCGCCGGGTCTGGTGACGGCAGAGAAGGCCGCCCGGGGCAAGCTCCCAACGGATGTCTGGTGGCACACGATCGTGCCGACGAACTCGCGGGAGCGAACCGGCTACCCCACCCAGAAGCCCGAGGGGATCGTTCGGCGGATGGTGAGCGCGTCGACCGCGCCGGGTGATTGGTGCCTCGACTTCTTCTGCGGGTCGGGGACGCTCGGGGCCGTCGCCGGACCGCTCCGGCGACGGTACGTGCTGGTCGATCGCAACCCGGACGCCGTGGCGATCGCTGCGGACCGCCTCTCCGACGTTCGACAACCGCAGGAATTACTCAAGAAAAGTGCAATAACTGCCGATATTCCGGCCAGCAAGTGAGACAGGGAGGTCTCTGGTGCGAAGTCCAATGAGGTCCTACGAGGCGACCTGGGTCGGCTGACCCGGTCGCGGCGAATCGGCGAGCGGCCCGCGCGACGGCGGGTCGCCGCGCCGCCCACACCAAACGCGTCGGGATCCCGCTGGGCGACGCGACATCACGCTCCCCGGGCACCTCACGGTGGGTGACATCGCGGTCCCGGGCATCCAATGGTGCAAAGCGCCGGGACGGATCACAGTTCCGTCAGGGGCTCAGGCCGGGCGCCGACCAGCGGGAGCAGCCGTGTCGCCGTCGCCTTGAAGCTCCCGACCGCGCCCGTCCCGGGCGCAAGCCCGAGTCGTTCGACCGACTCCGCGGTGATCTCGGCTGTGAGCGCGCCGATCGTCACACGGACGCGGTTCGCGACGGGCACCGCAGCCGTCACACGCCCCGCGACCTGATTGAGCGCCGAGTCGTCGCTGGCCGTCAGCCCCACGGTGACGTCCCACGGGTGGACCGCCGCCACCACCCTCCCCGACACCACGTCGCTCGAGCGCACGGCTCCGCCGGCGTCGAGCTCCACGACCGTGAGGCCGCCGGCGCCGGGCCGCGCGATGCCGGGAAGCAGGTTGGCGCCTGTGAGCCGGGCGACGAACGGGTCCGCGGGCGCGGCGATCAGCTCGGCGGGCGTGCCGAACTGCCTGATCCGACCGCCGACCATCACCCCGACCTGCCGTGCGAGGGTGCCCGCCTCATCGAAGTCGTGCGTCACGACGAGGGTGGGAAGCGCGAGCTCCCGGAGGATCGCCGCGAGCTCTCCCCTGACCGCGAGGCGCGTCTCGGCGTCGAGCGCCGC
>CAYTRV010000093.1:0-286 GCA_964440285.1 uncultured Bifidobacteriaceae bacterium
CGAGGCGCACCGCCGGCTGGACAGGGACCGCGCCGAGCTCGCCGGGCTCGCCGGGCGACTCGGTCGCCATAGCCAGGCCGACGACCCGGTGGCCGCCCTCGATGAGGCGGTCCGGGAGCTCGCGACCGCCGAGGCGGCCGTCGCGACCTCGGGCGCGAATGCGAGCCGGATGGCGACGAGAGCCACGGAGGCCGACCAGGTCCTTGCGCGGATCGAGCGTGAGGGCCTGGGACGGCTCCGTCAGTCGCTCACGGTGCTCGCCACCCGGCTCGGGCTCGAGCCGGTC
>CAYTRV010000093.1:296-8571 GCA_964440285.1 uncultured Bifidobacteriaceae bacterium
GACCTTGTCCAGAGGGGCGAGCTCGTGGCGCGGGATGCCGAGGAGCGGGCCGAGGGCGCCCGGTTCGCGGCCGACGAACTCGAGGCGCAGATCCGCGGTCGCGGGGCGCCGTTCGACGTGGGGTCGTCCGGCGACTTTCCGTCCCGTCATCAGGCCGCGGAGCGTGCGCTCCACGCAGGGCTGGCCGAGCTCGCGAACGTCGAGGGTCACGCATCGCAGGCACGCCGCCTCGCCCGCGACGCGTCCGCGGCCCAGGCCGAGGCCGACCTGTTCGCCCAGCTCGCCACGGATCTCCAGGCGAACCGGTTTCCGCGCTACCTGCTGGCGCGGTTCCACGAACGGCTCGCGGCGGGAGCGTCGACCCGGCTGCAGGACCTTTCCCATGGCGCGTTCAGCTTCGCCGGGGTGGAGCCAGACGCGCTGGCGGTCGTCGACCACCGGCGTGGGCGGCGAACCCGTGGCGCGGCCACGCTGTCGGGCGGCGAGCGGTTCCTGGCGAGCCTCGCGCTGGCCCTCGCCCTCGCGGACATCGCGAGCGGATCGTCCGGCCGGCTCGACTGCCTCTTCCTCGACGAGGGCTTCTCGTCGCTCGACGGCGAGTCGCTCGAGGTCGCCATCGCCGGGGTGGAGCGGATGGCCGGCGATGGCCGCCTCGTCGTCGTGATCACGCACCTGCCCGGCGTCGCGGACCGCCTCGGCGCCGAGATCCGCGTGCGCAAGGACTCCTCGGGGACGAGCCACGTCGCCGACCCGGCGAACTGACCGTCATTGGTCAGGCCGAACGGTCAGCTTCCCGCGACCGAACGCCCTCCGAGGTGCTGCGCCAGGAACCGCTCCACGGCTCGGTAGACGTCCTTGCGGTTCTCCGGCTTCACGAACCCGTGGCCCTCGTCGTCCTTCACGATGTACTCCACCGGCACGCCCCGCGCCCGCAGCGCCTCCACGATCTGGTCGGACTCGTGCTTCTTGACCCGCGGGTCGTTCGCGCCCTGGATCACCATCAGCGGCGCGCGGATCGCGTCGACGCGGTTGATCGGCGAACGGGCCTTCAGGTCGCCGATGTCGTTCGGGTCATCCGGGTCGCCGACGAACTTGAACCACGTCCCGGCCAACAGCGGCCGCCAGTAGGGCGGGAAGCTTCGCACCAGCGTTACCAGGTTCGACGGGCCCACCACGCTGATCGCCGCCGCGAACACCTCCGGGGTGAACGTCGCCCCCACAAGCGCCGCGTAGCCGCCGTAGCTGCCGCCGTAGATCGCCACCCGGTCCGGGTCGGCGATGCCCTCCGACACCGCCCAATTGACCCCGTCGATGAGGTCGTCGTGCATCCTGCCGGCGAACTCCCGCTCCGCCGCGTGCATGAACGACTTGCCGAAGCCGGTGGACCCGCGGTAGTTGACCTGCAGCACCGCGTACCCACGGTTCGCGAGGAACTGCGACTGCGGGTCCCATCCCCAGCTGTCGCGTGCCCACGGCCCGCCGTGAACCGCCAGCACCATCGGCAGGCCGCGCGGCGGCGCCCCCACCGGGAGCGTCAGGTACGAGGGCAGGCGCAGCCCGTCACGGGACGCGATGCGGATCGGCCGGCGCTCCGCGAGCGTCTCGGGGTCGAGCCACGGCCGGGAACGAAACAGCAGGCGCGCCTCGCCGGACCGGCGATCGAACAGGTACGTCGCGCCCGGGTCGCGGTCGTCGTCGAATGCGACCGTCCACTGCGTCTCGTCGTGGTCGGAGCTCCCGATCATCGGGTCGCCGGGGTGGATCGCGCGGACGCGCTCCCAATCCCGTGCGAACGTCTCGTCGAAGGCGTGCAGAACGATGCGATCGCGACGGTACACCGCGCCGAGGAGGGCCCCGGTGCGGTCGGAGATGATCGGGGCGCTGAGGTCCGCCTCCTCGTCGGCGTCGACCACCCTCTCGACGCCGCTCGCGACGTCGAGCGCCACGAGGCGCACGCGGTCACTGTCGCGAGCGCTGCCGACGTACAGCTCGCGACCGTCGGCGCTGAAGGCGTAGGGCGCACCCGAATCCTCGTTCGCGTACTCGGCGAGCACCCGGAACGGCCCGTCCTCATCGTCTCGCACCAGCACGCGCCAGTCGCCCGTGGGGGTCTGTGCGTAGGCGGCGAGCAGCCGCCCGTCCCGGTCGGTGCACCAGGACATGATGTCCCCGGGGTTCTCCGCGATCCGGATGAGCTCACCGGTGCCGAGGTCGAGCCGCTCGACATCGAACAGGCCCCGGTCCCTGCGGTTCGTCGAGATCAGCACGTGGTCCGGATCGCCCCGCGGCACGTCGACGACACCCACCTTGACCCCGTCGAACGGCGTCAGGTCCCGGTCGGGGTTCTCTGGATCGGCGAGGTCGGCGGCGAACAGATGGAAGTCCTCGTCGCCGCCGGTGTCCTGCAGGTAGAGGATCCGTGCGCCGTCGCGCGACCAGACGTAGGAGCGGACGCCCCGGTCGCGGTCGCGGGTCACCTGCACCGGCGCACCGCCGTCCACCCGCGCAACCCACACGTTGAGCGCGCCGTCGCCGGGCGCGAGCCAGGCGAGCCGCCGGCCGTCGGGCGACACCCGCGCCGCGGCGCGCTCGGGGTCGTCGAAGAAGTGCTCGAGGGGAATCAGTGGAACCATCCGCCGGCCAGTTTGACATCGTTCGTCGGGTGAGCGCCGCCCGTCTGCAGATCGTCGCGGCGGCGTTGCTGTTCTCGACCGGTGGCGCGGCGATCAAGTCGACCAGCTTCACCGGGTTCTCGGGCGGGATCGCCACCGCGTGCCTCCGATCCGGGGTCGCGGCGCTCGCGATCGCCCTGTTCCTGCCACGCTCCCGGCGTAACTGGTCGTGGCGGACGTTGGTGGTGGGAGCGACGTTGGCAGTGACCCTCATCCTGTTCGTCGCCGCCAACAAGCTCACGACGTCGGCGAATACGATCTTCCTCCAGTCGACGGCGCCGCTTTGGATCGCGGTCAGCGCACCCTTCCTGCTACGCGAGCGCGTCAACCGGCTGGACGTCGCCTTCATGGCCGTCCTCGGAGCGGGGCTCGCGTTGTTCTTCGTCGACTCCCCCTCAGCGATCAAGACCGCGCCGGAGCCGGTGCTCGGGAACGTGCTCGCAGTGATCTCCGGGGTCGGCTGGGCCGGGACCGTGATGGGACTGCGGTGGCTCGGCCGGCGGGAGGGCGCCGACTCCGCGGCTGCGGCGACCGTCGCCGGGAACCTCATCACGCTTCTGGTGTGCCTGCCGCTGGCGGTCGGCCCGGCCACCGACGCCGTCGCGGAGGATTGGCTCCTGATCGCCTACCTGGGGATCGTCCAGATCGCGCTCGCGTACGTGTTCGTGACGAGGGCGATGCCCCATCTTCGGGCCCTCGAGGTGTCGCTCCTGCTCGTCGTCGAGCCCGCCCTCAACCCGATCTGGTCGTGGCTGGTCCACGGCGAGACCGTCGAGGCGCTCTCGATCGCGGGTGGCATCGTGATCCTCGGCGCGACGGCGGCGAAGACCTGGTGGGACAGCCGGAACGGGCGGGTGCTGATGGAGCCGGGCTGAGAGCGCCACGCGGGGCTGCGGAGCGTCAGGCAAGCGGACCGCGGACCTGGACGTACGCCGTCACCGGCCGGTACCCGAGCCGGACATTGACGGCGAGCATCGGCGAGTTGCGCTCCTCGTTCATGGCCTCGAGCGTCGTGAGGCCCGCCGCCCCGGCGAGTGCGATCTGGCGGGCCTTCATCGCGGACGCGAGACCCCTGCCCCGCCACGCGCGGGCGACCGCGGTCATCTCGTGCTCGGCGAAGCCGGGGCGCGCCTCGAACCGGACGAGGATCGCGTACCCCACGACCTCGGAGCCGGCGAGCGCGACGATCGAGCACTCCGGCATCAACCCCGGCCGGCCGAGCTCCACGTCGCGCCACCGCGCGAAGTCGCCGGCCTCGTACGGCTCGACGCTCGGGATGTCGGCCATACCGTCGGACCCGACGCGGTACATGGCTTCGTCGAGGTCGTCGCACTCGGCGAGCGTCACGAACCGAACCCCCGGCGGGGGCTCCGCCGCGGGCAGGTCAGCGGTCCCCAGATCGAGGTGCGAGACGCGCTCCCTGCCGACCTCGGCGAACCCTCGCCTCGCCCAATAGGCGGTCGCGTCCCCGTCGGCGACGTCGAACCACACGTCCAGCCCCTCGCGATCGCTTGCCGCGGCCCAATCGGAGACGGCGCGGTAGAGCGCCGTCCCCACCCCGCGGCGTCGCTCCTCGCGCGGCACGAGGATGGTCGTCTCCGCGTGACGCGAGCTCGGCGACCACTGCTCGACCTCGACATGCGCCACTCCCACGGGACGCCCGTCCCCGTGCGCGACGCCGGCCCACCACTCCGGCGCGGTGTTCCAGAGGTGGGTGAGCGAACGCACCCCCTCCGGCCGGCACGGTGAGGCTCGGTTGTGAACCGCGACCCAGGTCTCGGAGTCGGCCTCGAACCGCACTTCCCGGAGCTCGATGGCGGCGTACGGGCCCACGGCACTAGGATCCCACTCGTGTCAACCGAGTTGCCACCCATCGTCGTCTTCGTGCCGGACCTCCTGATGCGCCAGCAGCTGGTCGGCGGGCTGGAGGCGGCGGGGTTCTCCACGAAGGGCGCGGCGACCGCGGCGCGTCTCGCAACCGCGCTCGAGACGACCAGGCCGGCGGCGGTCCTCGTGGAGCTCGACGGTGTCGGGATCGACGGCGTCGCGGTCGTCGCGGACCTCAAGGCCGGCGATCGGACCGCAGACGTCCCGGTGATCGGTTTCTGCGCGCATACGCGCACGGAGCTCATCCAAGCCGCGCGCGACGCCGGTGCCGACCGGGTGGTGTCGCGGGGCGAGCTGACGCACCGGCTGGCGCGGATCGCAACCGAGGTCACGGGGGATCCGGCGGCGTCCTGAGCGAGCTTCCTTGCGCCAGATGCAAGCGGGACTCCTGGCGCAGGGCACTATCGTAGGTCGCGATGGACCGCAACCCCTACCCGCCCGCGCGGATCTCTCCGATTCCCGATGCCCCCGCGCAGTCGACGGACGCGGCCGTCCGTGACTACGCGCCGATCCACCCGGAGGGTGGATTGCGCAGCCTCGCCCGGAAGATCTGGGCGCCCCTGGCCCTGATCGGCGCGTTGGTGCTCAAGTTCAAGACGGCGATGCTGGCGCTCCTCAAGCTCAAGCTCCTCGCGACGTCGGCCTCGATGCTGGTTTCCGTCGCCGGTTACGCGGTCTTCTGGGGCTGGAAATTCGCGGCGGGCTTCGTCGTGCTCCTCCTCGTCCACGAGCTCGGTCACGTGCTCGAGGCGAAGCGCCAGGGGCTGGCAACCGGAGGCGTGTACTTCATCCCGTTCCTCGGTGCGGTGATGCTGCTCAAGCAGCAGTCGAAGAACCCCGCCCAGGCCGCCTGGCTCGGACTCGCCGGGCCGATCCTCGGCAGCGCCGCCGCTGCCGCCACCTGGGCGGCCGGCGTCGCGGCCGGTTCGGACTTGCTCGTCGCGCTCGGCTTCACCGGCTTCCTGCTGAACCTGTTCAACCTGATCCCGGTAATGCCGCTCGACGGCGGTTGGGCGACGGCGGTGTTCCACCCGCTGTTCTGGGCGTTCGGGCTGATCGGCGTGATCGTCCTCTTCGCCGTCTTCCCGAACCCGATCCTCCTGATCGTCGCCGCCGTCGGCGCATGGGAGCTGTGGAAGCGCTGGAGGCGGCGAGGGCAGGGGGGCAACGAGTACCGCAACGTGAGCCCGCGGCAGCGCGCCACGATCGCCGGCGTGTACCTGGGCCTGGCGGGGCTGCTCGCCCTCGGGATGAGCGCGAGCCACCGGGAGCGCACGATCGACGGCAGGGCGGTCGCCATCGCAGCACCTGCGCCGGTCGGGCTGGCACACCCGATCGTGTGCGCGAATTGCGCTCAGGCCGGTTCGGGTTGGGTCCAGTACCCTTTGACCGGATGAGCGCGCGCGCGGCACTCGAGGCCATCGTGGCCGAACGCATCCTGATCCTCAACGGTGCGATCGGGACCATGATCCAGCGCCACAACCTCGGCGAGGCCGACTTCCGCGGCGAGCTCCTGCGCGACCATCCCTCCCCGCTGCAGGGCGACATGGACGTTCTGTCCCTCACACGGCCGGACGTCATCGGCGGGATCCACGACGAGTACTTCGCCGCGGGCGCCGATGTCGCGACCACCAACACCTTCACCGCCACAGCGATCGCGCAGGCCGACTACGGTACCCAGTCCTACGTGCGCGAGATCAACCTCGCGGCGGCGCGCATCGCACGGGACGCCGCCGACCGGTGGACCGCAGCGGACCCCTCCCGACCACGGTTCGTCGCCGGCTCGCTCGGGCCACTCAACCGCACGCTGTCGATCTCACCGGACGTCGACGACCCGTCGAAGCGGGCGGTCACCTTTGACGAGGTGCGCGACGCCTACGCCGAGCAGGCGCGGGCGCTCATCGACGGCGGCGTCGACATCATCCTCATCGAGACCATCTTCGACACGCTCAATTCGAAGGCTGCCATCGTCGCGGTGCAGGAGACGTTCGCCGACCTGGGCGTCGAGCTTCCCGTGATGATCTCGGTCACCATCACCGACCGCAGCGGCCGGACCCTGTCCGGACAGACCGTGCCGGCATTCTGGGCGTCCGTCGCGCATGCCGAGCCGTTCGCGGTGGGGATCAACTGCGCGCTCGGCGCCGCCGAGATGCGGCCGTTCCTCGAGGAGCTCGCCGCGATCGCGCCGACGTACGTGAGCTGTTACCCGAACGCCGGGCTGCCGAACGCCTTCGGCGGGTACGACCAGAAACCCGTGGAGACGTCCACCGAGCTGGGCGACTTCGCCCGCTCCGGACTCGTCAACATCGTCGGCGGATGCTGCGGAACGACGCCCGACCACATCCGGGCCGTCGCGCACGCGGTCGACGGCGTTCCGCCACGGAGGATCCCGCTGCCCGATCGGCTGACCCGCTTCGCGGGACTTGAGCCCTTCGCGATCTTCCCCGGCTCCAACTTCACGATGATCGGCGAGCGCACGAACGTCACCGGCTCGCGGAGGTTCGCGAAGCTGATCATCGACGGCGACTTCACCACCGCCCTCGAGGTCGCCGCCGATCAGGTCCGCAACGGCGCGAACATCATCGACGTCAACATGGACGAGGGGATGCTCGACTCCGAAGAGGCGATGACCACGTTCCTGAACATGGTCGCGACGGAGCCGGAGATCGCCCAGGTCCCGGTCATGATCGACTCGAGCCGCTGGTCGGTCATCGAAGCGGGCCTCAAGTGCGTGCAGGGCAAGTCGATCGTCAACTCGATCAGCCTCAAGGAGGGCGAGGAGGACTTCCTCGAGAAGGCGCGGCTGGTCCGCCGCTACGGCGCCGGATGCGTGGTGATGTGCTTCGACGAGACCGGGCAGGCCGACAGCGTCGACCGGCGCGTCGAGATCGCTGAGCGGGCATACCGGCTCCTCGTCGATGTCGCGGGCATGCCGCCCGAGGACATCATCATCGACCCCAACGTGCTCGCGATCGCGACCGGCCTCGAGGAGCACAACGACTACGCGCGTAGCTTCATCGAGGCCACCCGGCTCATCAAGGAGCGCTGCCCCGGAGTCCGGGTGAGCGGCGGCATCAGCAACCTGTCGTTCGCGTTCCGCGGGAACGACGCCGTGCGGGAGGCGATGCACACCGCCTTCCTCTACCACGCGATCGACGCCGGCCTCGACATGGGCATCGTCAACGCCGGCCAGCTCGGGGTCTACCAGGACATTCCGGCCGACCTGCTGGAGCGCGTCGAGGACGTCATCCACAACCGCCGCGAGGACGCCACCGAGCGGCTCATCACATTCGCGGCGACGGTTGTGGGCGACGGTGCGGAGCGCCAGGCCGTCAACGCCAAGTGGCGCGAGGGGACGGTGGAGGAGCGCCTCTCCCACGCGCTGGTCAGCGGCATCGTCGACCACATCGAGGCCGACGCCGAGGAGGCCCGTCTCGCCTACCCGACGCCGCTGTCCGTGATCGAGGGCCCGCTGATGGACGGCATGCGGATCGTCGGGGAACGCTTCGGCGAGGGCCAGATGTTCCTGCCGCAGGTTGTGAAGAGCGCGCGGGTGATGAAGCGCGCGGTGGCGCTGCTCGAGCCGCACATGGCGGAGGAGCGCGAGCGCACCGGCGCGACGTCGCAGGGCAAGATGGTGATCGCCACGGTCAAGGGCGATGTCCACGACATCGGCAAGAACATCGTCGGCGTGGTGCTGGGCTGCAACAGCTACG
>CAYTRV010000094.1:0-8423 GCA_964440285.1 uncultured Bifidobacteriaceae bacterium
GCCCGTCGTGTTGTTCAGCCAGGTCGCGTTTCCGGTGACGAGGTAGATACCGGGGGTGGCGATCGTGATCCGGGACGTGTCGATGTCGGTCCGGTGCATTCCGGTGGCGTCGAACCGCTCGCTGTTGAACAGCAGCGGCACGAAGGTCCCGCTCGCGATGCTCTGGTTCGCGTTGTGGAACACCCGAGCGGTCGGTACGCCTGCGATCTTTGCGGGCGTCACCGCGCCGGCCGCCAGATCAGCGGCGCCTACCGAGGCGTCCGTCAGGTCATCACCCGTCAACGAGGCGTTCTTCACCTTCGCCGAGTTGACGGCGTTGTTCCTGAGTTTCGCGTTCGAAACGGACAGGCTCGCGAGGTCGACGGTCTTCACCTGACCGTTGACGATCGTGCCGGAACGGACGGTGTTGTTCGAGAGCGTGACGCCGGCGTAGGCGGCGCCTCCAAGCGCGATGAAAAGCGCGATTGCCGCGACGATCATCGCCGGTGACGGGGTGTGGCGCTTCAATCGGTTCATCCTCGCAACCTCCTGCGGTCGGGAATCGGCGGCGGGAAACGCACCGCAACTCGGTGATTGTCCCGAGATCGCCCAACGTGTGAAGCCCGGAGGGCCCGCGTCGCGCTCATTTCTTCCGCGTTGCGCGGACATCGCGGGCCGCGTTTCCTACGCCGAGGCCTCCGCGATCCGCTTCTCGGCCCATTCGCGCCACGACTCGGGGAGGCCGGGCGCGGCGATCAGCCGGTGGAGCGCCGCGACGTCGTCCCGGGCGTACGCGTAGACGCGGTGGATCTCGGCGATCGTGACCGACCCGGCGGCCTCCTCGACGATCTCCGCGCCGTCGCCCGCGCCGATCTCACCCTCCTCCAGCACCCGGACGTAGAAGCCCATTCGGTTCGCTTCGCGGAACCGGGCGGGGAAGCGGTGGTCGCCCATCCTGATGCCGAGCTTGAAGCACGGCTCGCGCTGCGCCGTCGCCTGGACGACGGCGCCGCCGATGCGGATGACGTCGCCGACGCGGACCGTCTCGTCGGTGAACCCGGTGACCGTGATGTTCTCGCCGAACTCGCCCGGCTGGAGCTCGTGGCCGAGCTCGTCCATCCACCACCGGTAGGAGTCCCACGAGTAGACATAGGCCGCCATGTCGGTGCCGCCGTGCACCGACGGATCGGCCTGGCCGTCGCCGTCGAGGTTCGTCGCCCGGAGCATCACCCGCCCTTCGACCGGGTTCTTGAAGATGCCCGTGCTGATCATGCTCCCCCGGTAAGGCACCTGCGTCGGCCGGCCGACGTTGACCGACACCACGTGACCGATCATCGATCGAGACTAGTGATCAGCGTCGCGGAGGGCCCGTCGGCAGGCGGCGCGCCCGGCGGGCCGTCACGCCGCCCTCGATCTCGTCGAGAACGGCGAACAGCCCAACCGCCTCCCAGCGTCGCAGCCGCCGCCTGCCCGTGATCTCGTGGATCACGCCGGCTTCGGCGAGCCGGTTGATCGCGACCCGCGCCGCCTGACGAGAGGCCCCCGTGAGCTTGATTGCGTCAGCCAGCGCGATCACGGGGCGCTCGGGCAGCCGCTCGATCAGCCGGCGCGTCGCGGACCCGCGCCGTGGCGAACCGGCGAGCGCGAGCCAGCAGTCCTGGAGCTCGGTGACCCGATCCGCCAGGTCGTCGGCGACGAGGGCCGCGCGGTACGCGGCGTCGATGATGAACTCGAACCATGACCGATGGTCGCCGCGGCGGAATGCCGTGAGCCCGCCGATGTAGGCGTCGGATGAGCCCGCGAGCACCAGCGAGATCGGCGGCACGACCGGCGCCTCCCCATCGATGACCCCCCGGCGGCGCAACACGAGGTGGATCAGCGCCCGGCCGACCCGTCCGTTTCCATCCGCGAACGGGTGAATGGTCTCGAACTGCACGTGGGCGACGGCCGCCTGGATGAGCGGGGGAAGGTCATCCCGGTCGATGAACACGCAGAGGTCGTGGAGCAGCCGTTCCACGTCGCCCTCCGGCGGTGGAACGAACGCCGCGCCCCGTGGATTGCCGTGCCTCCCGCCGATCCAGTTCTGGCGGTCGCGGACAGATCCCGCGATCGCGTCATGTCGGGTGCCTCCGAGCAGGATCCGATGGATCGCCTCGATCGACGCGAGGGTCACTGCGGAATCGGCGAAGGTGAGCGCCCGCTCGAGGGCGTCGAGGTTCGCGTGAACCTCCTCGGCCACGGGATCGGTTCCGATAACCCCCACGAGCGCAAGGCGGTGATGGCTGACGCTGAGTCCCTCGATCCGCGACGAGGCGATCGCCTCGGAGCGCAGGAGCGGGCGCGTGAGAACGCCGAGGCGAGCTCCGTGCCGCGTGAGTGCTCGCACAGCGGTCTCGGCCCGCGCCGAGTCCGCCGCGACGGCTGCGGGGAGGCTCGGTTCCCATGAGCCGATCTCACCCGGTACATGAGCCGTGTAGGCGAACCCCACACGGTTCGCCTTCCCCCCGGGTGCTCCCGGATCTCCGGGCCACCATCGTTCGACGGCTGTCCAGCCGGGATCGCTCACGTTGTGACCTCCTGGTGGAGGTTTGCAGGCCCGACCGACAAAAACAAGCTTATGTGAGAAGCATGCTTTTCGTGGGGACTACAACTAGGACAAGGGGTGGAACGCGACGCCGGTGAGGAGCTTCGGGAAGAAGTACGTCGACTTCTGCGGCATCGTCTCGCCGGCCTCCGCGACGTCGAGCACCGCGGTCTTCGGCATCGGCCGGAGAATCAGCACCGCGGCCGCCTCGCCTCTGCGGCCCAGCCGCCAGGCCTCGGCGGTGTCCTTCACGTAGCCCAGCACCCCGCGGGCGGTGAGCGAGGCCTGGTCCTCGCCGAACGCCCGCAGCAGGATGCGCTGCTCCAGGACGGCCACGTCGAGATGCGCCGCCGGCGACGGATCGTCGGTTGGCGGGCCGGTGAGCACCGCCGCGCCGCCCGCCGTCACGAGGCCGAACGCGGGCGCGTCCGGCGACGTCGCCGCCAGCGCCGACCGCAGGCCGTCGAGATCCGCGACCGGCCTGACGTCGAACCCGTCCGCCACGCCCGCCGGCCACTCGCTGAGCACCCGGTGCGTGGGCAGCACGACCAGGCCAGGGTCCTCCAGGGCGGTGAGTCCCATCATCACCACGTCGTGCGGACCGTCGCCGTCGCCGGCCGCGCGCCGCTCCTCCCGGTAGCGCACCGCCGTCTCGTACCGGTGGTGGCCGTCGGCGATGAGGATCCACCGGTCGGCCATCGCCGAGGTGACGGCCGCACACCTGGCCGGGTCGTCGATCCACCAGAGGCGGTTGCGGGTGCCGTCGCGACCCGTCACCGCTGCGTCCGGCTCCCCCGACACCCCCGCGGCCGCCCACACCGCGCCGGCGCCGTCCGGGTAGAGCCCGTACACCGGTGAGATCTGGGTCCGTGCCCCGTACAGGAGCTTGAGGCGGTCCTCCTTCGGGCCGGCGTGCGTGCGCTCGTGCGGGCGCACGACCCGCGCCTCGTACGGCTCCACGCCGATGGCGGCGAGCACCACCCGCCGCTCGTGCGTCGACGCGTCGTCAAGCGTGAACGTCTGCGTCCACGCCACGAGCCCCGGCGCCTGCACGCGTCGCAACACGCCGGCCGCGAGCCACCCGTCGATGAGGGCGCCCACCAGGTCGTACGCGAGCTCGGGCAGCTCGAGCCGCACGGCGTTGTACGGGCTCGCCGCCAGGAGCGCCTCCCGTTCGGCGGCGTCGATCACGTCGTACGGCGGGCAGACGAGCCGTTCGAGGTCTCCGGCGGCGGCGTCGTCGTAGCGAAGCGCTCGGAAGGGACGGAGGTCGGCCACGGGGCGGGATCGTACAGGGGTCCCACCCGCGGGTCCGCCGCCGGCCGCCTCGTCCGGGCGTCCCGGTGTCCGCCTCCCGGCGTACCATCGACAAGTGGTCCTCGACGGCCTCACCGACGAGCAGCGCGACGCGGTCACCCATCCGGGCGGACCGCTGCTGGTGGTCGCCGGGGCGGGCGCCGGCAAGACCCGCGTCCTCACGCACCGGCTCGCGTGGCTCGTCGACGGCGGCGCCGAACCGGGCGAGATCCTCGCGCTGACCTTCAGCGCGCAGGCGGCGGAAGAGCTGCGCTCCCGCGCCGAGGCCCTCCTCGGACGCGCCCATGAGACCCTCCGCGTCAGCACCTTCCACGCCTTCGCGGGTGAGCTCGCCCGGGTGCAAGGCGTCGACCACGGGCTCCTGCCGCCCGCGACCTGGGCGACGGAAGAGGACCGCGCGCTCATGCTGCTCGAGCGCATCGGCGAGCTCGACCTGATCGCGCACGACCTGCGCGGCGACCCCGGCCGGGTCGTCGGGGAGATCCTCCAGCGCATCGACCGCTGCAAGAACGAGCTCGTCGCGGCGGACGACTTCGTCGCGTTCGCCGGTCACGCCCTGCAGAACGCGTCTGGCTCGAAGGAGCGGCGCGAGCGGCTCAAGGACCTCGAGTTCGCCCGGGCCTACCAGGCGCACGACCGGTGGCTCGCCGAGGCGGGGCTCGTCGACTACGGCGAGGCGATCGTGCGCTCCCTCGGCCTCATGCGCGCGCACCCCGACCGGCTCGGGGCGGTCCGGGAGGTCACCCGCCACGTGATGATCGACGAGTTCCAGGACACAGACCACGCCCAGGCGCAACTGCTCTACCTGCTGGCCGATACCGCCGAGCGCGTCGTGGCGGTGGGCGACGACGACCAGGGCATCTACCGGTTCCGGGGCGCCTCCACCAAGAACATCGCCGACTTCCGCGCCCGGTACCCGAACCGGCGGGAGATCAAGCTCGAACGCAACCACCGGTCGACCCAGGCGATCCTCGACGTCGCCCACGCCGTCGTGGAGAAGGTGCCCGACCGCGCCGAGAAGCGGCTCGTCGCATTGGAGAGCGCCGCAGGCCCCGCGCCTCGGTTCTGGGTCGCGCCCGACGAGGACGGCCAGGCGCGGGCGGTCGCGGACGAGATCGTGCGTCTCGCGGGGGAGGGCATCAGGTTCGAGGAGCAGGCGGTGCTGATGGACTCGATCCGCACCGAGTCCGCCGCCGTCGTTCGCGCCCTCGAGGCCGCCGGCATCCCCCACCAGGTGCACGGCGGGCTCGGCCTGTTCGAGCGGCGCGAGGTGCGCGCCGCCCTCGCCTGGCTGCGCATGCTCGCCGACCCGCACGACGTGCAGGCGCACCTGCGGATCGCCGCCGACCCACGGATGAAGTTGCCGTGGGGCGCGAGCGCCGACGCGGTCGCGACCGCCGCCGCGGCCGGCGCGCCGATCACCGGCGCGCTCCTCCACGTCGCTGGCGACGCCTCGCCGCTTGCCGCCGTGCTCGACGCCGTCGGGCCCGCGACCACCGGCCCTGCCGAGGACCTCGTGCGCGACGTCCTCGACCGGTCGGGCCTTCGGCGGCAGGCCCTTGCCCTGGGTGGCGCGGAGGGCGCAGCCCGCCTTGCGGGGCTCGCCGCGCTCGAGCGCATGGCGGCCGACATCGCCCGGCGCGACCCCGCGCTCGACGCGGTCGGACTCGTCCGCAGGCTGGTCGGGCTGTCGGAGGTGGGCCACCGCGGCCGGATCGAACGCACCGGCGAGCGCATCGGGGTGCAGGTCTCGACCATTCACCAGGCGAAGGGCCTCGAGTTCGACGCGGTCTTCGTCATCGGGTTCGTCGCCGCGCGCATGCCGGGTCGCGACCGCCAGCGAAGCGACATCCCCGACGAGCTCCTGCCTGAGAGCATCCAGCGCGGCCGCGACGCCCACATCGCCGAGAAGCGCCGGCTCGTGTACGTGGCGCTCACCCGGCCGCGGCGGCACGTGTACCTCTCCACGTACGAGGCGGGCGAGCGCGTGCGTCAACGGCCCTCGCCGTTCTTCGACGACGCACGGGAGGCCCGCGGCGGGCCGGAGCCGGAGCGGGTGGGCGGGAGCCTGGCCGTGGAGACGCTCGCGCAGATCGGTGACGCCCGCGGGGCCCTCGAACGCGCCGGGCAGGCCGCCGCGGCTGGGCAGGCCGCCGGCGCACCGGGCAGCGCCGCGCTCATGGCCACTGCCCGGGCCGCCCTCGACGCGCTCGTCGCCGCGCGGGCACGTGCGCTCACGCCGACCCCACCCCCAGCCGCGCCGTCCCCGCCGCCCCCGGTCGCCCCGCCCGCCATCGAGATCTCGCCGAGCGACCTGCAGACCTACCGCACGTGTCCGCTTCGCTACCGCTTCTCGCGGGTCGACCGGATCCCGCAGCCCGACCGTCCCTCGGGCCGCATCGGCACCGCCGCGCACCTGGCCCTCGAGGCCCATTACCGGCCCGGCGGCGTCGGCGGCGACGGGGACGCGCTGGTCGCCCGTTTCGAGATGCAGCTCACCCGGCTCGGCGTGGCGTCGACCCCCGAGGGCCAGCAGGCGTTGCGGCGTGGTCGGGAGCAGCTCCCGATGTATCACGAGCGGGTCGCCAGGAGCGGCGCCACGCCCGCCGGGGTGGAGCGAAGGTTCACGCTTCCGTTGGGACGGCACACCGTGCGCGGCCGTGTCGACCGCATCGACCGGCACCCCAGTGGCGGCTTCCAGCTCATCGACTACAAGACCGGCCGCCCGCCCGGCGGCAGCGGCGTCGGCGACGAGGACCTCGTGATCGCCCTCTATCTGGCAGCGGCGCAGGCCGGCGGCGGGAAGATCCAGGGTGCGCGCCTGGAGTACGTCCTCGACGGCGACTCACGCGTGTTCGATCCCGACCCGGCGGAGCTCGCGACCCTGGTGGAGGACGCGCGCCTGCTCGCCGATTCCGCCGCGTCGCAGGAGTTCGAGCCACGACCGGGCTGGCATTGCGAGTCGTGCGACTTCCAGCTCCTGTGCCCGGCGAGGGACCGATGAGCCAGGTCGCCGGCTTCGAGGTGGGCCAGCCCGTCGAAGGCGTCTACGCCGTCCGCCGTAAGGAGCGGCGGCTGTCGCGGCAGGGCGACCCGTATCTCATGCTGACGCTGGCCGACGCATCCGGCGCGATCGGGGCGTTCGTCTTCGACCAGCCGGACTTCTTCGCCGAGCAGTTCGAGACGGGCGACCGCGTGCGCGTGGCGGGCCAGGTCATCGCGCGTCAGGGGCGTCCGGCGGTGCGGGTGCGCCACATCCGGCCCGCCGGCGACGAGGTGGCGGCCGAGGAGCTCCTGCCGCGCAGCCATCGGGAGCCCGAGGAGCTCGCGGGCTTCGCGGAGCACCTCGCCGGAGAGATCGCCGACCCGAAGCTCCGGACGTTCACCGTGAGCGTGCTGAACGACCGTGCGCTGGGCGACGGCTGGCGCACCGCCCCGTGTACCCGTTCCGGCCATCACGCCTACCAGGGCGGCCTTCTGGAGCACACGGTCGGGGTGGCGTCGCTCGCCCAGACCCTCTGCCAGTGGCACCCGCGCCTCGACGCCGACCTGCTGGTCGCCGCTGCCCTGGTACACGACGTCGGGCACATCCGGGCGTGGCGGCTCGGTGCGACGTTCGAGCCGACCGACGAGGGCCGCATGCTGGGGCACCTCGCGATCGGCCACGAGATCGTCGATGCGGCGGCGCGCCGGGCACGGCTGACGCCGGAACGGCGTCTCGGGCTGCTCCATGCGGTGGCGTGGCACCACGGGCCGCCTGCGGGTCAGATGCCGGCCGCGGCCACCCCGGAGGCCCTCGCGCTGTGGCGCGTCAACAGCCTGGAGGTCGGCGTGAAGGCCCGCCTGGAGGGCCCAGGACCGGTCGACGAGTAGGCCGCCCGGCACCCTCGTCCTCGTCGACATGGCCGCGGTGACCGGGCCGAGGCCGCGACAGTCCTCGAGCCTCGACGTCGTCGCGTAAGAACCGGAGCGTGAATCCGTGGCTCTGGGTAGACCCACGCACGCGTTGCCGCCCGAAGTTCCCTCACCCTCATTGGAGAATGCCATGTCGCTCGTCTCGCTCATCCGCCGCAACCTCGCGATCCTGGCGGTGATGGCGTTCATCGCCCTCGGCGTCACGGCCGCCCTTGCCGGCGCAGCGACCCGGTCGTCCGGTCCTTCCGGCGCCTCCGACGATGACGCCCCTGCCGCCGTGCTCACCCGCCTGGATGACGACGACAACGACTGCGACGACGATGACGACGGTCGCGGCGACGCGAAGGACGACGACGACGACGGCGACGACGTCGGCGACGCCGGCGACTTCGACGACGACAACGACGGCATCGTCGACAGCGCCGATCGCGACGACGACAACGACGGCATCGTGGACAGCGCCGATCGCGACCACGACGACGACGGGATCATCGACACCCGCGACCGCGACGACGACGACGACTGCGTCGTGGACCCCCTCGACAAGGATCAGGACAACGATGGGATCGCGTCGAACCGTGACCGCGACGACGACGGGGACGGCATCCGCGACGGCCGCGACGGGGAC
>CAYTRV010000095.1:0-8286 GCA_964440285.1 uncultured Bifidobacteriaceae bacterium
TATTACCTCATCGCCCCCGCCGAGTGCTCGGCGAACCTCGCCCGGTTCGACGGCGTGCGCTACGGACCGCGGGCCGAGGCGGAGACCCTGACCGACCAGTACGAGCTCACCAGGGGGGGCCTGTTCGGACCCGAGGTCAAGCGCCGCATCATGCTCGGGACGTTCGCGCTGGCGTCGGGGTATTACGACGCGTACTACCGGCAGGCGCAGAGGGTGCGGACGCTGATCGTGGAGGACTTCGCCCGGGCGTTCGCGGAGGTCGACCTCGTCGCATCGCCGACGTCGCCGACGGTCGCGTTCCCGCTCGGCGAGCGCACCGCCGACCCGTACTCCATGTACCTCGCGGACGTCTGCACCATTCCCGTGAGCCTCGCCGGACTTCCGGCGATCTCCATCCCGTGCGGCCTCTCCGGCGGTCTACCGGTGGGCCTGCAGCTCGCCGGCCCGGCGTTCAGCGAGAATCGCCTGTTCGCCGCCGCGCACGCACTGGAGCAAGCCATCGGCTTCGACCCCACCCCGCCGGGGCTCACGTGAGACCCGATCACCTCTTCGCAGAGGGCCCGTAGATATGCCCTCGACGCAATGGGAAGCCGTGATCGGCATCGAGATCCACGTGCAGCTCCTGACGCGGACGAAGATGTTCTGCGGGTGCGAGCTGTCGTTCGGCGACCCGCCGAACACGCACACCTGCCCGGTCTGCCTGGCGCACCCGGGGGCGCTTCCGGTGGTGAACGCCGAGGCGATCCGGCTGGGGATCATCGCTGGCCTGGCGCTGGGGTGCGAGATCGCGACCGAGTCGACGTTCCACCGCAAGAACTACTTCTACCCGGACCTGCCGAAGGCGTACCAGATCAGCCAGTACGACGAGCCGCTCTGTGTGGGCGGCGCGTTCACCTACCTGCAGGAGGAGGGGGAGCGCACCGTCCGCATCACCCGGGTGCATCTCGAGGAGGACGCCGCGAAGCTCCTTCACCTCTCGGCCGGCGGTCGCCGCGCCGGGGCGGAGCAGTCGGCGGTCGACTTCAACCGCGGTGGCACGCCGCTGGCGGAGATCGTCACGGAGCCGGACTTCCGGTCCGGGCAGGAGGCGTCCGACTTCCTCAAGCAGCTGCGCCATACGCTGCTCGAGCTCGGGGTGAGCGACTGCAACATGGAGGAGGGGTCGATGCGGGCCGACGCGAACGTCAGCGTCCGGCCGGCCGGTACGAGCGAGCTCGGCACGAAGACGGAGCTGAAGAACATCAACTCGTTCACGTTCCTGCGCAGAGGGATCGAGGCGGAGATCGCCCGGCAGATCGGGTTGGTCGAGTCCGGCGAGCGCGTCGTGCAGGAGACGCTCCATTTCGACCACGCGACCGGTGAGCTGCACCCGCTTCGCAGCAAGGAGGAGGCGCACGACTACCGGTACTTCCCCGAGCCCGACCTGGTGCCGCTGGCGCCCGACCCCGCATGGGTGGCGGAGCTTCGCGCGTCGCTCCCGGAGCTGCCGGTCGCGCGTCGCCGCCGTTTCCAGACGGAGCTCGGCCTCCCGTTCGAGGACGCGGACGTGCTGACCGAGACGCGGGAGCTGTCGGCCTACCTCGAGCGGACCGCGGCCCTCGTCGAGCCGAAGCTCGCGGCCAACTGGATCCGCGGCGACCTCCGCGCCCTGCTTGCGGAGCGGGGCGAGGAGCCGTGGGAGAGCAACGTGACCCCCGAACGTCTGGCGGCGCTGATCGCGATGGTGGAGGCCGGGGAGCTCAGCCGGCCGAACGCGAAGGAGGTCGTCCTGCCCGCCGTCGCCGAGACGGGCGCCGACCCGCGGGTGGTCGTCGAGGAGCGCGGACTTGCCGCGATCGGCGCCGGCGACGAGCTCCGCGGGATCGTGGAGCGGGTCATCGCCGACAACCCGAAGCAGGCGCAGCAGCTTCGCGACGGCCAGGACAAGCTCATCGGCTACTTCGTGGGACAGGTCATGAAGGCGACGCAGGGTCGGGCGGACCCGAAGACCGTGGGCGACCTCGTGCGGGAGCTCACCTCGTGACCGCCCTGCGCCGCGGTGCCGCCGCCGCCGCCGTCACGGTTGTGCTCGGTGCGATCGTGGCCGCGCCCGCGATGGCGAAGCTCATTCAGTTCCGCACCCCGTCGAGCAACATCGGGTGCATCGGCGAGACGGTCCGCGCCGACAACGTCGTGCGGTGCGACATCGCGACGCGCAACTGGTCGCCGCCACGCCGCCCCGCCCGGTGCACCCTCGACTGGGGACAGGGCCTGTCCCTCGGGCGGACGGGGCGCGCACGGTTCGTGTGTGCCGGCGACACCGCCCTCAACCGGGGTCGCATCCTCGTCTACGGGACCCGGATCAGGGTCGGCGGGATCGTCTGCACGTCCCGGCGGACCGGACTGACGTGCGTCAACCTCCAGCGCCATGGGTTCACCCTCAGCCGACAGGGCTACCGGCGCTTCTGAGTCTGCCCGCTCCGAGTCACCGAGACGGGTGCCCATGCGGGGCTCGAGTCTCAGTCGGGTAGTTTCTGAACGTGCTGGTAGTAGAGCTGGGCGGCCCCAATCACGTTCTGGACGTCTTTGGGCGAGCCGTCGGTCGAGGCGAAGTAGAGGTATGGGCCGACCGTAAACTGGACGCGATAGTGCATCGGCGGAGGTTGCCCGTCGCTCTGCGGTGACGAGATGGTGGGGACCTGCTGGACGGCGGTGGCGGTGGGAACTTCTGGGATCGGCAGATTGCGTGGAGCATAGATGCAGGCGGCATAGCAGGGCTGTTGGAGGTCTTGGCCATGCACCCAGTCGCGCGCCTGGAGTGCTCCGTCGGGGGACGTGAACTTCGCGACTCCGATCGTCACGTCGCCCTCGTTTGGCGGGGTGCCCTGGGCAAAGCGCTCGCCGGCCGCTCCTCTGAAACCCGCGTCCTCGAAGGCCTTCACCCCGCTCGACGGTTGGGTGGCCTCCGGTAGCGGGATGCCCTGGCCGATGAGGTCGATGGGATCGCTCCAATCGAACGTACGTTGCTGGCGGAAACCTGGAACCGGTATTGCGGCGAGGGGAAGCAGCCGAGGCGTGAGTGACGCGGCGGTGACGTCCGCGCTCGAGCCGGCGCCGCCACAGCCTGCCATGCCACCCACTGCGAACGCGATCAGCATCACTACGGCTGCCGAACCTGGCTGATGGATTCGCATGTCGTCGCTCCTCGCGTCGGGACCGGAACAATCCTGGCGAGAAAATGACCGTTCGGCAACCTCTCGCGGAGATGGGTTCGAGGGTGACGGCGCTTGCAGCGGCGAGACGTCGCGCGGCGGGGCGTCGGGCGCGTTCGGCTATGCTGCCGACCCGGTGAAACACACGCTCTCAGCACTCGTCGAGAACAAACCCGGTGTCCTCTCGAGGGTTTCCGGCCTGTTCACGCGTCGCGGCTTCAACATCGACTCGCTCGCGGTGAGCCCCACCGAGCGCGCCGACCGCAGCCGGATGACGATCACCGTCGACACGACCAAGACGCCGATCGAGCAGATCACCAAGCAGCTCGACAAGCTCATCAACGTCATCAAGGTACGCGAGCTCGACCCGCAGAACATGGTCGCGCGGGAGCTGGGGCTGTTCAAGGTCGCGGCGAAGCCCGGCGCGCGGAGCGAGGTCATCGAGCTGGTCGAGATCTTCCACGCGAACATCATCGACGTCACCTCCGAGACCCTCACGATCGAGCTCACCGGCGAGAGCGAGGCGCTCGTGAGCTTCGAGGAGCTCCTTCGCCCCCTCGGGCTGATGGAGCTCGTCAAGACCGGCGTCGTCGCCCTCGGGCGCGGCGCGAACCCGACCTAGACAACGGATCCAGGAGCCGCCCGCATGCTCTACGACGCCGACGCCGACCTCCGCAACCTGGAGGGCAAGACCGTGTCCATCATCGGATACGGCAGCCAGGGGCACGCGCACGCGCTCAACCTGCGCGACTCCGGCGTCACCGTGATCGTCGGCCTGCGGCCCGACTCTGCGTCGGTCGCGAAGGCGCGCGAGCAGGAGCTCACCGTGCTCCCGCCCGACGAGGCCGCCGCGAAGGGCGACATCGTCATGATCCTGGTCCCGGACGAGCTGCAGGGCGACCTGTTCCGCGAGGAGATCGCGCCCGGATTGGTGCCCGGGAACGCCATCATGTTCGCCCACGGGTTCTCGATCCACTTCGGCCAGGTCGTGCCGCCCGCCGGCGTCGACTGCTTCATGGTCGCGCCCAAGGGGCCGGGGCATCTGGTGCGCCGCCAGTACGCGGAGGGCAAGGGCGTCCCCGGCCTCGTCGCCGTCGCGCAGGACGCGACCGGAAACGCCCGCGACCTCGCGCTCGCCTACGCGAAGGGCATCGGCTGCGCACGGGCCGGCGTGATCGAGACGACGTTCGCCGAGGAAGCCGAGACGGACCTGTTCGGCGAGCAGGTGGTGCTCTGCGGCGGGCTCACCGAGCTGGTGCGCGCGGGGTACGAGACCCTCGTCGAGGCCGGCTACAACCCGGAGATGGCGTACTTCGAGTGCCTCCACGAGCTGAAGCTCATCGTCGACCTCATGTACGAGAAGGGCATCAGCGGGATGCGCTACTCCATCTCGAACACCGCCGAGTACGGCGACATCACGCGCGGCCCGCGGATCATCACCGACGAGACCCGCGCGGAGATGAAGAAGATCCTCGCCGAGATCCAGAGCGGTGAGTTCGCCAAGGAATGGCTCCTCGAGAACCGGGTCGGCAAGCCACGCTTCAACGCGATCACCAAGCGACAGGCCGGTCACGAGATCGAAGATGTCGGCAAGCGCCTCCGGGGGATGATGAGTTGGATCGACCAGGAATTCTGAGAGGGGTCGGTGTGGCAGCGATGGCCGCGACGATCGCCCTGGCGGTCGCAGCCTGCGGAGGCGACAGCTCTCCGAACAGCACGACGACCGGGGGTGCAAACCCCCAGCAGCCCGACTTCACCGACGACCGGCCCGGCCTGGTGAAGCCCGAGCCGGCGCAGGACCGGGCGAACCGCGTGCCACGCAGCCCGAGTGTCACCTACAACGACCCGCCGCCCCCGATCGCGGCCGAGGTCAAAGCCGCCGCGGAGGCGGCCGGGTGCGCGACGGCGTCGTTCGCGAGCGAGGCCGATCCGCAGAGCCACCTCTCCGGGGAGGCCGCGGCGGCGTTCTCGATCCCGCCGCTGTCCGGCGCCCACAACGAGCGCTGGGCCGACTGGGGCGTGTACAACAAGCCCGTCCCGTACAAGCACCAGCTTCACAACCTCGAGCATGGCGGCGTGATCATCCACTACGGCACGGAGGTCCCGGTCGAAGGGGTCAACGCGCTCCGGGAGATGTGGGCGAGGTCGCCGGCGTACCTGATGATCGTGCCCAACACGAGCCCGCAATTTCCGAAGGACGCGGTCGTCGCCGGGAGCTGGCAGCGGTGGGTCGTGTGCAAGCCGTTCGCCCCCGCCCAGGTCAGCGCGATGGAGCGGTTCGCCGCCGCGTACCGTGGTCGTGGTCCGGAGTCCGCGGCCGCCCTCAACGGAAGCAGGCCCGAAGGCGTGGCGGGACCGGAAATCTCGGACAAGGGCGCGGAGGGCTAGCCACATGGCCGGTAGTGCCCAGCCCGGTCAGCTCGCCCGGGCCGACATCCGCGTGCTCGTCTGCGAGCAACTCGCCGACGCGGGGATCGAATGCCTCCGCCAGAGCGTCACGGTCGACGACGGCACGTCGTGGACGGCGGAGGAGCTTGCCGAGCGCATCGCGGACTACGACGGCATCGTCGTGCGGAGCGCCACCAAGGTCACCGGGGAGCTCATCGGGCTCGCGACGAGGCTCAAGGTGATCGGCCGGGCCGGCACCGGGGTCGACAACGTCGATGTCGACGCGGCCACCCGCCGCGGCATCGTCGTCTGCAACGCGCCGGAGTCGAACTCCCTGTCCGCCGCGGAGCACACGATCGCGCTCATCCTCGCCCAGGCGCGCAACGTCGCCCAGGCGCATGCCCGGCTGGTCGAAGGTGCGTGGGAGCGCTCGAAGTTCGGCGGCATCGAGGTGACCGGGAAGACCCTCGGCGTCGTCGGGCTGGGCCGCATCGGCCGCCTCGTGGCGGAGCGCGCCAAGGGGCTTCGGATGAACGTCCTCGCATTCGACCCGTTCATCGCGGAGGGGCGCTACCGCGAGCTCGGGGTGGAGCGGGCCGAGACGCTCGACGATCTCTACGCCGCGAGCGACTTCGTCACGCTCCACATGCCGGCGACCCCTGAGACGCGCGGCATGATCGACGCCGCCGCGCTCGCGAAGATGAAGCCCGGCGCGCGGTTGATCAACGTCGCCCGCGGCGACCTCGTCGACGAGGCGGCCCTCGCGGCGGCCGTGGCGAGCGGGCACCTGGCCGGGGCGGCCATCGACGTGTTCGAGTCGGAGCCGGCGACCGAGAGCCCGCTGTTCGGGATCCCGGGCGTCGTGGTCACGCCGCATCTCGGCGCGTCGACGGTCGAGGCGCAGGACCGCGCCGGGGCCGACGTCGCCGAGCAGGTCGTCGCCGCGCTGACCGGCGGCGTCGTCACGTCGGCGGTCAACATCCCCGCCGTCAGCGCGGAGGGGATGGAGGCCATGCGGCCGTTCATCCCGCTCGCCCGTCAGCTCGGCCAGCTGCAGTGCGTGCTGACTGGCGGGCAGGTCTCCCCGCTCGAGATCGCGATCGAGGGCGGGCTGGCGGACTACGGCACCCGGTTGCTGACCGCCGCAGCGCTCGTCGGGATCCTGCGTGGCCACACCGAGGAGCCCGCGAACCTCGTCAATGCGCCGCACCTCGCCGAGGAGCGCGGAATTCGGTTCACGGAGGCCACGACGCGACAGGAGCGTGACTACACCAACCGCATCACGCTGCGGTCGGGCAACGTCAGCGTGTCGGGCACCACGATCGGCACCACGTCGCGCACGCGCCTGGTGTCCGCGTTCGACCAGGACATCGAGTTGGAGCTGGCACCGCACATCGGGATCTTCCGCTACCTCGACGTGCCCGGGATGATCGGACGCGTTGGCACGATCCTCGGTGCGGCGGGGGTCAACATCGCGTCGATGGCCGTGTCGCGCAGCCGCGCCGAGGGCCTCGCGGTGATGGCCGTCACCGTCGACTCGCCGGTCCCGAAGGCCGCCGCGGATGAGATCGCCGCCATCGACGGGTTCGAACAGGTCTGGTTCGTCCAACTCGACCTGGATGCGTAGGCACGCCCGCTCGATGTCGGTGACCGGGCGTGCCGTGCTCGTCCTTCGACGAGTGGCTCGCCCCATGAGGGAAAGCGGCCCGCGCCGGGGATGAGACCGCCAAAGTCGCTGATCCGCGCGCTGGGACGCGTGCACGGCACCGTCTACCGCGCCACCGGCGGGCGCGTGCTCGGCCGCATCGGCGACGCCCGGGTGATCCTCGTCACCACGACCGGCCGTCGCAGCGGCGTGTCCCGAACCGTTCCGTTGCTCTGTATCCAGGACGGGGAAGATCGGGTGATCGTCGCCTCCCAGGCTGGTCACGACGCGTATCCGGGCTGGTATCTCAACCTGCGAGCCAACCCCGACGCGACGATGCAGATCGGCCGCCGGGTC
Organism: uncultured Bifidobacteriaceae bacterium; assembly: GCA_964440285.1. Lineage (GTDB taxonomy): Bacteria > Actinomycetota > Thermoleophilia > Miltoncostaeales > Miltoncostaeaceae > CALMEC01. The sequence continues at coordinate 7,582 of CAYTRV010000095.1, forward strand.
ATCCCGGTCCGTGCGACCGAGGCTGGCGCGGGGGAGGCCGACCGGCTCTGGGCACGACTCGTCGCCGCCTACCCGGCGTGGGAGGGCTATCGTGGCCGCACTCGGCGGAGGTTCCCAGTCGTGATCCTGAGAGCACAAGCGCGAGGAGATCCGGTCACCGACGCGTAGTAACCGCCCGCGGCCTTCCGCGCCGTCACTCCGGATCGAATCTGTTCCCGAGGCCGACGGGCGCGTCACGGCCTCCGATCCGCGGGCTGCCTGCGTCCGGCACGCCGGCTGGGACTCATGTGCCGGCGTGGTGCAGCCGATAAAGATTTGGTACGTTTCATGACACCATCGGATTGGGGAAGGAGGAGGCGGTGCCTGGCTCCTCGCGCGCACGGATGCATCTCATGACGGCGGCCGGAGTGATGGCCCTTGCCACGGGGTCGCTCTGCGCCGTCGCGTCCGGTCAGGTCGGGGTGCCCGATGTTCCGATCAGTTCGCAAGCAACGCTGGGCGTCCTCGACGCTGTCGCCGAGCTTCCGCCGGTACCGCAGACCCCGTCGGTCGCGGATGTCATACCCGAACCGCCGCAGCTTCCGGAGGTTCCGGTGGTCTCCGACCTCGGGGGCGGACTCCCGAGCGTGCCCGGGACCGGCGGCAGCGGCGGCTCCCCCAGCGGCGGCGGGGGCGCCGCCCAGCCCGACCGGAGCCCGGCCCGAT